>LCQF01000011.1 GCA_001004005.1 Parcubacteria group bacterium GW2011_GWA2_49_9
CTACCTCATCGCGCTCCGCACGGGTAAGATGTCTGCCTTTTGGTCTTTTTTCATTCGAACAGTGTACCTGAAGTGTACAAATTCAGAAAACGAGTTGCCTCATTGAATTCTTGTTGAATTGTGGGCGGGACGGAAGAAATATGAAAATCAGAATTAAAGGATTTACTCTTATCGAACTTCTCGTCGTCATCGCAATCATTGCGATTCTCGCTTCCCTGCTCTTGCCCGTACTTACAAGTGCGAAAGCAAAAGCGCAGTCAACCCACTGCCGGAGTAATCTGCGGCAAATGGGAATTGCTCTCTTGAGCTACACGCTGGACAACGGCGTGTACCCAGACTACGCGCGGCACGCGAGCGATGAAGAGCCGCGCGGCTCACGGTGGTATGACAGCGTCGGGGCTTATTCTACCCGCACATCGGTCTGGAGCGAGGGAAAATTCGGTTGTCCCACATATCGCGGATTCACCGGTGGTGACATACGGCCGACGACTTTCATAGGAGAGTCCTTCGGGTCGTACGCATACAACATCGGAAGCTACGAGAATAGCTTCTATCGGTACGGGCTTTCCGACGGGAGGTCAATTTTCGACTCTTCTCTCAAGATGACGCCGGTTGCGGAATCGGAGGTGAAGCGTCCAAGCGACATGATTGCGCTGGGCGATTCCATCGGGAGGTCATTCTACCCTGAATTCCCGCTTTCGGAGGGTCCAGACATTTTGTCTAGAAAAATTGGTGGGTATTTCGAGACACCAAAAGATGCCCCCTACCGAAGGCATCGGGGATTCTCAAACATCCTGTTCGCCGACGAACATGCCGAGACAATTAAGCACAGGAGGCTCTTCTATGATACCGACGAAGTTGCGCTTCGGCGATGGCATCGGGACGGCGAGCCTCATTGACTCCATCTCTACGACTTGCACACAGGCGAACTCAAACGAGTTCGCCTGCTTTTTATTTATATGCACTACCCTCTCTCATTCTCCCCCTTGGAAAGGGGGAGAGGTAAGAAACTACTCTTCCATCGCAGGCTTATCAATCGCAAGTGGCTCAAAACCGATAGAAGCACCCGTCACCTTCAAAATATCCTTATCAATTTGCTTAAATGCCTTACCGGACGCGGTGTAGTGGTTGACGGTGGTTCCGAGAGCGTTACCGAGCTTGGTGTGGTACTCCTCATAGCTCTTGAGGTGCTTCCCGAGGTCGTCTACCCTCTTCACGATATCTTTCGCTGTTTCTTCTATTTGAAGCGCCTTAAGCCCTTGCATCACGGTCTGGAGGTACGCGAGGAACGAGGTTGGGGAAACAATCAACACTTTGTACTTGCTGGCGGCACGCTGAATCAGGTTTTCGGTATCGTCGGTCACGAGGCCGATTTTGTTCACAAGCAGGTCGTAATAAATCGCTTCGTGTGGAATAAACATAAAGGCGAAGTCCATCGTTCCTTCGGACGGGCGGATATACTTTGAGGTTTCCGTAATGCGAAGTTTAAGGTCGTTGACGAATAGTTTCTCCAGCCGCTCCTTTTCGGATGGGTCCTTCGCCTCGGCGAGGCGGTTGTAATTTTCTAGCGAAAACTTGGAGTCTACCGGAATTATTTTCTCCTTCACAAACACTACGGCGTCCACAATTTCGCCGTTCGCGAACGGATACTGCATTTTGTAGTTGCTCGGCGGGAGCACATTTTTGAGAAGTGTTTCAAGATAGTATTCGCCCAAAATCCCCCGCTGTTTCGGGTTCTTCAAAATATCCTGTAAGTTCTGGAGCTGTTCAGCGAAAGAAACTACCTGCTTGTTCCCCTCCTCAAGTTTTATCAATCCTTCCGTTACTTCTTTGATGAGCTTTGAGGACTCGCTGAATTGATTCCGCATCGTCTCCCCCATCTGCTTGGTGGTCTCTCCCATCTTCGCGTCTACCGTTCGGGTCAGTTCGTGGAGTTTCTGGTCCAGCGAGCGCGTCTGCTGGCCCATCTGCTCAAATAACATCTTAAATGCCGTTTCGTCCGTATTCTTCGGCTGTTGCAGATTCCGCAGGCGAAGAATAAGTACGATAACGGCGCCGATGGTAACGAGTCCTACGGCCAGTGCGACGATTGAGAGGGTTGTTTGCATAGGAGGTAGTATACCAAACGTTTCTCGAAATGTGATACCATAATTCCGTTATGACGCCCGAAAAAGGAATGTACGACCCGGAAGTGGCGGGTGCGCGAAAAGAGCAAAACCCGTATTTCAAGCCTGAGTATGTTGCGGGCCGACACGCAGTTATCGAGAGATTTAAAGAGTATCGCGAGAAAATAGAAAAGGGGGACTTGCCCAAACCCGCTCAAGATTGGGAGGTAATCTGGGCGCTTACCGGACCTGATCAGACATTGGAAGAGGGCGCGAAGATACATAAGGGGGAGGAGCAGAAAGCCACATCGTATAATCAGACACGCCGGAGGTTTGAAACCGCTTTAGCGGTAGCGAGAGAGGTGACCGCTGTGCGACTTAGTAAGGAGGTGTCCGAAGTAACCGATTCCGATATTGAAAAGGAGGGGCCGGTTATCTACTGGAGTGGCAAGGCCTCGACGAACGACTATCTTGCCCAATTGATTGAAGCAGGCGAGTTTGAGAAGCAGTTTCATTTTCCAAGTAGCTGTGTCAAAATTACCGAGAATCGTGATATTCAGCACACGGGGCATCAATTCGCCGAGTTTCCTAAGGAACTGCTTCCGGAAGGTAAAAAAGTAGTCATCATAAGCGATGTGTACCACCTGCCCCGTGGATAACTCCCGTGTACAAGGAAAAAGGATTCTTTTCGGAACAGGAAATAAAGCCACACAAGCCATAGCACATCGGCGCTCGAGTCGGGTTTACCAGTCGAAATAAGATTTATACCTATGTCTATTGTCCAAACTGTCGGAACGCAAATTGTCGAAGCGATGCGCGCGAAAGATGCGACGAAGCTCTCCGCCCTGCGCAACCTGAAAGCCGTTTTTATGACCGAGGCTATTGCGCTGAAGAAAACCGGCGAGCTTTCTGACGACGAAGCGCTCGCGGTTATCAAGCGCTCCGTCAAACAACGTAAAGATTCTATCGAGCAGTTCACCCAAGGTGGACGCAAGGATTTGGCGAAAGCAGAGGAAAGCGAGATGAAGATACTTGAGGCATTTCTTCCCGCCCAAATGCCGGAGGCGGAGGTGCGAAGAATTGCAGAAGCGGTGAAGGCAAAGCTCGGTGTGACCGACAAGACGAAATTGGGCCAGCTTATCGGCGCGGTGATGGCGCAAGTGAAGGGTAAGGCCGATGGTGGCACCGTGAAGAAAATTGTAGAGTCATTATTTTAGTAGCGCACTTCTCGCCCCGTGAGCCGTCTTCGGCTTTTACGAGGTGAAGGAAACAAAAGGAAAGGCGGACGGTGCGGTGGTTAAAAAAGTAGTGGAATCACTATTCGAATAGCAGTAACACTATGCCCCCGGAAAGAGCAAAACCATTTTTTGATAAGATTCGCGATGCCCTTGCGAACGGTACGGCGGCGGATATAGAAGTACCGCTTGAAGAATTGACTGCGCCAGAAGAACTGCCAGAGATGCATAGCGCACCAGAAATTGAGAGGGAAAAAGAACCTAAAGTCGTCAGAATGGCCGAAGGACTTTCTCTCAAGAAAAAACCTCTATTGGACCATCGGCGAGAATGGGAACAGGAACACGAGTAGAACACGACTTGATATATCAAGGCCGTTTCTATAGACTTCGGGTAGTTTTCAACCCCCGATGCTCTATGAATATAAACACTGCCGACCTTGCGCGGGAAGCAATCGCGCTTTCAACACAGCGACACATAACCCGAGAAGCGGCCTTGAAAGTGGTATTCAGGACGGTACCGTTTGAAAAGCAAAGCTGGGAAACTCCCAACGATGTTTGCGAAAAGCGAGAAATTCTCTTTCAGCTTGTCCTTAGCCTCATTCCCCATTTTGAGCCAAGCAAGATCAATGCTCACTTTACGGGACAGGTGAGAAATCAAAGACAGCGTCTCGCGCGGATGAGAAAGGAGCAACAAAAGAACCGAAAGGTGCACTTCCCTTTCCTGCATCCTCAGCGACCCTCTCCGTGAGAAGCACGGAAGGCCGTTCCCCGCTCACACCGAGACTTTTTCAAAAGCGTACACCACACTCCCGTGGTGTACGCTCATTTTTAATAGGACTTGAGTTCTCTCTGTCATTCCAGCGGAGGCTGGAATCCAGGTTCCTGAAATGTTCTAGATTCCTGCCTCCGCTGGAATGACAGAACAAGGGTTTCGTAATTCACAGCTATTCGGAAAGCTCCTTGAGCTTCGCGCGAGTCTTAGGACCGAGTTCGCCGTAGCCGTCATCTCCCGGATACGCAATGTCGTATTTCTCCTGAAAACGCCCAACGGCTTTCGCGGTAAGAGAACCAAAGTAGCCGGTCGCCTCCCCTTCAGGATAGACGTCTTTGTCGGTCGCGAGCAGTTCCTGTAGTCTTTTCACGTCGATTCCCGTTGAGCCTTTCTTCAACTGGCGGGTAAGGACGGAGGCGGTTGTTTTCACGGTCTTGGGAGTATTTTCAGGAGTCATCTCAACCCTGCCTTCAAGCTGTGCCGCTTCAATAAGCTTGGCGCGTGTTTTTGGTCCCGCCTGTCCGTAGCCTGCGTCACTGGGAACGGCAATCTCGTATTTCTCCTGAAATGTCCCGACGGCTTTTACCGTCATCGGACCATACGTGTCGGCAATATCAGATGAGGAAAAGAGACCGACTGCCGCGAGGAGTCCTTGCAGTTTCTTCACGTCTTCACCGCGGGAGCCTTTCTTAAGTGTACGATTCAGCGAAACACTGCCCTGTGCGGATGCTGTGGCAGACGTAGTCTTGGGTTCGGTCGCAACGAACGCGGGCGGAGTGACGACGGGCATCGGAGGAGTCACGATAGGTACAGGAACCGGCTCTGGTGCGACAACGACTACTGGCGGGGCCGGAGGAGGTGTGACCACGGCCGCGGGTGGCGTACCGAGCCGGAATACCTTACCGGAGCTTCCGAGAACGAGACAGTGTGACGTGCTCGGGCAGGCGATTCCTCGGAGGAATGTGTTGCCGAGAGACGCGTCCGCACTCCACGTCGCGCCGCTATCGGTTGTTTTCAGAATAGAATTGGTATTGGCGATGACGTACGCCGTACTCCCTCCTTGCGTGGCGATATCCACAAAACTTTTGGCAAGGTCGGTCGGGAGCGTCGTCCATGTCTCTCCACCATCAGTGCTCTTGTGTACTTTATCCCCAACCGCGTAGAGTGTGCCGGTTCCATTGCCTTTGATGCTCCACAGCTGTGCCGTGCTCCGAAGCGCTCCGAGTGGTTCCCATATCGCGCCGCTATCTTTGGTTTTAAGTAAGACTCCTCCGTTTCCGGCAAGGAGTCCCGCGGACCCGTCAATGAAATACACACTGGTGAGGTCCGCAACGGTTTTGATAGTCGGACGACCCCATGTCGCTCCGCCGTCTTCACTTCGGAAGAACACGCCATCGCGTCCAACGACCAGCACTTTCTGTTCGTCAATCGCCAAGACGTCCGCAAACTGTGGCGGACTGCCCTTGTTGCCGAGAAACGTCTCTATCCAATTCACACCACCGTCGGTTGTTTTGAGAAACGTGCCGAAATCACCCGCCGCGTAGCACGTCTTCACGGTCGGACAGGAAATCGCGTGAAGCGGGTTCAGCGTCGGCGACGAGAGGAGCGTAAAGGTGTCCCCGCCGTCGGTTGTCTTCACGAGTGACCCGCTGCCGCCGGAAAGGTAGAGCCCCGAAACGATATAGCACGTCCGCGCGTCGGGACACGAAATGCCGGAGAGCTCGCTTTGACTCGGCGTTTGTATCGCGACCCAGTCGGCATCCGCGGCCTTCGCTTCCCTTCCCCCCACGGAGACGAGAACAGCAAGCGCGACCACTGATGCAAGAAGAACATTCCTCATATATATACGTGTTAGAGCATGTCTGAAAACCCTTCCCTGCCTGCGAGCCGCGCGTTCTGGTTGCGAAACACTCGTCTCGGACTCACTGTAGCGTAGCTACAGCTCGTCCTCCGACTCGGTTTCTCACCGACGACCGCGCGACTCTCGGCTCGGGAACCCTGGTTTTCACACATGCTCTAGATTAGGAGTAATCATATAGGTGAAGTATACCCCCACACCCATTTTGCTGTAAAGCAAAATAGGTGTGGGTGTCCCCCTCCCCTCCAATCTTAAATAGAACCTTGCGTATCTTTTTCTTAATTCTCCCCTAATAAGGGGAGCACACGACCTCCCCTCCTGCCTGAGGAGGTGAGAAGCGAACACTTGGAGCTTCGCAAGACTTTGAGCATTTTGTCTTCAAAAAGCGAAAAGTGTACAGCGACTGTAAGGCGGGCCGAGTCCGCGAGGCGGGGTGGTGGGAGCGCGTGGCGGTAGGGGTGTGCGTACATCCTGATATCTACAAAAAAAACATACCGACCCCCGAAAACAAGGGTCGGCATATGCTTGGGACAGTTATGCGATGGTCATGACGGGAAGCTCATCCCGTCAAAGACTTCTTGGACTGAAGCATTGATGAAATTCCGCACGCTGATGCGCACGCCGAACATCTGCTCAACGCGTTCTATCTCGCCTGCACAGTCCAGAAGTTTGAAAGAAGGGGTGAACTTAGTCACGGGGTAGCCAGTGATTTCGGCAAAAGCTTGCTGCACTTCAGCAAACGAAGGGAGCGTTTTGGTTTTCATAAGATGTGATGCTGCCGAAAGCCTAACATATATTGACTTTCCTGACAAATCGTTTCATAGATACTAATCCGTCTTTGATACGAATCTGCCTGCCCGCTATCGCAAAGCCGGAGCTTTGGCAGGCGGGCGAATACCTACGAATGGGAACACCCCCTTTTTTTTTGATTTTGGAAAATCAAAAGTGGGGGTTACGATGCCGCTCTTAATCTTCATTTGAGAAACCAGCTTTGCCGTACTTCTTGCCATTTCCTACTTTTTGTCATTCTCAAGGTTTTTTATCAAAATGTATCCCCTCACGAGGTAACTTCACTTTCTGTCTTACCTTCTCCCCCTTTCCAAGGGGGAGACAGGAGAGGGGGTAGTGACTACCACCCCCAACCCCTCCTTGGGAAGCCTGCCCGCCGATTGGCAGGCGGGGAGAGGAGGAAGACGATTACCCCGTCAAGGGAGGCGTCACTTTTTATCCACGGCGGTTTGTACAATCCGTTCAAACCTCTTCGTTACGATGTCGACTACGCCAAAGACAAAAATCAGGAGAAGACCGATAAACACACCGCCCGCAATATCATCGCCTGGCCGAACTATCAATAGGTAGGCTTCTGCCACTACGACAAAACCCACAAGAGATGTCGCGCAGTACTTAATAGTCCGCAAAGCCTTCACGGCTGGTTCTGAAAATACTGTGTTTTGCCCTAGGTAGCCGAAGAGCTTGAATGCTTGATAGAGTGCCACGAAAAATGCGATGGACGCGATATACGCATACGCCAGAAACGGGTCGTTGAAGTAAATCTCAAAAAGTGTGGCGCTCACATTTCTGCCCTCAATATGAGGTTCCCAAAGCATAAAGGCAAGAGCGCCAATGCCGATAAGCACGATAACTACCTGAAGAAGTATGGTTGAACTCCTTTTAATGTTTTTCATATAGTTGGGACTTACGTATCTTTTTCTTATTCTCCCTATCTCCCCTTTCAAGGGGAGCACACGAGTCCTCGAGTGGTGGGGTGTCACACCCGACTGATTTTGTCCAAGAGCGAAGCGATTGGCTACAAAATCGAAGTGCCCTAGATTTATCGTGGCCTCCGGCCTCGCCGACTCGGCCACCTCCCTTATTAGGGAGGATAAAGTCCTAATATTGATTAAACAAAGAAACTACAGAAAAAGTTTCTTTTAACGATGTGTACACCCCGCCCAGCAACACGGCCGGCGCATTCCGCCCTTGAGCTTTGAGATTCCCTTCCGTATCCGAATACTTCTCGTCTCCGCTTTCTTGCCGGATATAATCCAACAAACCCACTCATTACGCGCGAGTGGCGTGATAGTTTCCCATACTGCCTGTGCCGCAGGCGCTCCACTAAGGGCCTTTTGGAAATCATCGGGCATTTTGTGTACCGCCCCACCGGCGAGTTCTTTTTTGGTCATACTCGCTATTATAACAGTTTGGTGCATTTTGGTGACTCTATGGGACCTCGAGAGCATGGCTGCCTGATAGGCAGGTACGCTTAACGATTACTGCATTTTCAATTGCTTACCTTTTTGCTATGCTACATATATGCCAAAAGAATTTGATCTTGAAGGAATGTTATCGGACGCAAAACAGCAAATAACGGCTAGAGTCCGAGCCGAACTAGTAGAGAAAAAAGTAGAAGTGGGTCAAGTTCGAAAGTTTAGCGTAGCAAGGGATCATCCTTTGCGTAAGCTAAATGGTGCTGAAATTAGAGTAACTAGTATTGACCAGGAATCTGGAGTTTTAGGATTTGAACTTACAGATAGTAATAATTCTACAGTATTTGAAAATGCGAAAGGTGTGGTCATGAGAGCGAATATCGTCGGGTCATCATTGTTTGAGCCTCTAGATCCTACCTTGGAGGAAAAATTCAGAGAATCAATCGGGCAGAGACAAATAGAAATTGGAAAAATTTATATAAACAACAAGACAAGACTTCCGATTGGGCAATTTGCAAAAGTTAAAGTCCTTGATATAGATTATACAAATCAGTGGATAGAAATAGAATTCGATTTGTTCGGCCGAGCAAACAGAGCTCGGTTTGAGATTGAAGAACTCGAAGAAGAAGTGCAAAAAGAGTAAGGTCATCCAACAAAAAAGGCCCCCCAAGTGGCTCTTTTTTGTACCGATGACCCCACGGAGAATTGAACTCCGATTTGAAGCTTGAGAAGCTTCCGTCCTAACCGTTAGACGATAGGGCCGTGTAAAAGAAATTTACAATTTCCAATTATCAATTTTCAATAATGGGAAAAGGCAGAAAAACTATAACAGAAAATCGGATTTTTTCAAATCCAACGGCTCAAATGGTGTATATGAGCCGTTAACTAAACAGCATCGTGAAGTAGAAAACAAGGAATACGACGAGGTGTACGAACGCGGTCATGAGTCCGGGGACATACCGTTTCTCACTCCCCCACCAGACCAAATGCTGTACTCCATTCGCGAACATAAGGATAAGAAAGAATGCCTGCAAATACTCCCGATACGGTAGCGAGGCGGAAAAGAAAACAAAAATCCAAAATGCCGAAAAGAGAATCTCAAACGCAAGAAATGTCCGAAACGACATTTTGAATAGATACCATCTTCGGTGAAATCCCGTCGCCAGCTCTTCGACTGAATGAACGAGCTGTACTACCAAAGCAATGAGAAAAAATTGCTCAAGCATACGGAAAGTATAGCAACGTATAGAAAAAATACAGCAGAAGAAAGACAGTTTATCAAGATGTCTCACAAAATACGGCTTTGTACATTTTAGCATGTAAGCACGGCCGTGCTTACATGCTAAAACGCAAGTTAGAGCGAATAGTCAATGTTATCCCGACATATCTCCTTGCGTGGCCAGTTACGGTTACATGCGTGTAGAAGTTAAACCTCTACAGCGACTGTTGAGGTTTAACTTCTACAAACTCCCTACTATTGCCAGATAACGGGGTACGCATAACGTTATCCACACCTCGCTTGACCTATACCCCTAGGGGGTATATACTGCCGGAATGCACACACATAAAAAACCGACGGCGATACTGCGCCGTCTCAAAATCATTGAAGGGCAAGTGAGAGGATTGCAAGAAATGGTCGAGAAAGGCACCTATTGTATAGATGTCATTACACAGACGTCCGCCGTAAAGCGGGCGCTCTCCGGCGTTGAGGACACACTGATGGAAGAGCATCTCGGTACCTGCGTGATTGACCAGATTAAGGAGGGTAAGGAGAAAACGGCAATCGGTGAGATACTAAAGGTGTATGGGTTGAAGAGGAAGTAATTTACAACCCCCACCTCCAAAGACGAGGCACCCCTAGTCTACGACTATCTAGACTTTCTAAGGGGGATGCAACACGAAAGTACGAATATACTAATGAAACACCCCTACGCCTCACGGATTCGGCACTTCCCCTCTAAAGAGGGACAGAGGGGAGGAAGAGTAAGAAAAAGCCAAAAGATATATTGAACACTATGTCGTTAGATAAAATCATCGTCATAATCGCGGGCATACTTGGAATCGGCGTGACCTATTGGTTTTTCCTTATGAAGAAAGACAGGGCGATTAAGATAGCGGGTTCGTCCGTTACCATTGTCGTCTCCGGCGGATACAATCCGGAAGTTATCTCCATTCCGGTCGGTAAAACGACCGAACTGAATTTTATGAGGACCGACCCGACCGAATGCCTCGGTGAGGTGGTTATCGGGGATTTCAATATCCGAAGGGAGTTACCGCTTAACAAAAAGGTCTCCGTAAAAATCACTCCCGCGAAGGAGGGCGAGTACACGTATTCGTGCGGAATGAATATGTATCACGGGAAGATTATCGTATCTTAACAAGATTTATATGCCTGTCGTCTTTGACTGTCATTCCCATGAAAATGGGAATCCAGTGTATATAGTAAAGCCCTGGATTCCAGCTTTCGCTGGAATGACAGAATGGAAGTGGAGTCAAAAACGATCAAATGCGTAAGTCTCATATAGATTAGTTATGGAAATTAAGAAGACATTCTCGGTTCAGGGTATGCATTGCGCATCGTGTGTCGTGCTTATTGAACGCGCCTTGAAAAAAGTGGAAGGAGTGAGCGATGCCGTAGTCAATATAGCAACCAACAAAGCGACCGTTACCTTTAACGCGGGTGAGGTTTCCGACAAGGTTATTGCCTCTGCGGTGGCTGGTGCCGGTTATCAGGCAATTCTTAATGAGGAAGTTGAAAAGGAGGATGAATCACAACAGAGAAAACTCAAAGAACTGCAAACCTTGCGGAAAAAGGTAACCGTGAGTTTGGTCCTTGGCGGACTTATTTTCTGGGGCAGTTTTCCCGGCCTTATGGAAACCGCGCCGGAGATTCTGAAAAACTTTTTCGTACAGCTCGTACTCGCGACGCCGGTACAATTTTGGGCGGGATGGACTTTTTACCGCGCGGCAATTCCCGCCTTCCGGCACCGCACGGCGAATATGGACTCACTTGTCGTCATTGGCACCACCGTCGCCTATTTCTATTCGCTCTTCGTAACGGTCTTTCCCGACACGGTTAATGCTGTCGGGATTACTCCACTTCCCTATTTTGACGTGGCAACCATCATTATCGGCCTCATCTTGCTCGGGCGATATTTTGAAGACAAAGCGAAACTCGGAACAAGCGATGCCATCCGCAAACTCATCGGGCTTCAGGCTAAGACGGCACGGGTACTCCGCAACGGGCAAGAAATAGACATCCCCATTGAGCAGGTGATTCTGGGGGATATCGTACGAGTCAGGCCGGGAGAAAAGATTCCCGTTGACGGCATTATAGAGACGGGCATTTCGGCCATAGACGAATCTATGGTGACAGGAGAAAGTCTGCCGATTGAAAAGAAGGCCGGCGACACGGTGTTTGGCGCGACATTCAACAAGCATGGTACCTTTACGTTCAAGGCGATGAAAGTCGGTAAAGATACGCTTCTCGCGCACATCATCAAATTGGTTGAAGAAGCCCAGGGGAGTAAGGCGCCGATTCAGCGGGTGGCCGATGCCGTGTCGTCGTATTTCGTGCCGATTGTCATTATGCTGGCGATGTTGACCTTCGTCCTTTGGTACGTGTTTGGACCGGAGCCTTCCCTCACCTACGCCCTTCTCAATATGATTACCGTTCTCATTATCGCCTGCCCGTGCGCTATGGGTCTCGCCACACCGACCGCCATTATGGTCGGTACCGGCAAGGGAGCGGAACACGGCATTTTGATTAAGACTGCGGCAAGTCTGGAGCTTGCGCATAAAGTTAACACCGTGGTGTTTGACAAGACCGGCACGCTCACGAGCGGTGAACCGAAGGTGACCGATATCATTTCTCTTTCAGACGAAAGTAATGAGACGGTGCTTACGCTCGCGGCATCGCTTGAAAAAGGGTCGGAACATTCCTTGGCGGACGCGATTGTGAAAGGCGCGGAGGAGCGTACACTGTCACTGCGTGAGGTTTCTGATTTTAGGGCGGTGCCGGGACAGGGGGTTACCGGAGTACTGGACGGGGCAAAATTGATGTTGGGTAATCGAAAATTATTTGAGAACGTGGGGATTTCGTTTGAAAAGCAAGAGGGCGATATCGCGCGTCTGGAGCGCGAGGGCAAAACCGCGATGCTCCTCGGAAAGAATGGGGTGTTCATCGGCATTATCGCGGTAGCCGACACACTGAAAGACTCCGCCAAGGCAGGAGTAACAGCTCTAAAGAATCTGGGAATTACCGTGTTTATGATTACCGGAGATAACAAACGGACGGCGGAAGCTATCGGGGCGATTCTAGGGTTGGATGACATTCTGGCGGAAGTCCTGCCCGACCAAAAGGAAATTGAGATTAAGAAATTACAGAACGCCGGCAGAGTGGTGGCTATGGTGGGAGACGGCATTAACGACGCACCGGCGCTCGCGTCGGCCGATGTCGGCATCGCGATGGGAAGCGGTACCGATATCGCTATGGAAGCGGCCGACATCACGCTGATTAATAAAGATATCCGCAGTGTGGCGGGAGCAATCGCGCTTTCAAAGACAACGATGCGCACCATCAAACAAAACCTGTTCTGGGCATTCGGCTACAACGTGATTCTGATTCCGGTGGCGATGGGCGGTCTCTATCCTTTCTTTAAGGTTCTGCTTAATCCGATTCTCGCGTCCGTCGCGATGGCAGTCAGTTCCATTTCGGTGGTAGCCAATTCGTTGTATCTGAAGTCGAGAAAGATGTAAAATGATTTTATTGGTAATGTTGTTACTACTATGTACGGATTCTACAATGACGGGGTGTGGGGCGGGAGTATGATGGGTTGGTTTGGAGGCGGAGTTATGATGCTTGTCTTTTGGGTAGCGATTATTTTCTTTGTTGTGTGGCTGGTTAGGGAAGTTTCGGGGTCAGACAATAGAAGACAAAACCGCCCCGAACATCATGGGAAGACGGCGCTTGATATACTGAAAGAGCGCTATGCGAAAGGAGAGATCGACACAAAGGAATTTGAGGAAAAGAAAAGAGAGTTAAGCAAATAATTCTGAACATATGGACTTTGATTACACCGTAACAAGCAAAAAGAGCTTTGACGACGCAGTAGTGCGCGTGCAGGATGAGGTTGCCAAGTCCGGTATGCGCGTCTTGTATGTCCACGATGTGCAGAAAGCGCTTGGCGAGAAAGGTTTTAAGCGAGAGCCGTTCAAAATCATTGAGTTCTGCAACGCAAAAATTGCCCATGAGTTTCTGGAAAAAGATAGTAAAATCGGACTGTGTATGCCTTGCAAGATAAATGTGTATATAAAAGATGGGGAGACGATTATCTCCGGAATGCGCCCGATTGTGTTATCGCAGTTTTTCCCGAATGCGAACCTCGGCGAGACGCCAAAAAAGGTTGACCTCCTTATCCACGACATTATTGACCGAGCGAAATAGGGTAATGCATATGTTCCCTGTATTTAAAAAAATCATTGTTTCGCTTCTGTTGACGTCGTTTCTGTCCGTCTTGTTTTTCAGTCTTCCGATGATGGGAGGGATGGACGGCAGCATGCCCGAAGGTTGTCCGTTCGGAGCGACGGGAGTGTCGCTCTGCCCGACGGATGCCGTAGCTATGGCGGTGCACCATATTTCCGCGTACCAATCGTTTCTTACGGTTACGACACAATCGGGTCTGTTACTGCTCATCATTTTTTTGCTTTCAGCCGTTGCCGTTTTGCTCGCCCGTTTCATGCATCCGCTCGTCGTCAACAGTTCGGCGCTTGCTCGTAGCGCGTTTGCTTCTCCTCCAGCCGACCCGCAACAAAGAAAGATAGCAAGGTGGCTTTCCCTTCTTGAACAGAGTCCGTCTCTTGCCTAGGAACACGTAAAAAGCACTAGCTTTTTACGTGTTCAACTCGCGTTTCTGCGCGGGTATTTTGTCTTTGTACTATTTTATTAACTAGGCGACACGGTAGATTGGGTATCTCAAATTCGTGTGCGCCATTCGTTAAGCGTATCTACAATGGAATCAAAAAAAACAATTCTCGCTCTCGTTATCGTCTTTATTTTCGTTCTGCTCTTCGGGCTGGGGTATCTGGATAAGGGTAAGGATACCGCAGAGGCTTCCGCGTTTGAAGCTGGAGGGTCGCATCCCGCACAAAGAGAAAGTTCGCTTACCTCCTCGGAAACCGTCTATGATTTCGGCACCATCTCAATGAAAAATGGCGACGTGACGAAAGATTTTACGGTAACCAACGCAACCGACAAAGAGGTACTGCTGAAGACACTGGTGACTTCGTGTATGTGTACCCGAGCGTCTATCGTTCGGGCCGACGGTACGAGCAAAGGTCCCTTCGGGATGCCGGGTATGGGGCGTGTTCCTCCCGCAAACGAGCGTATTGCGGCCGGCGACAGTCGGATTATCCGCGTCGTTTACGACCCGAACGCCCACGGGCCGGCGGGGGTAGGCCAGATTGACCGATTCGCCGAGCTTGAAGACGAAAACGGCGGAAAACTGCAACTGGAGATAAAAGCGTTAGTACAACCATAATATGCGCCCCTCTACACGACTTGGCATAATCATAGGAGTGGTCCTTGCCGCGATTCTGGGAGTCATCGCCCTGAAATACAGCCCGGGATTCTCTTCTTTCCTATGGGGAATAAGCGAGGGCGGGACGTGGCTTCTGCCTCTTGTTTTCTTCTCCTCGCTTCTTGACAGCGTACATCCGTGTTCGTTCTCAATTCTGCTCATTACGATTGCGTTCCTCTTTGGGATTCAGATGACGCGGAAAAAAATACTGCAAATTGGCGGCGTGTATATCGCCGGTATTTTTTCCGCTTATTTTCTGATTGGTCTTGGCATTCTTAACGTCTTGCATCTCTTCAATACCCCGCACTTTATGGGAAAGCTCGGAGCGACACTCCTCATTGCCTTTGGACTTATGAGCCTCATCACCCGATTCTTCCCCGCGTTCCCGATACGGCTTAAAATCCCGACCGCCGCCCACGCCGCTATGGCAAAACTTATGGAAAGGACGTCTGTCCCGGCGGCGTTCGGACTTGGGCTTCTCGTCGGTATCTGCCAGTTCCCGTGTATGGGCGGCCCGTACCTTATGGTTATCGGATTACTCCGCGACCAAGTCACCTATCTGTCCGGATTCGCGTATCTTCTGTTCTACAACCTCGTGCTTATCGTTCCGCTTGTCGCCGTTCTCCTTATCTCGGCAGATACACTTCTTGTGGACAAAATGCAGGGGTGGAAACAAACGAATATGAAGGACGTCAAACTGTGGGCGGGTCTTGCGATGATTGGCGTCGGCATTTTAGTCTTCTTTATCTAATTCAGCTACTACTATGGAACCGGAAATAAGAGAAAAACAACGTGCGGAACAAATGTATTCGCTACCAACCGTGATTATTCTTGCATCAGCGATGCTTTCTGTTGCCTGGATATACACATCAAAACTCTCGCCAGAGAAAAAAGCCGCGCAGATAGCACAGACGGCTTCGGCATCGGAGGTCGCCACCGTCTCACCGGACGAGGAGGCGGTACTTCCCTCTTCGGGCATTGAGTTGCCGGTCACTTGGGGAGACCTTGGCGCCAAACTTTCTAGTGTGGGCGCTATTGACGCAAAGCGGTTTGAACAGCTCTACGCCGAGCGCGGCGAGTACTCGGAAGCGTATAAAAAATTACTGTATGAAAATAATCCGGAAAAATTAAGAATGACCGCGAGCAACGCCGGCTATCTGCTCAATCTGTTCTGGGCGCTCGGCCTCGCGAGTAAAAATCCTGTTTTGGATTCCGGTGAGATGCAAGACCCTCGGTACGGCGGGGCCGGAGGTTTCGCCTCAACGGGCGGATGGACAATGGCGATGGGTAACGGAATGGACCATTACAGCCGCCATATGTTTTTTACGCTGACCAAAGAACAGCAAGCGCTGGTGGAAAAAGTCTCCCGCGGCATCTATCGCCCCTGTTGCGGCAATTCGGTTCACTTCCCCGACTGCAACCATGGAATGGCAATGCTGGGACTTTTGGAGCTTATGGCCTCGCAAGGAATAAGCGAACAGGAAATGTGGAAAACCGCACTCGCGGTCAACTCGTACTGGTTCCCCGACACCTATCTCACTATCGCAACCTATATGAAAGATAAAGGCGTTGAATGGAAGGATGTGAACCCGCAGGAAATGCTTGGCGCCAACTATTCTAGCGCGCAGGGATACGCGCGGATAGCGGCGCAGGTAACCGCGCCGGCGGCGAGTTCGGGTGGTGAAAGCGGTTGCGCGGTAGGCGGTTCCGCGCCAGTTCGCTCCCCCGCGAAGCAAGGCGGAGGCGGCTGTGGGATATAAATTAACAGTTATAGAGCTTTACGCATTCTTTTCTTATTCTCCCCTATACCCCCACACCAATTGCCGCAATTTGGTGTGGGGGTAAAAGGGGAGCACACGCGCGTCTAGCGCGGGAGGGGTGTGCGTAAGCCCTAATAACTTAAAATATATGCATAACCATAACGGAAAAAGGGACTCGGGGATGAAGTGGATGATGCTGATTTGCTGTCTTCTGCCGGTAGGTCTGTTGCTCTTCGCAGGAGGAACACTATTTTCAGGCGGGTATCTCTGGCCGATTCTATTCGGCATCTTTGTCGTCGTGCACCTCGCGATGATGTTCAGAGGGCACAAAAAATGCGCCGCCACCGACGCAAATACGAATAACGAAACCAACGTGGGAGCAGAGTCACGAAAAGACAGGCGTGGAAGCGGAGACTGCTGTCGGTGAGTAAGCAGACGTTGGAGAATATATGGTACAATAGCGCCCAATGGCTGGCACGCATCAAAAAACATACACTTTTCACGTAAATGGAATGCACTGCAAGGCGTGCGTCGCGCTCTCGGAGAGTGAGCTTGGTGATGTGCCCGAAGTTCGTTCGGTCAAAGCATCACTCGCGAACCTGTCTGTTGAGGTAACGGGAGAGTTCGGTGACAAAGCACCCGAGCATATCGCCCGCGACCTAAGTGAGGTCTTGAAACCGCACGGCTATTCCCTTTCGCTTGAAAAACAAAAACATAACGCGAAGTGGTCCGAATTCAATCTTGCCTTCCCGCTCGCGGCGGGATTTGTCGGGATATTTATCTTGCTCCAGAAACTCGGCATTGTGAATCTGGTCGGTTCAGGTACGGTCGGATACGGAACAGCATTTATCATAGGTCTTGTCGCCTCGGTTTCAACTTGTATGGCGGTGGTCGGTGGATTGGTGCTTTCTATGTCGGCGAGTTTCGCCAAAGAAGGTGATAAAGTCCGCCCACAAATACTCTTCCATATCGGTCGTCTTGTTTCTTTCTTTCTGCTCGGCGGGATTATCGGTGCGCTCGGTTCGGTATTTCAGCTTGGCGTCTCGGCGACACTGGCGGTCGGCCTCCTTGTCGGCGTTGTCCTCCTTATTCTCGGCATCAACTTACTGGATATTTTTCCGTGGGCGAAGAAGTTTTCGCCGTCACTTCCCTCTTTTATCGGTAAGCATATCCACGGACTGAAAAACATCAACCATACCCTGACGCCCGTGCTGATTGGTGTTGCCACCTTTTTCCTCCCGTGCGGATTTACCCAGTCAATGCAACTCTACGCGCTTACGACGGGAAGTTTCTGGACTGGGGCGCTCACGATGCTTATCTTCGCGCTCGGCACGCTTCCGGTACTCGCGCTCCTTAGCTTCGGTTCGCTCGGTATCCACAAGAAAGCGTCGTCGGGTGTCTTTTTCAAGACGGCCGGCCTCGTGGTAGTATTTTTCGGACTGCTTAATATCCTGTCCTCCCTCGCCGCCTACGGCATCATTCCTCCACTTTTCAACTTGTAACGTGTTTTTATTCGCATGCGCCATTCGCTAAGCGTATCTACTATGAAGCAAACTAGTATTTCAATCGGCATTGCCGTCCTGCTCATTGGGTCTTCGCTCTTCTTAACAGGGAGTGCGGGAGGCGATGCGAATGGCGGAACTGGCGGGAGTAAAGACAATGTGACGATGAACGGGAGCACGCAGATTATCGCCGTCTCGGCGGGACGGAAAAATCTCCCACCCTCCGGCACCACCGATATTGAAATCCCGCCTCAAAAAGCAGGCGCCGTTGTGCAAGGCCTCTGTGCGATGGGGATGTATAATTTCTCCATCAAGTTTGAGTAGCACTATCAATACCCCTTCCCTTTCTTTCAGCCATAGCGCTTATCCTACGGCCGTAGGTATTTGCTATGTTGACGAGGCTCAACCTCGCCGTTACTTGGTTGACAGGTTTGATACCGAGTGTACTGTAATACACGGAAAGACCTTGAATGACGCCGTTAGATGCGAGTCCTTTTAGGATGGTCGTATGACGGTACAAGGCCTACGAACCTCACAAGACCTGGACGCGTGCTTTTGAGCGGACGCGTGGGTCAAAGGAGATACAATGAAATACGTGAAGTACTCAGACCTGCCGTTTAAGGCAGTCGGTGACAGCATCCTTCTGTGCCAACCAGTAACAACGGTACAAGCAGGTGTTTGCCCTCAAAGTGGTTGGAACAGAGAGTTCTTAGAAGAAGCATTTAAGGACTCGATTGGTCTCTCCGGTTTAATCCATGTTGGTTCGCTCTCTTGCGATAGCTCCAACGATGAACTCGGCGGACCATACGCACTCGGGCCTCAGTGCGGCGGATGCTTACATCTCCGCCAAACTAAAACGGTTTCGTCCCTTTGCAACGCAGAAACAGAAGTCGCCATAGTCTGCAATGGAAGTGGATGCAATATGGAGGTTACGGTTCCGGAGTGTCCGACCAGAGGTGATTTGTCAAATTTGCTTTTGCATTTGATGCTCAAGCAAATGGTGCCGGGCTTACCCGTTGCTAACTATGTTGATTGCGGAAAGAAAGAAGACAACTCTTTAATGAAGGAGGGCGACGGGAAGGCCATTCGGAAACTCGGCTTAATTTCCCTAGCCTCCGAGGCTCTGTGGGGAAATGTGGATAATGGCTACTACGTGAGTTACGGAATGACGAGTCGCTTCAGTTTGGGGTTCATGTTGACTCCCGGCATGGACACGTCTACCGGATGCGGGGGCTACGACGAATGGCTAAAGTTGCTCAGCGAGGCGTTTTGTTTTCCATAGTATAGTTTGCATATTTTCTTATTCGCGCGAATAAGCATATAAGAGATGTTGACTCATAAGGAATTGCGGCTATAAAATGTGTCCGGACAATGCTTACCTATCCGGAGGGATTTCGTAGTAGTTGATGAGGAATTTGGTGATATCCATAAAAGGCACAGTTAAGGTGTGTGAGGCAAACGCGACGCCTTTCGGCTGAACCGCGAAGAGAAACACGATAAAGCGCGGACTGTACGCGGGGAAATAGCCGAAGAACGAGTGGAGGAATTTGTCGGGGTAGTATCCCCCGCCCTCCGGATTCGCGATAAGCGCGGTTCCTGTTTTCGCGGCGATGGAATGATGCGGCATTTTGTACGCGCCTTCCAAAAGCGCGGTATCCACGACCCGCACGAGCATTCGCGATATTTCTTCGGAGGTGCTTTGCTTCAACACCGCCACTTTTCGACTGTCTTCCACCGAACGGGTGATGCCGGTTTTGTGCGCAATCTTCGTCGCCACATGCGGCGCGACGAGGTACCCTCCGTTTCCCAAACTGGCGAGCGCGCGAACCGTCTGAATGGGGGTGAGCGCGACTCCCTGCCCGTAGGAGGCGGTTGCGAGTTCAATGTCTCGCCCGCTCGCGAGATTCTGGACGAGACCCTCCGCTTCCGCAGGAAGGTCAATGCCGGTCTCCTCCCCGAGTCCGAAACGGGCGAAGTACTCGCGAAAACGCTCCTTTCCAAGCCAAAGCGCCACCGTAGCGGCGCCGGTATTGAGCGACTGATTGAGCACTTCCTGCATGGAGACGCGCCCGCGCCCTTTGCCGTCAAAGTTTGAGATGGTCTTGCCGGAGAGCGTCAGGGAGCCGGCGTCGTCGTAGGGGCTCGTCGCGGTTATGATGCCCGCGTCCAGCCCGGCAGCGAGCGTCAGGGGCTTCATGATGGAGCCCATCTCATAGACACTTTCAACGAGCGCGTTTGAGAATCGGCTCGGGTCGGCTTCCTTGCCGAACTCGTTGGGGTCAAACGAGGGGAAAAGCGCCATCGCGTAGATGCGTCCGTTTTGTGGGTCCATAATGATGCCGCCCGCGCGACTCGTGTCAAACGAGGCCGCGAGACGCGCCAGCGTGTCTTCAAGAACTTGTTCTACGCTCGGCTCTATTGAGGTAATCACATCACCTTCCAAGCGCTCCGGCCCCACCGCTCTCTTGATGCCGGAGAAAATCTCCGCAAAGAAGTTGCGATACAGCCCGCCACTCTGCCGCGAGAGCACATCATCATAGTAGCGCTCCAGTCCGTACCGTCCCGCAAGCGCGTCGCCGTCGGAGCCGACGAAGCCGAGGAGGTGCGCGGCAAGCGTCCCGCCCGGATAAAACCGCCACCGCTCTTTGGAGAGCGATACGCCGGCAAGTTTCTCTTCCCCGAGCCGCAAGGCGCGCTCCTCGGGGACACGGCGCGCAATCTCCTCATACGGGTCGTCTTTCTTTCCGGCTTTGGCGAGAAACGGGTCGCGTTCAAGAGGAATTTCTTGCGAGAGACGCGTGTACATCTGCTCCGCATCAGCGACCTCCCTCGGATTAACGGCGAGCGTGAAGCCGGATTTCAGCGTCGCGGCGGAGACGCGATTGCCGTCCCGCGTTTCAAAAAAAATGGTCCCTCGGTCCCACAGCTCCCGGCTTGGGCTCGCGTACTGCCGGTCCGCTTTCCCGCGGTACTCGGCCCCGTGCACCAGCTGCACGAGATAGAGCTTGCCAATAAGAAGCAGCGCGACGAGTGTCGCGCAGGCGCCAATGAGCCGGATGCGAAAGAGAAACTTTTGGTGTGACCTCATGTGCAAAACGACCGACGCGCAGCGGCTGTCGGCGCTAGATGTCCGTAGCCCGAGCTACGGCGCCGATTTTTTGCGTCTCAATGAATCGCACTGCGCGCGCGTCTTCAAATCCCAACGCGTATGCGCGGGAAAGCGTGACTGACTTTTTGAGCGAGAGATAGCGTGTCTCAAGCTCGGATACTTGCGTGGCGCGCTGCGCGACTTCCTGACCGGCTTTCTTCCACCGTATGCCGTTCCACGCCGCCGTGTTGACAAGATAGACATAGAGCGAGGTGACGATACAGAGCAGGCAGGCCAAGGACCAGAATACCGTTTTTTGGTGTTTTCCATCCTTCCTTATTGCTTTTTTCGATACGAATCTCATGATACGAAACTACAAATGGGTACTGATGCCACGAAAAAATACTAATGCTGTATCGGGCATTCGTATTTTTTCGTTGCATTCGCATGCAATTCGTTGATTGGTATCATGTTAGATTTTTTCTATAATCCTTAGCTTAGCGCTTCGGGCCCGCGGATTCGCCCGTGCTTCTTCACGCGTCGGGGTCATCGGCTTCTTCGTAATGCGAACTCCATGGCCTTCTTTGACCTTATCGCGGCAAAAGGTCTTGACAAGACGGTCTTCCAAGCTGTGAAATGATATAACCGCTAATCGTCCGCGAGGCGCGAGCGCGTTCCAC
>LCQF01000012.1 GCA_001004005.1 Parcubacteria group bacterium GW2011_GWA2_49_9
GGCAAACGCGTTTTCCGGCGTGATTTCCCCCCTTCGCACGAGGTCGGCAAGAGAGCGGTTCATATCTATCATTCCCAGTTCAAGTCCCGTTTCAATAACCGTATTGATTTCATGTGTCCGTTTTTCTCGAATAAGGTTTTGGACCGCGCTATTCGCTATAAGGAGTTCAAACGCGGGGATAAGACCTCCCGCAATCCTCGGCACGAGACGTTGGGAGAAGATGCCGGTGAGCGAGGAAGCAAGTTGGAGCCGTATTTGCTCTTGCTGGCCGGGAGGGAAAATATCTATGATACGGTCAATGGATTGCGCGGCGTTATTGGTGTGAAGCGTGGAAAAGATAAGGTGTCCGGTTTCAGCCGCGGTAACGGCCGATGAAATCGTGTTCTGGTCGCGCATCTCGCCGATAAGTCCGACATCCACGTCTTCGCGGAACATGGAAATAAGCGCGGTTTGGAAATCTTTCGTGTCAATGCGCACTTCCCGCTGGTCTATGATGGAAAGCTTTTCTTCATACACGTACTCAATCGGGTCTTCAATCGTCATAATATGTTCCGAACGGCTCTCGTTTATCATCTCAATGAGTGACGCGAGGGTGGTGGATTTCCCATGTCCCATCGGTCCAACGACGAGGAAAAACCCCTGTTGTTTCTTGGTAAACTGCTCAAGTGTTCCGGGCAAACTCAACTCTTGAAGCGAAGGGATTTTCCGCGGAATAAGTCGGAGAGCGATACCGATGGTACCCTTCTCATAATACGCATTGCCCCTGAAACGGACTTCATCCTTAAAACTGTACGAGAAATCCATTTCCTTGTTTTTCAAGAAAAGTTGCTTGTCTTCGGGTCTAAGGAACTGGTCCAAAAACGCCTCCGCGTTCTTCCCCGTGAGCTGCGGTTGCTTCACGAGCGGAACAAGCTGGCCCGAAACGCGAATAACCGGATGACGACCGACGAGGAGGTGCAAATCTGACGCGCCTTCGCGAATAGTCGATTCTATAAGGCTGTTTAAGAGTTCATCGGACATAAAAGATATAATGCGAATGCTGCTAATTCCGAATGCCAATACCGCCAATCAAACCTCCTCATTTGCGGTATTCGTATTCTTCATTCGCGGTATTGGCATTATGGTTTTTTCTTGGCCAAAATGTTTTGCACCTCCTGCACGACCTCTGAAGGAATGGTTGACGCTTTGACGATATAGCCGTCCACACCGATTTCTTTGGCGCGTTCTATCTCCACCGACTGGCTTTGGTTGGTCAGTACGACAATCGCCGAGAGCGGGGAAAGTCTTTCTTCTCTTACTTTTTTGATGAATTCAAGACCGTCCATAGACGGCATCACGAGGTCACAGAGCACCACACTGGGAGTATACCCATCGCGAAGTTTTTGTAGTGCAAGAAGCCCGCTGTTCACGACTTCCACCTCAAATCCGGAATTCTGGAATTTGAGCGAATACATATTCAGCAGAAACTGGTCGTCATCAACGAGTAAGAGTGATGGTTTTTTGGTGTTGGATTCCATACTTCTATTATATCAGTACTTGCAGTAATCCATAATGCGAATACCGCCAATATCGAATGCTAATGTGGCGAATCAGACTTCTCCATTTGCGGTATTCGCATTCTTCATTCCGCATAATTTCTCCTTCCACAGGACTCTTCAGAATAACCTGCTCAAGGTCGTGGTCCATTTGCATGATTTCAAATACCGCCGTACGGCCTCTCGTACCTTTCGGACAGTCGGGAGAAGGCTCTATTTTCAACACATCCTTGGCAAACGGAATCGCCCGCTTGAATGCTTCGGGTAAATCGCTGAATTCCTTTTCAATCTGGGCACCGATGCTTCCCTCCACGGAAACTGATTTACCCGAGTTTGGACAGATAAGTTGCACGAGACGCTGTGCCATGGCGAGAATAAGCGTCGGCGCGATAAGAAACGGGTCTACACCCATATCAATAAGGCGGGGTATGACACCAGCGGCGTTGTTGGTGTGGATAGTGGAGAACACCAAGTGTCCAGTCAGCGCGGCCTGTACGGCAAGTTGCGCGGTCTCCTTGTCGCGGATTTCACCGACCATGATGATGTCGGGGTCTTGTCGCAAGGTATGCCGAAGGCCTGTCGCGAACGTATAGCCGATTTCCGGACGGATTTGCGACTGACTCATACCGGGGATGTTGTATTCCACTGGGTCTTCCAGCGAAAGCACGTTGTATTTCTCGCGGTCAATTTCGTTGAGCATCGTGTAGAGCGTCGTTGATTTTCCGCTTCCCGTTGGTCCAGAAATCAGCACCATACCGTACGGCTTTTCCAATGCCTCGCGGATAAGTTTGAGATTCCGCTCCGAGAGCCCCATTTCGCCAAGCGGCTTCACGCCTTTTTCGGTGTCCAAAATACGCATCACGATTTTCTCGCCGTAATACGAAGGAAAGGTGGAAACACGGAAGTCAATGCGCCGTCCCTCAATGCGCGCGCTAAAACGCCCGTCTTGCGGCTTCCGTTTCTCGTCAAGACGCATATTGGAAAGGATTTTCACGCGAGCGATAAGCGCCGCGTGTACTTTGGTCGGGAGGATAAGTGACGTATTCAGAATGCCGTCCACTCGAAACCGAACACGCACTTCGGCGCCCATATGTTCAATGTGAATATCCGACGCGTTTCCTTCAACGGCGTAATGGAGAATAGTGGCGACGATTTTCGTCACGGGCGCGTCTTCAATGATGCGAGTTTCCCCGCCACCCAAGGTTGCCTCGGTAGTCGGTGCCGGAGTGTCCTCCGGAATGAATTCGGTATCAAGTTCCGAAAGCGCCGCCGTAACCTGTCCGGAAAGACCTTTGTAAGACTCAAGGACTTTCTCAAAATCCGGTTCGGAAATGAGATAGAGTTTGTAGGGTATACCGAGCTTGGAAGAGATAAAACTAAGGGCGTCCATCGCTTCAATATTGTCGGGGTCAACGACACCTATGAGGAGCGCGCCGTCTTCAAGTCCGATAGGCACAAAACGGTAAAAAGAAGCGGATTCTTCCGGCACATACCGGAGGATGTCGAACGGAACATCTTTACCTTCAAGACTCTGGTACGGAATACCGTAGAGCTCGGCCTTCCCCGCGAGGACATCCTCGCGCGCCACCCCATGATTCACGAGCACGGTTTCACTATCGCCACCAAGCGAACTCGTCTCCGCCACAAAAGCGGGGATATCGTCCTTCGATATGACTCCTCTTTCGGCTAGGATTTCAAATAGGGTCATGGCTGATTTGTAAGGAGCACAGCGACTATACAAATCGCCACCCCCTCACTCGAAATTACAAAATGATTATTTACCTCTTTATGACACTTTGAACTGCTAACCTCACGTTTGTTGACCAACGACTCTTTTCAGATTTCGAGTGAGGGGGTAATGTTTCGCTACCGTACTTCGCCGCGCTTCGCTTGCGAAGATACGGGCGAAGCCATTACTCTACATCAAACCCTCCCGGATTGGCTGGCGCTTTTGGAGGCTGAAGGACCGACGTATCGGACGGTTTCGCGGTATCGGTCCCCGAAGGCAGTGTCGGCTTGATGATGCCGGAACCTCCCCGCTCCGTGGTGGCACTTCCGATGAATGCGGCAAAGGGATTATGTCTACCGACGGGCTGTGCCGCTATTTCCACTCCGAAATCTTTCAAACTGGCAAACACGGGGTCGGAAAACACCGTCGTATCAAGTTTGGTTGAATGGAGTTTAGCGAGAGCCGACAGCAATTCTCGCCCGAGTGTCGCGTCAAGCGGCGATTCGGACAGAACGGAAACAGGCCCGGGGTCTTTACTGCCGGTACCCGAAAGCCAGTAGAAAAATATGCCGAGCAGGAGAAGTACTACCCCTCCAAACCCGAAAGCAACTCTTTTATTGATGTGTTCAAAAATCTGCATACGAACATTCTTCTTTATTTCGGTACGACAAGGCGATAGGTGGAAATGGTGACGGAAAAATTGTACTCCTTTTCGTTTGAGGCAAACGTGATACCGGTAACGTCCACAAGACGGAGACTCTTTTCCACATCCCTGACAAATGAGCGGAACTCATCATACGACCCCGATACGTTAAATTTGAGGCCGACCGGTCTAAAGCGCTTTTGTTGAGGACCGAGCGCGGCCACTCCCGCGGCGGTTCCCTCGTCCGCGTTCGTCAGGTTGATATTCTTGAGTGTCATACCGTACTGCGCCGCGGCATTATTGATATCAATAATCAATCGCACCGAATCGATGTGGTCGGGAAGCAGTTTTTCCAAACGTTCTCGGTCTTCCAGAGGAATAGCATTGTACCGCTCAAGAAGCCCGACTCTGGCTTTTTCAATTTCTCTGGTTTTGTTTAACGCATCGGTATACCGTCCACGCTCCTCTCGTAGTTCCTGAATACTACGACTCTTGATATGTGGCTCACCCGTCACCGCTCCATACGTCGGGTTAATATAGACGAAAAAGATTCCGACTGACGCGATAAGCAGAAAGATTGAAATAATGTTGTTCATAGTCAGATGTAAGTTGCAAGATTCAAGATTAAAGTAAGCTAATAGTAACTGTTTCTGATTGGTTTCTACTGACAACTTTAATCTTAAATCTAATTTGTCGTATCCGCCGCTCCAAGCACGGTCTCCCGATAGTGAAGAAGTTCCGCGGCAATGGTGGTTCTGAAATTGAAAATCACATCCCCACTCTCATTGAGAGTGAAATTTGAGAAGACAGGGTCTTTGAACGCTTTTTCGGCGCCGAACACATCGGACTGAAGCGCTACGGCATTAAAACTTCTGGCCTGTCCGAGCATGGAGAGCGTCGCGTCCTTCCCTTCCGCTGCCATAAAATTAAAATCCTGGAAGCGCACATTTTCAAGCGTTTTCTTTTCCAACAGGTCAAAGAGCGGCGAGAGTGCACGGTGGCTGTTCAGAAGCTCCCTCGCTCCCTCAATGCGAATATTCAATTTCGCCGCTTCATCAATGAATTCCGGCTCAAAACTCTTCTTCGCCGCGGCAAGGAGCGCGTCCATTTCCATAATGGAATTCACGAGACTTGATTTATAGAAGAAAACCGTTGCGGAAAGTCCTACGATGATGAAAAAGATACTAAGCGAAATAATCGCCAGCAGATTCACGCTCCGCCCCCCTCCCGCGGAAACCGAAGACGTAGAGAGAGGTGTCTTCTTGGGAACAAACGAGGTTTGAATTTGAATAGGCACGATAGAAAAGTCCTAATTACCTAATTCACCTAATTTCTAATAAAACTCCCAATTCTAAATGTAGGCATTTTGCCGTTCATTAGGTGAATTAGAAATTAGATAATTAGAAATTCCGCAGGCACCGAAAGAGAAACGAATAGTCTATCGCTTCCTGCGCATCGTAATTATATCCTGCACTTCCGTTAAAGACCACCTGCGGTTAACTCCCTTCCTGCAGTTTCCGAAACGCTATTCCCACAGCCACGGTGAACTCGGGCCCTACTCCCCGCAACACCTCGTCAAGAAACGCGGGGGCGAGTGTCTGCTTGAAGGGGTTGGCGCGCACAGAGGGTACGGACATAGTCTGCTCCGCGAGAGCTTCAAGACCGGGAAGATTGGCCCCGCCACCAGTGAGGACGACATCTACCACTTTTCGCCCGAATTTACGCTCGAAATTTTCCAATACGCGATTCGTTTCCCCGCACACCACGTTAAGAATAGCCGTCGCTCCCTCCGTCTCGTCTCCCGTCTGCAGAATTCCTTCGTCCCGTTTCTTTTTTTCAGCTTCCGCGACGGTAATACCGAGACTTCGCGAGAGTGCGAGCGTTATGTCCTGACCTCCATGATTGATGATGTGAGACGTCCGAATGAGCCCGCGGTCAATAATATAGAGTTTCGTCTCACCCGCGCCGAGGTCCAGCACGGCGTGGGGCAAAAGGTCCTGCGGAAAGAGCGCCCGAATCGTGCTAAAAAGCTCAATTTCAAAAAAACTTGAGGTAAGTCCGCTTTGTTTTACCACTTCCCCATAGCGGCTCATCGCCTCGTTGTGTATCGCGGCGATAAGTATCTTCATATCTTTGGGAGCGCCCGATTCATTCGCAGTCGGTTGCGCTCCATTTTCAGGAAGAGGCGGCAGGCCGGTTTCAGCCGCACTTCCAGAAGCTTGCTCTTGTCCTCCTTGCTGTGTTTCTTCTTGCACTGCCTGTCCCGGCTCGCCCGTTCGAGTTTCCTCATTGGAAACTCGTTCGGGTTCGTCGGGAATAATCCACCAATCAAGGTTGACTTCGGAAATCGGGACGGGGATATACTTCCTCGCCTCTATGGGAACAATGGTCCGCAGCTGTTTGGGGTCAAGCACGCGCATATCCATAGTCGTCACGAGACTGGAAGCGAACGGGATGGCGAACGCGGCACTCGTGGAAGTCACGTGCGCCTCACGCAGGAGGTCACGGAGTGCTTCGGCGATTTTTTCCGGTGGAAGATGCGTCGCGCGACCGATTTCCACTCCCCCGTAGGGACCGATGGCAAGAGAGCCGTAGGTTTCCAGTACGGCTTTGCCGCTTTTTCTGCGGAGTTGCACCACTTTTATATAGGCGCTTCCTATATCCACTCCGACAACACTGGTATCGGCAGACTGGAATGTCTGCCGGAAAAACCCCGCTAGTTTCGGAAACGGATTCTGCATCCCTACAGTATAATACGAATACCACGAATACAGAATACGAATACCACGAATGCTTTCTGCCTCCCCTCCTTTTCTAAGGAGGGGAATGAGGGGTGGTTGTTTGCAGGATTCGCATTCTTCATTCGTAGCATTTGCATTATGAAACTTTTTTCTTTCATTTTGGACCTTCTTTTCCCTCGCGCACCCCTCATCCGTGAGATTGAGTCAATGGATGCGTACACTTTCGCTTTTCGTGTGGAGAAAACGGACGGTTACGCGGGAAAGAACATTATCTCGCTCTTTAGCTACCGCGACCCGCTGGTGCGACAAGCTATCTGGGAGCTGAAGTACCGCGGAAACAAAAGAATCGCGAAACTTCTTTCGGAGACACTTTACGACGAACTGCTCGCCTTTCTTGAGGAATACGCGCCGCTGACGAATTTTACCGAACCGCTTCTTATTCCCGTTCCCCTCTCCCGCAAACGCGAATCGGAGCGCGGATTCAACCAATGTCGTTTGCTTGCCGACGAACTTATGCGTCTTGATTCTCCCTTTGTAAAAGGGAGCACACGCCGTCTTCGGCGGGAGGGATTTTCCTCCCCTATCCTCCCTAATAAGGGAGGTGTCGCCGTCTTCGGCGACGGAGGGTGTTATCAAGGAGGGGCTGGGGGTGGTAGAAACTTCACCCTCTGCCTCCACGGACTCCGCAAAATCAAAGACACCGCGAGCCAAACAAAACAGGATACGAGAAAAAAACGTCTGGAAAATCTTGACGGCTGTTTTGAGGCGGACAGTGCCGCGATAGAGGGGCGAAATATTATTTTGATTGACGACGTCGCCACCACCGGCGCAACGATTGAGGAGGCGCGCCGCGCCCTCAAAAGCGCCGGCGCGAAAAAAGTGATTGCGTTTACTATCGCCCACTAGCCCGTTCTTAATTCTCCCTATCTCCCCTATCAAGGGGAGCACACGAGTCGGCGAGTGGAGGGGTGTGTTTAAAGGGAGCACATGCCGTCTTCGGCAGGGGGGATTTTCTTTTTCTCCCCTCCTCAACTGAGGAGGGGATTGAGGGGTGGTGGTGTTTTTCTCCCTCCTTGTCATTCCCGCGGAAGCGGGAATCCAGTTCTCTTTCAGTTTTCAGCAAAATATGATACGTTAGGCCGTATTGGAGACGTGCGGCGAATGGTAAGCCAACGGTTTGCTAAACCGTAACCGCCCTTAAAGTGGTTTGTGGGTTCGATCCCCACCGTCTCCGCCATGGACAACCGTTGAAACATATGTATACATACCATCACCCAAAACCGATTATCGTAAAACTTACCGACGAGCTTGGCTTTCAGTTGAGACAAAAAGCGGCAGAGTATATTACTGCCAACCAAAACCGAACAGGTGCCGAAAGAGGAAATCCTGAACAGCAAGGGTTTGGTGCGCTTGCAGAAATGGTTATCCGAAATAGATTTGGGATGCCGGAAATTAATCCAGAAAATCATCCTCTCGGTTATGATATTTTACTACCCTCTGGCGTCAAACTTGACGTGAAGTGTCGTGGAGGTGCTTTGCCTTTTAAGGAGGGGTACGAAAGTGACGATGGGATTGTTCGAGAAGCGAAACATAACTTTTTTGCTCGCCAGTTATATGACGCGAGGCTTGATGCAGATATTTATTTGATGACTCACCTTGAAACTCCAAGCAAGCGAGAACTGCCAGGAACTAAAAGACAAAAGAAATGGATACTCTACATCTGCGGGTGGGTATCAAAAGAACGCGTGTTGCGAGAGGGAGTGTACTTACCACGCGGTTCTCTGACTGAACAAGGCAGGACATGGTTTACCTATCGAGGGCAAGAGATAGAGTTCTATAACCGAAATCTCAATGGTCTAGAGAGCATAGTGGATTTACGGGGTATTGAAAGTAATGATGTGGAAAAAGATAAAGTCCGCAAAGGAAACCTGAACCTAACGTCTGTCGATACAGTCAGAATTGCCTACGACTTAATTGGCCGGGGAGTCCTTTCCAAAGAGCATCTTGTTTTTATTCAAAAAGAAATCTCTCTTGAGAAAAACGTGAAGCCGGTTCTCCATGCAAACCAGTATTTCCATTTACTGAAGTGGCTACAGGAAAAAGGGCAACTCACTGTAAGAGAACTCGAGAAAGCTAAAGAGGTTCTCAAAGAAGAACTTTTTGATGGGATTTGAAAAGTGTGTTGCCAGTCGCTTTGTACTCCGCTTTTGCTTCTTGTATACGTTGTTTGGAAACCTCGATGTAGTCAATTTTATTCTTTTTGAACAGATAGACTTCCTGATTTTTCTCAATCCCGATGAACTTTCTTCCTTCAAGGACTGCTGAAACAAGAAAACTCCCGCTTCCACAGGTGTTATCTAAAACAACATCTCCTTCTTTTGTGAATGTACGCACAAGATAGCGCCCCAGTTCTACTGGTTTCTGTGTGGGGTGATAAACCTCTCCTTCACTTTCGGCAGTTTTGAAATAAACAACATCAGTCGGATACCTCTCGCCATTACTTTTTACTTCAACGGTTTTGAAATCCCCATAGCTTCCGGTAAATTGGTCTTTTCTGAATCCCTTGTTGTATGGCTCCCCATAAGTCATCTGCGGATTGTATGCAGGCTGGTTTTTATAAAAAATACAAATGTCTTCGTGTTTGCGAAGCGGTTGTTTTTTTGCGTTCAGAAAATTTGTCGGCTTTGATTTCACCCAAGTAATTTTATACTTAAAGAGTTTTGGATTGGACAGCATTAACTTAGCGGTGAAAAGTCCCTGCCCAGTAAGAGCGACGACCCCATTATCTTTGACGATGCGCTCATAATGAACCCAAAGTTCATCAAGTGGAATCACGCTATCCCAATGATTTTGGGTCATGCCATAGGGCAAGTCGCACAAAATCATGTCTACTGATTTTGAAGGAATATCGCTCATCACCTTCAAACAATCGCCCTGAATTACCTGATTTTCAAATTTAGCAATGGTTTTCTTGCTTCTCACCACTACTGGTCTGGGTTCTTCTACACCAAGATTCTTGCGCAGATACCAAAGGCAATAGGTGTTTACTGGCAGTCCTTCTTGCTCGGCGCGTTGCTCCAACTCTAGATAAGAATTGGTGCCAAGCAGGTTTCGCAATTCATTACTCCCAAAATCCGCTATGCTTTTATACACATCCTTGTTTCTCTCACCAAAAGCCAAAATAAACCCCTTTGCTTTTGGATTAGCTACTTTATAGTCAGAAAAATAAACCGCTTTGAAAATCTGATTGGTCGCCATATGTATATTATAGTATGATACCCTCTATCTCTGCCAGTTAAAGTTATCCACACACACACAGCTAGTGAGAATCCTATGGTTAAAAAAATTGCACCAATTCTGGGGATTCTAGTTTCGATTTCAATACTGTTGGGATTTTATTTTAACAGGCCAAATTTGAGTATCTCCTCCGAGAGAATCGGAAATCCAGACGGAAGTGTGGGTTTCTTTATTACTTATAGACAAGAGGGCGGTCAACTCAGAATTCACAACATTTTGAAGATAACCAATGTCGGAGCAACACCAGCGAGAAAGATATTAGAAGATATTAAAGTCACTTTAGAGGCTGCGGACGATACGCCCGCTACACAAGGGGGAACACAGGCAACTGCAAACGGAAGAAGCGAGCTGGACCCTCATCAGGATACTTTCTTGAAATTTGATGCAATTGTTAGTAATTTGACACAAGAAAAGATAGATCGCCTCACAAAGAAGATAGACTCACATGAAGCCTCATTCTTAATTGAAGGTAAAATATCTTACACTGGCTCTAACATCTTTTCCTTCTTGGAATACACAGAGGTTTTCTCTGAAAGAGTGCTACGAAATAACTCAATAGTTTTGTACAATGAGTCTTCCCCCACCAAGATTGTAGGAATAGAAGACGTGATTGCTTTTTTTGTTTTAATCTACAACAATCTCTGGAAAGTAATTGGATTCTTAATTACAATCTTAAGTTTCATCGGGGTAACTTTTACAATCTTTGATCTCTACCAATTTAGGACGTCCTTATATGAGTGGGCGAAAAGGAAAAAGGATTTTTTAGATTCTATACGTTCTTTGAATGCTACCGACTGTTTTACCGCTCACATAATTCATATAGGTGGAAACTTCTCAAAAATACATTCACTGAGTGTGGAAGTGCAGAAGGAAGGAGGATATTATCTAAATCCGCCAAGTAAATTTGTTAGCGTGGGTTTTAATAGGAGTGGCGATTTAATAATTTTGTCTCCGAGTACGTTCTCAAGAAGACACTGTGGGTTTGTTATCGAATCAGTAGTGGACTCACTAGGTAAGGTGTTGGCACACGAAGAAGAAATTTGTCATCTACCAATTCCCGATATGAAGAATGAGTACAAAGTTCAATTTTCCAGAAAAAAGTTACCACCACATAAAAAGTAGCTCGATAAACTAATGGAAACCCTTCCAAGGAAAAACCTGTTCCAACCTCCTGAGGTCTTGTCGCGAAGTGGTACGACGAGACGGTGGAAAGCGAGGGCTTGTATCAGCATGGCCTAATACTCCCGACCCTAAGGGCAAGGACTATCCTCTGTACAGAGGCTAGTCCTTGCTGGTGAAAAATTTGCTTGTCGTGTCCCGTCTTTTGTATACTGACGTTATTACTGTCTAATAAAAGTGTTATGCGAATGAATACACACAAAGGTATGTTTCCGGTCATTGCGATTATCATCGCGCTCTTGATTATCGGCGGAGGAGGCTACGCGGTTAAAAAGGTCTCGGATAGCACTCGGGAAAAAGCCGCGAAAGCGGCCGAGGAACAAGTGGCGAAAGATAAAGCGGCCGAAGAAATGGCAGTAGCGGCCGCGAAGGCCGCGCGTGTGCTTACCGTAACACTCGGCGAATTGAACAAATCGGGACAGACGGGAGAAGCGACTATCACGGGGGTTGGCGAGGACTCCATCAAAGTAAGTATTACGCTCACAGGAAAAGCGTCTAAAGTCGCGCAACCGGCGCATATTCATCTTGGTATGTGTCCCAACCCCGATGCGGTGAAGTATCCCCTTACGAATGTGGATAAGGGTGTCTCGGAAACAATTGTGCCGATAACACTTGACCAGATACTCTCCGAACTACCCCTCGCGGTAAATGTCCATCAGTCAGCCGCCGACGCGAAGACCTATACATCCTGCGGAGATATACAAGTGGAAAATATCACGGCGGCGGTACAGACAGGAATGCCAGCTCCGGGAACAGATACAAAAGAAACGGTTGTTACCTATGATGCAAACGGTTTTTCTCCGAAGAGCATCACGGTGAAGAAAGGAGAAACCGTTGTGTTTAAAAATGAAACCGGAAAGCCGGCTTCAGTCGCTTCCAACGACCACCCGAATCATCTCCTGTATCCCGAGTTTGACCAATACAAAACCGACCAGCGAGGAAAGGACGAGTTCCAATTCACCTTTGAAAAAGCCGGCACATGGCAGTACCACGACCACCTTAATGCTATAATGGGAGGAACCGTCGTCGTCACGGAGTAGCCGTGAAATTATCAAGGTTCAAGTATCAATTTTCAATCAACGATTCAATTCCTTAATTTTGGAATTGGAGCTGGTTTGAAAATTGTGAATTGATAATTGAAAATTAATCAGTATGGGTCGCATATACATTCTTCTTGTCGTCATTCTTATCGGACTAGTGGTCTGGTTTTGGAACGTGACGGTGGAGATTGGGAGGGATAACACGGCACCTGACACCACATCGGGTGGCGAGATTTTTGTTCCTCCGAGAACCGATACCACTTCGGAAACCGCGCCCGCCCCGAATTCCGCCACACGCGCGGGAAGTCCAGCATCCGTTCCCCAAACGACGGTGACTACCCCGACGGCTGTGTCCGCAGGAGAGGTCGCAACTCCCAAAGATAAAAAAGTGGAGGTTGCCATCGCCAACTTTGTATTCACGCCGAGTCCGCTCACGATTAAAAAAGGCACGACCGTCGTCTGGACGAATAAAGACGACGCGACACATACCGTGAGCTCCGATTCCGGACTCTTCAGCAGTGGGTCAATTATCAAAGGCAATTCGTACTCATTCACGTTTGAAAAAGCCGGCACGTACCCGTACATCTGCGGATTTCACCCGGGTATGCAAGGCGTGGTGGAAGTGACGGAGTAGTCAAGAAAATTATCAAGGTTCAAGTATCAATTTTCAATCAGTGCCTAAGAAACTGTGTGAAAAGCTAGCATGGAGGCTATGATTGAAGCCATTTCGCATCGTCGTTTTGCAAAATCCGGTAAAAAACGCCTTATCCTCGGTCGGAGTACCTCGGTACACCTTCCTCGTCTGCGCCGTTTTTTCCTCGGATTTTGCAAAACTTTGGATTGCGATAGCTTTTCAGACAGTTTCTAAGACTTCCAGTTTTGAGAATTGAAAAATTGAGAATTTATTGAAAATTGTAAATTGATAATTGAAAATTAACTCCATGAGTAAAACTTCCAACTTGCTTCTCCGAATTGCACTTGCGTTCGCCTTCCTCTATCCCGCCTATGGGATGTGGACGAACCCGAATAACTGGCTCGGGTATATTCCCGCACTCGTAAGAGACGTTGGCATTTCGCAAGGCGTTCTCTTAATGCTTATCGCAGGTGTGCATCTTATTATCGCGCTCTGGATTCTCTCGGGGTGGAAAATCTTCCTCCCTTCCCTCGTCGCCGCGGTCTTTCTTGGCTCGGTGGTGTACTTCAACCAAAATCAACTCAACGTCCTTTTCCGCGACATCTCGCTCGCGCTTGTCGCGCTTGCGCTCGCATTCGGGTCAAGACGTTAAGTACCGTACCATATCCTTGAACGGCTCAACGGCTTTCGCCGTTGAGCCGTTTTCTGCGACCACCCTCAGTGTAGGGAAAACCAAGTTAAAAGATACTTTATTTCATTTTGCGTTTCAGAGCCTGTTGTCGCTGTGGTATCAGTGCGCCGTCTCTCGGTAACGACCCGTACCCTTAGCAATAGTGTGCTATAGCATACTATTGCTAAACTACGGACGCAGAAACAACACGAAACCTCTCTCAACGGTAAAACCGGCAAACAAAAACGGCAGGAGGAACCCTACCGTGAATGGAAGGTGTCGTCAATCGCGCGACATTTTCCCAAAAGCAAAGGTTATACAGTGTGCTAGTATTTCCCCACAAACAACGAACGGAGAGAGTATTAGTGAGGCGGACCAAGCACTTTGTCTCCAAGGTAAAATAGCAGATGGCATGGAAGAGACGCGTGTTTATACATTTAAAATAGGGGCTAGCGTACGTTAGCCAAAGTGCTCGGTGATGATTTTGTAACATCTCACCTCGCAAAGCTCGGTTCAATTAACAAAATCAATCATGTGTGGCATCATCGGATACGTAGGTCGTCGGCAAGCCCTCCCCATCGTCCTTGAGGGGTTAACCCGTATGGAGTACCGCGGGTACGATAGCGGTGGTGTCGCGGTCGTGGGAGCGGAAGCCATCAAGTGCGTCAAAGCGAAAGGTAAAGTCGCGCTTCTTAAAGAAAAGTGCCGCGCCGTATTGCTGGAAGGCGCGGTCGGCATCGGCCACACGCGCTGGGCCACGCACGGAGAACCAAGTGAGCGAAACGCCCACCCGCATAAAGACTGCACGGGCGATATTTTCGTCGCGCATAACGGTATTATTGAAAATTACCAAGAACTTAAAGAGCGGCTGGTAAAGAAGGGGCACCGCTTTGTCTCAGAAACCGATACTGAAATCATCGCGCACACCATAGAGGAGTACGCGAAAACGGAAAAGGATTTCGCTACCGCGGTTCGGCTAGCCCTCAAAGATTTCCACGGAGCGTTCGGCATCGTGGCGCTCTCGGCGAAACATCCCGGAACACTCATCGCGGCGCGGTTCGGTTCCCCGCTTATTCTGGGACTCGGAAAAGAGGAAAATGTGGTGGCTTCCGACGCGACGGCAATCCTCCCACTCACCAATCGGGTCATCTATCTGAATGACGGGGATATGGTGACGCTCACGGAGAGCGGGTATGATATTTCCGACTTTAAAAATGGAAACGGAAAGCAGGAGCGGAAAGCGACGACGATTGAGTGGAAGAACGGTTCGGCGGACCTCGGAGGGTTCCCGCATTTTATGCTGAAGGAAATCTTTGAACAGCCGCAAGCGCTTCGAGATACGATGCGTGGACGGCTTGTACCCGATGAAGGGACAGTTCACTTCGGCGGGCTCAAGCCTTTTGAGGAACGACTTCGCTCACTTGATGAAGTGACACTCGTCGGTATGGGTACGGCGGGCTTTACTTGCCTTGCGGGCGAATACGCGATAGAAGAACTTGCGGGAATACCCGCGAAACGCGAAGTCGCGTCGGAATTCGCGTTCCGCCGAAGCGCGCAAACCAAGCAAGGTTGCCTTATCGCCGTGTCCCAGTCGGGAGAAACAGCAGACACCCTGAATGCTATCCGGGAAGCCAAACGGCGCGGTATGCTCACCCTCGGCATCGTGAACGTCACCGGCTCGTCCATCGCGCGAGAAGTGGACGCGGGTATCTACAATCACGTCGGCCCCGAAACGGCGGTTGCCTCCACGAAAGCCAGCGTCTCGCAAATACTGCTTCAGACAATGTTCGCGCTGTATCTTGCCCGTATGCGCGGACTGTCTAAGTCGGAGGGTCAAACCATCATCAAAGAAATGCAGAAACTTCCCGCCTACGCGGAGAAAATCCTTTCGGGCGCCGGCGTCATCAAACGGCTTGCGAAAAAATACAAAAAGACGGAGAACTTCTTCTGCCTCGGACGTAAATACAATGTCAGCTCCGCGCTTGAAGGGGCGCTAAAGTTAAAAGAGTGTTCGTATATTCACGTGGAAGGCGGGAACATTGCCGAATTGAAACACGGTCCTATTTCGCTTATAGACAAAGACTTTCCGTCCATTGTCATCGCTCCAAAAGACAGTATGTACGAAAAGAACAAATCAAGTATTCAGGAAATCAAGGCACGTAAGGGTCCCGTTATCGCGATTACGACCGAAGGAAACAAGGAACTGGAAAAAATCGCCGATACGGTACTCTATATCCCGAAGACGCTGGAAATGCTTACCCCCATTCTTGCTTTTCTTCCGATGCAGCTTTTCGCGTATTATTTGGCGGTGGAACGCGGAAACGACGTGGACAAACCCCGAAATCTGGCGAAAAGTGTCACGGTCGAGTAACATAAGGAGCGACCTGCAGTCGTAGACTGAGCGACTATATGTTACTACGACCCTCTCACTTGAAATCGCGAAACGTACATATAATCCCAAAAGTTTGATTAACGACTTTGAATAATACTTACATTCAATTTTCACATTTTGTAATTTCAAGTGAGGGGGTGGCGATTTTTGTAGTCGCTATTACTCCTTAAAAATCAGCCATGAAAGCTCTCGTTTTTGACACAACTCTCGGCTCTTGGGAATCCACCCGCGGTTTTGAACTGCAGGATGTTCCCGAACCTGTCTTGGATGAAAAGAAAGACCCTACCGACGCGAACAAAGTGCTCCTTAAGGTACACAACGCCGGTATCTGCGGAACCGACCGAGGTATCTGGAACCGCGCCGCGTTTAAAGACGTGATACTCGGCAGTCTCAAGGCGGAAGGAAAAACCTATCGCATTCTTGGTCACGAATTTTTCGGTGAAATTGCCGCGCTCGGAAGCAAAGCTTCCTCAATCGCTCCCTTCCCTCTTAAAGTGGGTGACTTTGCCGCGCCCGAATCGCATGTCGTCTGCAACAACTGTTTCCAGTGCCTCCGCGGTGAAAAACATGTCTGCACGAATGAAAAAATCCTCGGCATTTCGCACGACGGCGGATTTGCCGAATATGTGAAGCTCCCTGCGCATATTGTGTGGAAAACCGATACGACAAAAATCCGCCCCGAACTCGGGACACTGCAGGAGCCGTTCGGTAACGCCGTACATGCGGGAAGTAAAGTTCCGCTCAAAGGAAAGACCGTCGCCATTTTCGGCCTCGGCCCCATTGGTCTCTTTCTCACCCTCGTCGCCCGCGGACTTGGCGCGTCAACGATTATCGGCGTGGAGCCAAACCCCGTCTCGCAAGATATGGCAAAAAAGCTCGGCATTGATTATGTTATCCCCCTATCTCCCTTAATAACGGGAGCACTGCCGTCTTCGGCAGGGAGGGTTATCTCCCCTAATAAGGGGAGCACTGCCGTCTTCGGCAGGAGGGGTGTTACAACCCCCGCCCTCGCCGCATCGGGTACCCCCTTTACTAAGGGGGATTACCACCGCGACGAAGGCGTCATACAAAAAATTGAGGAATTGACGGGAGGCCTCGGCGGGGATGTCTCCTTTGAGTCCGCGGCATCACGGTACACGCGGTTATCGGCCGCCGCCTCCCCGAGACGTGGGAAACAACGCAGAAGCTGTTTGCCGACCCGGCCAACAAGATTCAGGAGAATATCTGGAACGTGATTCTGGACCGTGGCGAGGGTACCATTTTACCGCTTAAGGACTATACTAAGGAGCGATTTGAGGAGATGATGGCAAAGCACCCAAAGCTCCTGATTGAGATTTAAGAATCAGGAGAAAACACAAAGCATAGTGTACAAAACCCAAACAAACATGACAAAACCAGAACAACCTAATGAAACTTTCAAGCCGTTGGAACAAAAAGACGAGCCATTGCTTTCCCCGCTTCGGCAAATTTCTCCTGAAGAAGCGAAGGCAATTTTGGACAAAAAAGAAATAGACCCCGCGGTAGGGATCGTGGTGGCAAAGTTTGATAAACCTCCGTTTGAATTTGAAGGGCAGACATATAGCGTATATGCCGCGCGAGTACGGGCGAAAAAAGAGTCGGGAGCGCAACCCTATGTCACTCCTCACCTCCACAAAAAGGGTTCGGAACCGTATCGCTTTTTAAGTGAAGGAGGAGAGATGAACTTTGGAAAAGTTGAAGCGGATGAGATTAAGTGGCTACCTCCTTTGGTTGTTTCAAACGGGCAAGAAGTCGTTATTGAGCAAGACGAGGTACATTCATTTCGAAACAATGGCGTTGGAGACGCCGACTTTGTATTTGCGTGTCCGGATTCTCACTTACAGGATTATGATGAAAAAGAACGTCCAACCGGGGACCGATTTATAGTCAAGAACTTAAAAAACGGGACTCCATCTCATTACGAAGTTACCAGCTAATCTATGCTATATGTTCAGTGATTCAATCAAAAAATCCATTCAAGGCGAACTTCAAACCATGCGTGATGGCGGGTTTTTTAAGGTAGAGAAGATGCTGGAAGGCCACGTCGGTACGGAAATAAAAGTAGACGGAAAAAAGCTCATTAACCTGTGCGCCAACAACTACCTCGGCACCTCGCAGCAAAAAAAGGTCATCAAGGCGGCGCAAAAATCTTTGAAAGAATACTCACTCGGCCTCAACAGCACGCGTTTCATCGTCGGCACGACCGATTTGCATAAAAAGCTTGAAGCGGCCATTTCCAAATTTCTCGGAACCGAGGACACGATTCTCTACACATCTTGTTTTGACGCGAACACCGGCCTCTTTGAAGTCTTGCTCGGTGAGGGTGACGCGATTTTCTCCGATGAACTAAACCACGCCTCTATTATTGACGGTGTGCGCCTGTGCAAAGCCGAACGTTTCCGCTATAAGCACAGCGATATGGTGGAGCTGGAGAAACAACTGGCCGGCGCGAGTAAGGCGCGACGAAGACTGGTCGTGACCGACGGCGTGTTTTCAATGGACGGTGAAGTTGCCAAACTGGATGAACTGAAAAAGCTGTGCGACAAATACGATGCCATCTTCGTCGTTGACGATTCGCACGGCACGGGGGTCCTCGGCAAGACCGGACGCGGGAGCGTAGAGGAAAAAGGCGTACTGGGCAAAGTGGATATCATCACCTCCACGTTCGGTAAAGCGCTCGGTGGCGCGGGAGGAGGATTCACCACAGGTAAGAAAGAAGTGATTGACCTTCTCCGCCAGAAAAGCCGCACGTACCTCTTCTCCAATTCGCTTATGCCGGCCATCACGGGAGCGGCGCTCTACGTCGTAGAACATTTCGAAAAGGAATTCCTCCCCCTCAAGAAAAAACTTACGGAAAACACCATCTACTTCAGAACAAAGTTGGAAAAGTTGGGTTATACATTGGGAGGCGGAATCCCCATCCCCCTTAGAAAAGGGGGCAGCCTTGGGGGGTTGTCTGGCAAAGAGGGTGCCCGAACAACCCTCCCCGCCGAAGACGGCGCAGTCTACGACTATTCCAGTACTCCCTTTGTTAAGGGAGATGGCGGGGGTTGTTATCACCCCATTACTCCCATTATGACCATGGACGAGCGAAAGACGATGGCGCTCGCGGACGAGCTGGTGAAGGAAGGGCTGTATGTACGAGGGTTCGCCTTCCCTGTCGTCCCCAAAGGTAAAGGCCGCATTCGCGTCCAGATTTCCGCGGCACACACCAAGAAGCAACTGGATAAAGCGATTGAGGCACTGGAGAAAGCCGGAAAGAAACTTAGCATCATTTCTTAATTTCGTATTTCGTATCCTATTTCGTAAGTTCGTATTGTATGAAAACTGTTGTCATCATCGGCGGAGGAACCGCGACGTTTACGTTACTCAAGGGACTCAGGCAGTTCCCCACCAATAATATCGTCATTGTTTCTACCGCCGACGACGGTGGCTCTACCGGCGTGCTCCGTAAAGACCTCGGCGTGATGCCGATGGGCGACATCAGACAGTGTCTTGTCGGACTCTCCTACACCGTCCCCGCGCTCCAAGACCTGTTTATGCATCGTTTTGACCGTGGAACACTTAAAGGACAGAGTGTCGGTAATATCCTGCTTGCCGGACTTCAGGAGGTGACGGGGAGCCCCGAAGGCGCTATCGCCGAAGCGGCGCGGCTTCTGAACGTCAGGGGTGAAGTACTTTTTGTATCCAAGGAACCGACAACCCTTTCCGCGAAACTCACTGACGGTACGACCATCAAAAGCGAGCACGAACTGGATGAGCCGGTTACCAAGAAACGCGCGCCTATCGCGAAACTGATGCTGACGAAAGCGACCGCGAACCCTCGCGTACTTGATGCCATCGCTCGCGCGGATGTGATTATCCTCGGTCCAGGAGACCTGTATACGAGCACCTTCCCCAATCTTCTGGTGCCGAGTGTCGCCGAAGCCATCAAGAACTCAAAGGCACAACGCGTGCTTGTCACCAATATTATGACGAAGCTCGGGCAAACCGACGGTTTCCGCGCGTCCGATTTTGTCCACGAAGCGAATAAATACCTAGGCGCAACGGAAGGGATTTCGGTGATTGACACCGTCATCGTCAATACAAAACACCCCGAGGCTTCCACTATCGCACTCTACAAAAAAGAAAAGGCCGCTGTGGTAGAACCCGACATTGAGGCAATCAAGAAGACCGGAGCGAAGGTCATTGCCGAAGCTGTTATTTCAAATCACGTGCACAAAAAGCAGAACGGCGACGCGCTGAAACGCAGCCTCATCCGGCATGATGCGGACAAAACAGCGGAAATTATTTGGAACCTCATTAAATGATATAATGCGAATACTACTAATACCGAATGCTAATACTGCGAATTAAGACTTCTATTTGCGGCATTTGCATTCTTCATTCGAGGCATTTGCATTATGGAGATTCATAAGGAAACAAAACAAAATGCCATCCGACTCTCTGCTGTGGAAAACGGCGAAGAGCTTGGCGCGATGTATTTGTATGTGATACACAACGACTCTCACAAAGAGCCCTATGGGCTTCTTGAAGATATCCTCGTCAAAGAAGAGCACCGAAAGAAAGGTATCGGTGGCGCGTTGGTAAAGGAAGCTATCGCTGAAGCTAAACGCCTCGGTTGCTACAAAGTCATCGGTACCAGCCGTTTTTCGCGCGAACATGTCCACGCATGGTACGAAAAGCTCGGTCTCAAAAAACACGGCTACGAATTCCGTATGGATTTGTAAGACACGGAAGCGACACGGACTAAGAACACGGAACGAGACGGAACCCCTCTGCCCCTCTTAAGAGGGGAAGTGCCAAGTCTGCGAGGCGAAGGGGTGCTGAAGGGTTGAGGTAGGTGGCACTTCTTATTCCTCCTTTTTTAAAGGAGGTGCTCCGATTCTTAGCGGAGCGGAGGATTTTATTTTAGCAATAGTGTACGGCCGTACACTATTGCTTAATCGCACAAAACTACTTCAATGCGGCGAGGAGGTCGCCATGGATTTTGGTGTTGGTGGCCACGATACTCGTAGAGAGTGCCGAAAGGTCGCTTCCTTTCTTGTCGGTCACCATCCCCCCTGCTTCGGTCACGATGAGGGATGCGGCCGCCATATCCCAAATATGCAAATTGATGTTGACGAAGAAATCAAGAATGCCCGCCGCCACAAAACAAAGCTCGAGCCCCGAACCGCTGAACACACGGAAACGGTAGGTGTTTTTTGTTATCGCATCCAGAAGAGCGTTTCGTGAACGTGCGTCATTCCAGTTCCAACCGAGTGCCCCGACCCCTTTTTTCAGTGAAGTAAGATGTGATACGCGGATGGGCCGGCCGTTCTTAAACGCCCCTCCACCGCGCGTCGCGGTAAAACATACTTTGTTGACCGGGTCGGAAACAATCCCGACAAGTGGGCCGTGCGCGTCCCACAGCGCGACAGAGATGGCACAGTGATGTAACCCGCGGATGTGATTGGTCGTGCCGTCTATGGGGTCAAAATACCAGGTATAAAATGAGCCGCTCTTAGACGCGCCTTCTTCTCCCATAATGGCGTGGTCGGGAAAAGCACCAGAAACCGCCTCGGTGAGTATGTGTTCTATTTCTTTGTCCGCTCTGCTTACTTCGCTTCCCACGGCATCACTCTTTATCTCAATCTTCTCCGCGTTACCAAAGGACTTCAAAAAAATCGGCTCGGCTTTTTTGACCGCTTCAAGCGCAACTTCAAGGAATTTTTGAGTATCTGCCATAGTCCTCATAGTACCATTAACGCCTCGCATCGTAAAAAGGTGACAAGGCCACTTCTACCATCTTGTTTTTCTGTCATTCCAGTGAAAACTGGAATCCAGAATCTTTCTATCTTTACCACAAAGTTACGACCGTAAATATGTGGTACATATCGAGGGGAGAGAAAGGACTTAAACTAATGACTTTCATTTGGGACCTTTTTCGCTACAATTACCGAATGAAACTTGATTCACCTCTTGAAACACTCTTCCGTATCGCCGAACCGGAGCGAAAGGCGCTTAAGAAACTTCGCATCAAGACGGCGGAGGATGTGCTCTATCACTTCCCCACCCGTTATGGCGATGTGGCGGAAGTGCGTACCATCGGAAGCCTCCAAAAAGGAGACTCTGTGGTTGTCTTTGGACGAATTTCAAAACTGAAAGCGAGCAAAGGATTTCGGACAAAAATCACAATGGGAACCGCCGAACTTGCAGACGATACGGGAAAAATTCAGATTGTGTGGTTTAACCAGCCGTATATCGCGAAAATGATTCCGGAAGACGCGCTGGTACGCGTGGAAGGAAAATTGAGCGAGCGGAAGAAAACAGGCGCCCTTTATTTCTCCAACCCAAAAATAGAGCGCGTGAACACGGTCCCGCAAGGCGTTGGTGAGTCACTGTTCGGAGGCGAGGGAGAAAGTCATCACCTCCACCCTGTCTATCCCGAGTCCCGTGGCATCACGACAAACTGGCTGTTTCATCATATTCAGAAAATAATTGCGTCAGGCATACTTGATTCGGTCGTTGACCCGATTCCGCCGGAGATTTTGGAAAAGTACCACCTCCCCACGCTCAAAACCGCACTGATTTTTATCCACGCTCCGCAAAACAAAGACCACGCTGTTGCAGCTCGAAAGCGTTTCGCGTTTGAAGAAGTCTTTTGTATCCAGCTTGAAAAACAAAAGGAACGGAAACTGTGGCAGAAGGAAAAGTCATTTGCGATAGACAAGGGAGAGGAACATATCGCGCAGTTTACGAAGCGGTTCCCTTTCGCTTTTACCAACGCGCAAAACCGTGCGGCCGAAAGACCAAAACTATGGTACTTTGCAGGCCGCCTATATGGCGCCAACTGAAATCTTGGCGACTCAGCAATTTGAGTCATTCATTGAATACTTCAAACACCTCCCTATCAATATGGCTCTTATCACAGGAAGTGGCTGTAGAAAGTTTCCTTCAAAAGTAAATCCGACGGGTTGGACCGATATCTCACGCAACCAACTCTTGAAGTGGGTAAAGAACGGGGAAATAGCTATTGTGGTCGGTACACACGCGCTGATACAGAAATCGGTACAGTTCAAACACTTGGCGTTCGCCATTATTGATGAACAACACCGTTTTGGAGTCAACCAACGCAAAGCCTTGGTTCGCAGAAAAGACGCGGATAAAACGCAGATGAGCGCGGATACAAACACTGCAAATGAACTGAACAACGAACTTTTATATAAAGACCTCACGTATAGAATCAGAACGGCCGTCTTTAAGGTAGCGAACGAACTTGGACTTGGACATAAAGAAATAATTTACCAAAAAGCATTAGCGGAAGAATTCGCCAGCTCAAGACTAGCTTTTTCGAGAGAAAAGCAAATACCTATTTACTATCAAAAGAAAAAGGTGGGGACGTATCAGCCTGACTTTGTGGTTGATGACAAAATTATTGTTGAATTAAAGGCTCTTCCATTTACTGGATCACGCGAGAAAAAACAATTGTGGGGTTATCTCAAAGGTTCTGAGTTTAAACTAGCCCTCTTAGTCAATTTCAGCCCGGAAAAGGTTGACATACAACGAATTATCTACCAAACGGCACGATTATCAGCGTCTCATCCGCGTGAATCCGCGTGTTATCCGCATTTGTTATCTATGACCGCAACGCCCATACCAAGAACTCTTGCACTCACTATTTATGGCGACCTGGATTTAACGGTTTTAGATGAACAGCCACCGGGCCGAAAACCGATTATTACCGAACCCGTTGCGCCGAAAGACAGGGACGCGACGTACGAAAAAATCCGCAAAGAATTACAAGCGGGACGGCAATGCTACATCATCACTCCGAGAATAGATGAGCCGGACCCCGACAAGGAGTTCGCAGTGCAGGCTCGTTCTGCGAAAGCCGAGGCGAAACGCCTTCAAGAGAAAGTGTTTCCGGAGTACGTTATCGGCGTGATGCACAGCAAACTGAAAGATACCGAAAAAGAGCGTGTGATGGAAGAATTCAAAGACGGCAAGATTCATATTCTTGTTTCAACTTCCGTCGTTGAAGTCGGCGTGAACGTCCCAAACGCAACCGTGATTATTATTGAGGGCGCGGAGCGTTTTGGCCTCTCACAACTTCACCAGCTTCGCGGACGAGTACTTCGAAGCTCGCACCAAGCCTACTGCTACGTCTTTACCGAAAGTATGGGAGCGAAGACGGTAGAGCGCCTGCACGCCCTTAAGACAGCCAAAAATGGCTTTGAGCTCGCCGAATACGACCTCAAGTTCCGAGGCGCGGGCGAACTTTCCGGTTCACAGCAATGGGGCGTTTCGGACGTTGCGATGGAAGCCCTCCAAAATCTCAAGATGGTGGAAGCCGCCCGCGCCGAAGCCAAGCGACTCCTTGAAGAAGACGAATCACTCTCCCGCTACCCTCTCTTACAACAACACCTCACCTCCCGCAAGAAGGAGGAAATTCATTTTGAGTAGTTTTCCCCTCCTCCCCTCTTTAGAGGGGAGGATAAAGGTGGGGTGGTGTCTTAATTCTCCTAGTCTACGACTACAGGCTTTTTCTAAAGGGAGCACCCGCTGAAAGCGGTGGAGGGATTTCCTCCCCTCCTTTCCAAGGAGGGGAATGAAAGGGGTGGTGGTGTTTTTCTATGTATATATATCGTGGTCGCCGATTGAATAAAACTCAACGGTCTTCTCATCGACAAAAGCAAACATGATACGATTATGAAAATCAACCCAAAAGGCATGGAACCCTTCGAGGTCCCCATGTAATTTATGAGTTTTAAGCCGAGAGTCGTAAGGATTCTTTCGAAACAAAGCTACCCGTTTTTCAGCAAGCTTTTGGATTTCAACTGGCAACTTTTTGTATTCTCATCCAAATCGTGAGCGGTAACGAATCTCCATTCGTATATTCTACCGCAAATCCTTTAGAGATTTAAGCACTTTGTAGTTTCCTTTTCGAAACTGTTCGCGTTCTGCCTTCAGCTCCTCCGCCAATTTCTGGGTGTTCCACACCCGAATCAAGTGCCGCATGAACTCGCTCGTGGAAGCGAACTTCCCCGCCTTCACCCCGCGCTTGATGTCTACCACCATTTCTTTAGGAAGCGATATGTTTAGTATATTTCGCATAGTATGGGAAATAAAATGGGGACTTACGCATTTTCTTCTTATTCTCCCCTACTAAGGGGAGCACTCGCGCGACTAGCGCGGGAGGGGTGTCGTAAGTCCTATATGCTGTAACAATCTGTATTACAGAGTATACCCCCACACCAACCTTTCCGCAAGTTGATGTGGGGGTATAGCAGCCTCTTTCCCCCGCCGTCAAGCGCATAGAAGAATGCGGGCTTCACGCAGGCTTCACGGAGAAAAATAAAGACACCATTTTACTGAGAGAGAAATTAGTTTGAATGACCTTGAAAGTATTTATGTAAAGGTGTAAGAATCTTAAAAAAAGATAAGAAAATCCAATCCAACACGTCTGTGAACGTAATTATAAAAATACCAAGAGATATCAAAGCTGTGATAACCAAATCTAACTCTCTTCCGTATATAGCAAGAACAACAAACAAACTTCCGAGTACAAAGAAGAAGTTGATAAATTCACCATAAAATTCCATATTTGCTTTTCCTGAACGTCGTAGTTCCATGTCTTGAAGGATTTTCTCATTCCCTTTCTTTAATTCAGACATTAGAAAAAAATTCGATAAAATAGTCAAAAGA
>LCQF01000013.1 GCA_001004005.1 Parcubacteria group bacterium GW2011_GWA2_49_9
CCACCCATTCCTGAATGCCGTCTTCTTCCACGATGGAGCGCTTGGTGTTGAGGTTGTAGACATCCTTGCTCCAATTCTGCACGGTGGTGTATCGGCACCTTGCGCCTTTCTTAACGAAGATTTCCACGACTGCCGCGTGAAGCGAATCGGTGTTGTAGACGGGTGCGGTACAACCCTCAATGTAATTTACCGACGCGCCTTCTTCAACAATAATCAGCGTGTGTTCAAACTGCCCCGACGCTCTCGCGTTCATCCGGAAATAAGTTTGGAGCGGCAAATCCACTTTCACACCCTTCGGGATATACACGAAGCTCCCGCCCGACCAGACCGCCCCATGAAGCGCGGCGATGGTGTGGTCCTTCGGCGGAATACAACGGGTCATAAAGTATTCTTTAACAAGGTCGGGGTATTTCTGTACCGCCGTGTCGGTATCGCAGAAAATCACTCCTTTTTCTTCCCACTGTTTTTGCAGATTCTGATAAAATCCTTCGGACTCATACTGCCCGATGACACCCGCGAGAAACTCGCGCTCCGCCTGCGGGACACCGATCTTCTCAAACGTATTCTTGATGTCTTTCGGGACTTCTTTCCACGACTTATACCTCCCCTGCTCGGTTCGCTGATAATACGTCATCGCGTTAAAATCTATCTTCGTCAAATCCGGCCCCCACGTCGGGAGCGGCATTTTCGTGAAGAGGTCATACGACGCGAGACGGCGTTCACGCATCCACTGCGGTTCGTTTTTGATGGCCGAAATGTCTTCAATAACCTCGCGGGAAAGCCCTCTCTTGGTCTGAAAAATAAACCGCTCGGGTGAGGGTGTGGAAATCTCCGTCTTGAACATGTGTATATTTTCGGTTTTCATATCATTTGTGACTTCCGTGAGTGGTTCTCATTCCCCCTTAGTAAAGGGGGTGTCCGAGTCTTTGAGGGCGGGGGTTATGTCCTCCTTACTAAGGGAGGTGCCGAGGTCTTCCGAGGCGGAGGGTGTTACATCTCTCCTCCGACGTCACGTCGGAGTGCTCCCTTTACTAAGGGAGAATTCAGACTTGGGGCCTGTCTGCTTCATTCTTTTTCTCCCGTGATGAACGAATAGCCCTTGTCCTCAATCTCTTTGGCGAGCTCGGGACCGCCACTCCGGACAATGCGGCCGGTGTGCATAACGTGTACTTTATCGGGTTTGATGTAGCGGAGCAGGCGGTGATAGTGCGTGATAATAATAACGCTCACATTCTTCGCCCGCAGTGCGGAGATTTGCTTGGCGACCAGTTTCAGCGCGTCCACATCAAGCCCAGAATCAATTTCGTCAAAGATGACGCACTTCGCGGGAAGGATTGCGAGTTGGAGCATTTCGCTTTTCTTCTTTTCGCCTCCGGAAAATCCTTCATTCAGTGAGCGCGAAAGGAACTCTTCGGGAAACCGCATTTTCTTCGCGGTTTCCTTAATACGCTCGGTAAACTCAATCAGTTTGGTTTGTTTCCCCTTCTGTTCACGTTTCCGAAGCGCGATGGTAAGGAGATTCGTGAGAGATACCCCCGGCACAATTTGAGGATTCTGAAACGCGAGCATAATCCCCGCGCGGGCGATTTCATCGGTCGGCATCTTTGAAATGGTTTGTGTTCCGAACAAGATGTTTCCTTTCGTAACGGTGTAGTGCGGGTGCGCGAGAAGCGTGTTCGCGAGCGTAGACTTGCCCGAACCGTTCGGGCCCATAATCACGTGTGTTTCCCCCTGCCGCACGGTCAAAGAGACGCCGTGTAAGATAGGCTTCTTATGCGCGGTGACATATATGTCTTTAATTGAGAGTGTGGGCATGAAAAATGTTCGAATGGCTTCTTAGTATACGCCCAGAGAGGGGCTGTCAACACGGTTGTTTTGTGGTATAAGAGTAGGGTATGAAGACAGCATCAACCAAGAAAATCATCGCGACAGTTGAGAAGATTCTCTCGGAATTCAACCCTATTTTTGAAGCACACGGCGGAGGAGCGGAACTTGTCGCAGTTGAGCACGATACGGTCACGCTTCGCGTTATCGGAAATTGCTACGGCTGTAGCCTCGCTCCTATGACCTTCGGTATGGGCGTGGACGAGATGATTCGGAAAGAACTCCCGCAGATAAAGGAAATTAAGTATACGGTGTAGTCGCCTCTTTCTTCTCCTCCTTTCCAAGGGGGAGATTGAGAGGGGGTAGGATGCAAAATTAAGTTAGACCGACAGTAGTTTGTTTTTGCATAATTTTGATTCGTTAAGAATGGAATGTGAAAAAGATAGGTCGCCTTGGGAAAATACTGCCGCGTATTTTCCCAAGGCTACCGTGACGACAAAATACCGACCTTACCGGCGTGCTTCCGCTTGACTGCCCCCTCTGGCTGATGCTTGCCTTTCCTCGATCGGTCTTTCGAGGAACAATTTCCAAGCAGGAGTGGCGCCCTTGCCTGTCATGACCAGAGCCAAATCACTCGGTTCAACTGGTTTTTGAGCAGGTTTGGAAGGCTTACGCCCTTTTCGTGGTGTCATAAAGAACTCCTTCATCCGCACATTGTGTATCCCTTTGTTTTCGTTCGAAAACAAAAAGCCCAGGCCCCCTGCGGTGGAGAACTGGCTCATATTAGTTTCAAGTTTCGAAGTAGTCGTAGACTGAAAGGAAAAAGTTTAACGAGAGAAACAAACACGAGCAAACGCTCCACCGTTGTATGCGGCTAGCGCTAGGCTTAGAAGGCTCTGTGTGCTCGTTTGCATAGTGTTTGTATGGTAATCCAAGACTAAAAAGCTGTCAATATCAAAAATCTTTTTCGTTTGACATTCTTCGAAGTTCGGAGGTGTTGCTCTTTTCACTGTGCTCACTAGAAGAATTCTTTATTTCTCCTCCCATTTCTCTGCTTATTTGCTCACTTGTGCGCACAAGTTCAAGCTCACGCTTTGTATAGTCATCTGGCCCAACAGGTACAATCTGGCCACGAACTCTTATCTGCACGGGCACATGAAATACATTGACGACTTCGATTTCTCCGAGGTCCGTTATTCCGAAACTCTTCTTCTGTGCTATCTCCCATGCCCGAGCTTTGGTTTCCAATTCAGTTCCAGATGGAGCACGCCCTTTTGCGACATTATCATAGTAGGAATGTAAAAGTGTTTCTATTGGCTTGCCTGACTGCTCAAATGCGCGGTCAAGTCTTTGAACATCCGGATCATTTTCAATATCTTCATTTGTCAGTCCCTTTTTCTCCGTCGTACATCCTTCGCCCGCAAAAGCCGCAGCGGCAACCGCGCCAAGCGTCGCGGCCGTTTGTAATGTTTTCTTCAGATTATTCTTCTTCTTATCTTCCTGCGCATAAGCGTCAAGGTTGGGTTGTTCAAAATTCATATATGTTTCTTCTGAATATTTTTCTTCTGTATAATCTTTGACAAAAATGCCGGAATAGATTTTATACAGCTGACACAAAAATCGTGCCGCCCAAACCTTCCAGCAATGCTAAAATTCACCCCGACTGAGTCGGTTTTGACTATCTTTCCGCACGAATCACAATAACTCTTGAACATATCGCCAAGTATACAATAGCCGCTATCCTTAATACTACTGTGGATGGGAAATCTGGACTGGATTCCCTTTTAGTCTACGACTACTCCGCTACTGCTCCGCCACGGGAATGACAGAACGTTAAGGATAAAGGATGGGTGATTAAGGATTTTACTTTTTTTGCCACTTCTCTACCGTTACAAGCAAAGGAGAGCCGATAAAAATAGACGAATACGTTCCGGCGATGATACCGATGAGGAGGGCGAGAGAAAAATGTTTGGTGATTTCGGGACCGATGAAATATAGCACGAGGAGCGCGAGTACGGTGGTGAGCGAGGTGTTGATGGAACGAACGAAGGTTTGTTGGATACTATCGCCGACGATAGTTGAGAAATCCTTGCGGTCACGCACTTCGTGCGAGACTTTGAGATTTTCACGAACGCGGTCAAAGACGACAATCGTATCGTGCACCGAAAAACCGAGAACAACGAGGAGTGCCGTCACGAACAGTGTATCCACTTCATACCCAGCATAGTGTCCAAAAAATGCGAAAGCACCAATCGGTACGAGGACGTCATGCAGAAGTGCCACCACCGTGATAATACCGTACTTCCAAGACGCGACCGGAAGGGACACTCTGCGAAATGCGAAGGTGATGAAAAGCACAATACAGAGAATGACGAGCGCAATCGCGACAAACGACTTCCCCACCGCTTCTTTTCCGAGAAGCGGACCAATGGTATCAAAACGTTCTTCCACTATTTTCTTTGTCCCCTTGAACGAAACGGCATCGCGCACGGCTCCCTGTTCCGTCTCGGTGAGGTCCTTCATCCGGATAATGTAGCTCTGTTCCTTCGTGGGACGGACCGACGCGTCAACCTCAAGCGGTTTAAGCGCTTCTTCTACGAGTGCCTTCTCGGGTTTGCCGTCCGGATACGTCACCTCAAAAAGCGAACCCCCTTTAAAATCAATACCGGGTTTGAGACCCCACAGAGCGAGTGCGGCAACAGAAGCCGCGATGACGAGGCAAGAGAGGATATAGAAGAATTTTCGGTGGGTGACGATAAACATACAATCTCGACACTAATTACTAATGAGAGCGAATAACACTAATATCTCGCAGTCTTTTCTCCATTCGTGTCATTCGTCTTAATTCGTGGATTGGTGTCGTGTTAATTTACTCCCGACCCAAACAACGCTTTCACAAACTTGTTTTCTCCTTTTACACCGAGGGCCTTAAGAAGTGTCCGCGATGCGGTGATTGCCGTAAACATACTGGTGACGACACCGATAAAGAAGACGAGCGCGAAACCCTTAATCATCGGAGTTGAAGCGAAGTAGTACAAAATGACGGCGGTAATGATGCTGGAGGTATTTGAGTCACGAATAGAACTCCACGCGCGGTGAAATCCTTCTTGAATCGCGTCGGGAAGCACGCGTCCTTTGCGGAGTTCTTCTTTCATACGTTCAAAGATGAGGATGTTCGCGTCAACCGCCATACCGAGCGAGAGAATGAACGCGGCGATACCGGCGGCGGTGAGCGTCACGGGAATGAGCTTAAAGAGAGCGAGGTTGAGCGCCACGTAGATAGCGAGCGCGATGGTGGCAAGAAAGCCGGGGAGACGATACCAGATGATAAGAAAGAGGGCGATAATCGCGAATGACCAAAGCCCCGCGTGTACGCCCGCCGCGGTTGCTTCATCACCAAGCGATGCTCCTACGGTCTGCGTGGACGCAAGCGCGATAGGCAGGGGAAGCGCTCCGTAATTTAAATTGCGAACCAAATCACGCGCTTCGGTCGGCGTGAATCCACCGGAAATCGTCGCGGTACCGCCCGTGATTTCCTGTCTGATAACAGGCACCGAAATCGGCGCTCCATCCAGAAAAATCGCGAGTGTCTTACCGACATTCTCTTTGGTCAGTTTCGCGAACAACTTTGACCCTTCGTCATTGAACTTAAGCAGAACCTGCGGTTCCCGTGTGGTCTGGTCAAAGACAAGCTGTGCTTTCTCCAAAAGACGTCCGGTGAGTGGAGTCGCGATAAATGCTTCGCCGAGTGTTTTCTTAGCGAGCTCTTCCTCCGGCAAACCCTCGAGCGCGGGATTGAGCAATTTGAATTCAAGGAGCGGTGTCACTCCAATCATGTCGGTTGCCTCTTTGAGGTCGGTTACGCCGGGAAGTTCCACGATAAGACGCTGTTCCCCGCCACCGAGCACCCCACCTTCTTCTACCTGAACGATGGGTTCGGAAACACCAAAGAGATTCACACGCTTTTCAATAACCTCGCGTAAACTATCCATAGCGCCCTGTATGTCGCCGCCTTCCAATTCAAGCCTGCTTGTATCGGCGCGGTAGACAAGGTGCGAGCCACTACGGAGGTCTAGCCCGAGTTTGAAGGCAAACCGTGAACTCACGGTAGCGGTTACCGGAGTGGTTGAAGCAGTCGTAAGCGTAACGGGTGCCGGTACGGGCAGTTCAGTCGTATAGACAAAATAGCCGACTAAAGCGGCTACGGCCAAAATCACAAAGGCGCCAAAACGGTATTTCCACATGGGCGTTAGTGTAACGGATTATTCAAAATACACAAAGTTGACAGATTGTATATATTAGTGTATGCTACTGTGGAACGTCCTTTCAACAAACAAACTACTATAACTAATCTATGAGTATACTTCCATTCGTCTTCGGCTTGCACTTCGGCGCATTCTTTTTCCTCGTCAGTATAGCGATGCCTCTTTTCGTCACTTGCATTCTGCACGCGATGTCATACTGCTCATACGAACCAAGAGAAAAGAAAGCCTTCTGGTGTGACGTTGGTGTCGCTCTATTGGGGTGTGGTTTGATCTATGCTCTTCAACAGACATCCGCGACGATAGGGCAACGGGTTACTCCCTACACTGACGGGGGGTGGAACGTGTCGATGTGGCTCACCGGCATCGCCCTCTCAGTGGGGATTGGCTTTGTTGGTGTCATTGTCCGAAAACGGACATGGGGGAAATCCCTCTGCCGACAATAATCGTCAGCTGAATTCATGGCTTGCCTTTCGGGGTGAGCCTTTATTTTACCCTAAACTCTTTCTTCAATTCTTTAATCCCCTCCTTGTAACCAAGGACTATCCTATGTAATGCCAAATCAGGGGAATTTCTTGTTTTTTGCTACCTTAGGTTTGTAGAAGTTAAACCTCTACAAACGTTTCTGTAGAGCCATATTCAATGGCTAAGCTCATTTAGCCATTGAAGGTTAAACCCGCCAACGGGCTGGCGGGGTTAATCCTTGATTCCAAATTCCTTTTTGAGCTCCTTAATCCCCTCCTCCAGCGTCACCTCGGGCGTCCAGCCAAGAAGCTTTTTCGCGAGTGAACTGTCCGCGAGCGTGTCATGCGGTTCTATACGAGGTGGTTCGTGCACCACCTTTCCCCCAATAAGTTTCGCGAGTTGATTGACCGAGAAGTTTCTACCCGCCCCGATATTAACAACCTCTCCCTTCCCCACTTTCGTGCTTTCCATCGCGAGAAGATTTGCCCGTACCACATCTGAAACATGCGTGAAATCGCGCGTTTGTGTACCGTCGCCCCAAATCGTGAGTGGTTTCCCCTCCTTTCGCTGTTTTAGAAATTTACCGATAGCAAGCGCGTACGCGCCGTCGGGATTAAGCCGAGGACCATACACATTGAAGTAGCGTAGACTTACTGTTTCAAGTCCGTGTACCTCGCTCCACACCTTCGCATACAATTCGCCAACGTATTTCTGGAGACCGTACGGGCTTTTCGGATTCGGTATCATCGTTTCCGTGAGAGGCATCGTCTTCTGGTCGCCGTACGCAGAGCTGGAAGCGGAATAGATAACCCTCTTTACACCTCCTTCTTTCGCCGCAATAAGCACATTCAGTGTACCGCCGACATTGACATCATTCGTCTCTATCGGATGTTCAATGGAATATTGCACTCGCGGGAGTGCGGCGAAATGAAAGACGTAATCTGCTCCTTTGATAATCGGCTTAATATCTTCCAGATTTCGGATGTCTGCTTTATGGAACACCGCTTTCGGATTTACGTTTGCTTTGTCGCCTCCCGACAGGTTGTCAATAATATGTACGTTAAAACCACGCGTAACGAGCGCGTCCGTCACATGCGAGCCGATAAAGCCAGCACCGCCGATAACGACAACTTTTACACCCTTCTCCTTTTTTTTGTTTATCGTCATAAGTATTCACTATAACCCCTATTTTGCTTCTGACGTTATCGGAAATTCCAATCACCAAACACCAATAACCAAATAAGCCGCCGTAATTACCACCGCTTTCTTCTTGGTTATTGGATATTGATTATTGGTTATTCAAAGTTCTACACCCCGCTTCGGGAGAGTAGAACTTTGACGGTTTTCAGCGCAATCTTGATATCAAGCCAGATGGAGCGATGCTTCAGGTAATATAGGTCGTAGGAGAGCTTGGTTGCGGTTTCGTCCGGATTCGCGTCCACTTTTGGTGGCGTCTTGTGGTACAGCTGAGCCCAACCGGAAAGCCCCGGCTTGATGAGGTGGCGGATGTTGTAGTGCGGTACTTCGCGCTCATAGACTTCCACGAGTGACGGAAGTTCCGGACGCGGTCCGATGAGCGACATTTCTCCGTGGAGCACGTTCCACAGTTGCGGAAGTTCGTCAATTCGGGTTCGGCGGAGAAACGCTCCGACACGAGTTACTTTATTCCCCGCTTTCAATTCCGGACGCCCTTTATCGTCCCGCGACATCGTCCGGAATTTTATGGTCCGGATAATGTTGTTGTTAAGGCCAACTCGTTCTTGAGACACAAAGAATGCCCCGCCGTCGTCGAGTTTGATGGCGATGTACACAAACGGATACGCGACAAGTGAGAGTAGACCGAGGGCAAGAGAAATAACGATATCCATAAAACGTTTGAGAAAATCGTAGGTAAAACGCGAAGAAACTGAAGAAATATGTTCAAGGAACCAATGATACCGCACGAGCGAAAGCGGAATACGGTCAAACACCTCCTCATACATATCGTGCATATCCACGAATTGAATACCAGAGGAAAGAAGACCATACAAGTGCGGCAAGAGTGTCTGCACTTCCCTGCTATGGAGGTCTAAGACAATGAGGGTGATGTGTTCGGCAGAAAGTCGGCTGATGCTACTGGAGATGTCGGCTTTTGAAAGTGAGAGTGTGTCTACGGTAAAGGCAAATCGTATGCGATATCGTGGGTTCTGATTAATCTCCCGCACAATCCTTTCCATTTCTTCACCATTTCCGATAATAACGGCGTTTTGTTTTTCCGTAGAAGCAGCCGAATGGAGTCGATAGCGTCTCCAGAAAAACAAGAGGACGGATGAAACAAAAAGACAGATAAACAGGTTAATCCTAGGAGTGATCTTAAACGCAGGAATGAAGTAGAAGAAGAGTACCGCGATAACGACATTGAGCGTCAGCGCGCGTGAAAGAAGTTGCGGAAGTTGTTTTTGCAAAAATAAGGTGTGCTTCTCATACAGTCCCGCGATGAAAAAGACCAGCGTCCAGAGTAGAAAGACGAGGGAAAAAGGAATGAAATGAAGTGTGAACATCCTCGTAAACTCTTCACTTCCAAGAGAGCCGTACCGAATGAACAGCGTGAACAAGAGAGAGGTATATAATATGACGAGGTCGCCGAGGAACAGGAGTAGCGCTTCGGCACGATGTGAGAAGTTCATCCCGTAGTGAAATTTCAGGTCGTTTCCCTGCGGAAACTTGTACTGAAATGTATAATTAGTTTGGTAACGAGATACCGAGAAAGACATTCGACCGGCTACTATAAATCTCCGCAACCTGAAATTCTACTACGGGACATGCAGTGGTTGATATCATACAACAAAAATCGGTTTTGACAACCGACTCTTCTATAACCCTTGCAACTATACTTATGCTACGCGACCTCCAATACACCTCTCTTCTTAATTCCCCCTTAGTAAAGGGGGTGCTCCGATTCTTATCGGAGCGGGGGTTGTTACATCCCTCCTCCGACGTCACGTCGGAGTGCTCCCTTTCTTAAGGGAGAATAAGAAAATCCATGCATGATTAAGAGACAAAAAATCATTTTCGTCATAACCAAAGGAAATTTCGGCGGAGCTCAACGCTACGTCTTTGACCTTGCTTCGCATCTTGATACGGAACATTTTGACGTAGCGGTTGCGGTCGGAGAAGGGACAACACTAAAAGAAAAATTACAGATGAATGGAATTCGTGTTATTTCTCTTCCAAATCTGCAACGCGATATCGCTCTCTTCGCGGATGTCAAAACCCTTTTCGCGCTTTTCTTCCTATTCAGACGCGAGAGGCCTGACGTGATTCATCTCAACAGTTCAAAGGCGGGTGGCCTTGGCTCTCTCGCGTTCCGTTGTTTCCAATTTCTTAACTTCCTAACAGCTAAAAGCTATAAGCTAAAAGCTATCTTCACCGTGCATGGATTCGCTTTTTATGAAAATCGGTCGTGGGCCGCGCGTACGGCCATAAAGTGCATCTCGTGGTTCACGATACTTTTCTCGCACGCAACCATCATTCTCAATAATCGGGATATGCAAGCGTTCTCAGGGTGGCCAGCGGTACGAAATAAACTGCGGAACATTAAACTTGGTATCGGTGAGATACCGGCGTTTGGAAAACAGGAAGCGCTCCTCAAGCTGAACACGGCTGGAATGACGGCGGGCAGTGGCCCGCTTATCGGCGTTATCGCCGAACTGCATAGAAATAAAGGTCTCCAGTATCTTATTGAAGCACTTGCCCTTTTGCCCACCGCGATATCACTGTGCATTATCGGTAACGGCGAAGAACGAGAAAACTTGGAGCGGCTCGCGCGCGAACGCGGCGTGTCTTCGCGGGTCTTCTTCGCTGGCTTTCTGGAAGGGGCATCACGCTATGTAAGCGCATTTGACCTTTTTGCCCTCCCTTCCATTAAAGAAGGTACGCCCTATGTGCTGTTGGAGGCCGGAAGCCAAGCGGTCCCCGTCGTGGCTGCTGACGTGGGTGGTGTAGGAGAAGTTATCGTGAACAATCAAACAGGATTTTTAGTCCCTCCGAAAAATCCGACACTCCTCGCGGAGAGTATCGGCTACTCTATTGCTCACCCCGAAGAAGCGCGCCGCTATGGGGAAGCACTCCGCAAAAAAATTGAAACGGAGTTCGGTCTTGAACGTATGCTAAAGGAAACAATCGCGGTATACGCAGGAACTACTCGGTCGTGACGCCGACAAATTCGTTCTGCATCTCCTCTTTATGCGCGGTTCTCCGATACCGGCGCATACCCATAAGAATGCCGAAACCTGCGAACAAAACGAGCATGTTGGTGCCGCCATAGCTCATAAATGGAAGTGTAATGCCGGTCACGGGAAGAAGCCCGATGTTCATCCCGATATGAATGAGGAATTGGGACATAATAAGGATGGCGAGTCCAAGCCCGTAGAGGATTTCAAAGTTAGACAAGCCATGCAGTGCGTTCCGAAGAATACGCCAGATAATGACGCCGTAGCAGATAAAAATCACGATGACTCCCATAAATCCCCATTCCTCCGCGAACGCGGCAAACACGAAATCTGTCTCGTATTCGGGGAGAAACTGGAGGCGCGACTGCGTCCCGTACCCCACCCCTTTCCCGAACAGTTCTCCCGACCCGACCGCGATCATGGATTGATACGCGTTATATCCGGAACCGCGTATATCGGTAAGTGGATGGAGAAACGTGACAAGACGCTGTTTCTGGTAGTCCTTGAATACAAAGGACCACAGGAAAAGCCCTGAAATCGCGCCGATAAGGGCGACCGTCATCAAATGCTTTTTTGAGATACCGGAGAGCATCACCATACCGAACCAAAGGCACGCGATAACAAGCGCTCCTCCGAAGTCTGGCTGAAGAAGGACAAGAACAAACAGAATGAATGCGTAGATTCCAGAAACGAGAATGTGTCGTATATGCGCGATTTCAATATGCCTGCGGGAAAAATATTTCGCTAATACCAAGATAAGAATAAGCTTCACCGGTTCAACCGGCTGAACACTGAATAGTCCAAAGTTAAGCCATCCGTGAATGCCGCGGGTGGTGCCCAAGAGAAAGAGAATGAGGAGAAGCAAGCACCCTCCGAGAAAAAGACCGAAAAGTACGTCGCTTCTGCGCAAGAACCTCCAGTCAATAAAACTGCCCGCAAAAAAAGCCGCGCAGGACAAAAGGAGCCAAACAAGCTGTTTAGAAAAATAGGGGTTTGCCGAAGCTGGCGCTTGCGTCGTACATATCGTTACAGGAAGAGTTTCCGCCGTCGCCACTTCTTGCTCTTCGCACGGTACGGGAACCTGCTTCTCAAACGAATACATGGTCACGAGACCCGCCGCGACAATCGGAAGCACCGCAAGAAACAGTATCCAGTCGATTGAACGAGGGGTCGTCGCTGTAGAGATGTGTTTTGCGAGAGACATAATGACAATTTCTAATTCACCTAATTACCTAATTCCTAATAAAATTCACAAGGCACAAATCGGGTTTCGGCCTTTTATTAGAAATTAGATAATTAGAAATTAGGTAATTCCCTTCTTAGGGTGTTCCCGGAACGGTATACAGCACTTCAATACGCGCGGGTTCGTCGAGCTGTCGTGGCCAGGTAAAGGTGAGGAGTGTACTCTCCTCTCCTTTAAGCTTCTTGAGGGCCGTCGCGGACGTCGCGATAACGTTCCCATCGGTCCCGAAAAGCAGGACAGTCGCCTCAATACCCTCCACGGCCACACGGGATGGATTACCGATAACTACCTGCAGGAAAGAGCCGGTTTCTCTCGCGGTGAAGCCTTGGGTGCGGAGCGTGAGCGCAGGCTCGGTCATACGCACAAAGACCGGCTCCGACGTAAAAGCGAACGTAGCCCTCGTAGGTGTCCGAGTACCGGTTTTCATCTGCCCTTCAAAAATCGCGAAGACTTTTCGCGGCGGGATAAACGCGACTCCGTGTCGTTCATATAAAAGAAGGTTCTCATCATCGTAGAGTTTAAACACATACGGAACGCTTCTCGCTCCCGCCCCCGCGTTGCGGTTTTCAACAGAAGCGACAGCCCCCCACACGCTCTCCTCAACTTCAAGCGTCCGCACAAAGTGGATGAGGGGCGCACTCACATCGGCCTTGCACATACGGAGGCACGACCCACCGCAGTCTATCCCGCGCTCATTGCCGTCTTTTTCGTTATTCGCGCAATTAGGGGCCTTATAGAACGAAAAAAGGCCGTATCCGCCGAATACGACAATGAAAAACAGGACGACCCCGCTTATAAAGAAAAGTTTGCGTTGTTGCGCCCAGGAAAGCATATGAAGAAAGCTGTTAGCTTCTAGCTGATAGCTTTTAGCACTGAAAAGGCGGGTGCTAAAGACAAAATTATAATAGCACAAAATCCGACACTGGATTCGGTCGGTTTTCGGTTTGAGTTTGAAAACTTTGTTCTGGCGACAACCCCGCACTAAAGCCGAAGACGGCTTAGTACGGGGCATGCCTACTTCGGGTACCACGTGCCCCGTAGCGAGATGGACTCCGCTATTGGAGTTGGCGGAGCAAGGCTTAACTTCAGAGTCCCCGGTACCAAAATTAAATACTGGGAGCTGGCGGCTACCTACTCTCCCCCGCTCGCGCGAGGTACCATCGGCTCAACAAGGCTTAACTTCCGAGTTCGGAAAGAGATCGGGTGTGACCCCTGCGATAAGCCACCAACTCTCAATATTTAACCTCTGTGATTTTGGTACGGGGCACCGTCGGAAAGTTCCCGATTTGTCTACTCACGAAGCTCCGTAGTTACAAATCGCAATCCGCCAAAGGCTTTGCGTCGGCGGAAGATCGGGTGTGACCCTTGCGATAAATCACCAGAACAAAATATTCAAGCTTCTTTTTCTTATTCTCCCCTATTAAGGGGAGCACACGCCGTCTGCGGCGGGAGGGGTGTGCGTACGTCCCCACTTTAGACTTCTAACTTAAATCTTACCACTATTCTTGAAGACGGGATAATGAATCCCGAACACGCGAATGCGTTCAGGAGTTGGTGGAGAGAGCAGGATTCGAACCTGTATATCAGCTATGACATAGCTGCGCTCTACCGTTGAGCTACAACCGCCAAAATTTCGGTGGAGGTGGTGGTGCCTGCTATTGAGAGGCGTCTCCACACAATTACCTCCACCTAGCGATCGCGGCACTTCACCATTGAAGCGTCTGCGAAAGCTAAATCCATTATCCAGTCTTCAAGATTTACCCGTTCAAATTTTGCGAAGCAAAAATTGCTCGGGTTAACAGATATTTCAATGTGCTTCTTCTGAAATCATTCGAGCTTAGAGCTTCGAACTTCTCCGCCTTCGGCGGAGTGATTCCATGGAGCAGGATTAATTTCCCGAGACGCTGATTCACGCTGATACAAACGCTGATTCACGCTGATAAAGAAATTCTTCATCTGCGATTATCTGCGTCATATCCGCGTTTATCCGCGTACACGAAGTGTGGATACAAGTTTCCCGACAGGATCGACCAATTAGTATGCCTCGGCTAAACGCATTACTGCGCGTACACCTAGCACCTATCAACCTAGTCATCTCCTAGGGGTCTATAACGATTCCTCATCTTAGGGACGGTTTCCCGCTTAGATGCTTTCAGCGGTTATCCGGTCCGAACATAGCTACCCTGCGGTGCCCTTGGCAGGACAGCAGGTACACCAGAGGTCCGTAGTTTTTGATTCCAAGGTTCAACCTTGAATCGGGAAAAAGGTTGAACCTTAATCCCCAATCAAAAACTACGGCTGGAGTCGGCGTATTATAGCGGTGTTTTCCGAGCGTCGAGCGCTCGGGCATCCACTATCTTCATCCTGCGTAGCTTTACGCGAAGCAGGAATCCAGTCGTTACGGGGTTATATCTGTTCAGATTTTTGGGGTCAAGTATGCACTTGACAAAACACATCTCTATGCAGTACATTCCTCTGGAAAGAGAAAGGCACACCATGATTGAGTTATCGATTGTTATTGTTACCATAGTCCTCTATATCCTCGTCATCCTTCCCTCAAAGGAAGAAATTGAACGGAACCTATAGAGCTCTCCACGATAGCACTACCCACTGGTCACTGATAGGCCGTCAGTGACCTTTTTACAACCCAAAAATCTGAACAGATAAACTTCCCACGGTATTAACTTTCCGATATTTAGCCGAACGCTTGGGACCATCCAAGCCGAATCGTATCAGAAAGCTTCCACCGTTATTAGCCGCATTGTCATCACACATTACTATGTGAAGTAGCAATAATTTACTAAGAACGAAGCCCTTCAAGAATCAACGCCTGCAGCAGATAGGAGACCAACCTGTTTTACAACGGTCTGACAATTTTACACCCACAATTACTTGTGGCTTAGACTATACCTTTCCCGATTTTTCCAGTGTCGGGACTGACGTGTTAGCAAAAGTGTTACCTTCCGCTCCGCCCGCAAATGCGAGCAAGTCGTTACGGGGAGACTCGTATGCCGTACCTTTCCTTTAGAAAAATAAGGATACGATATTGATCTTCTTTTATGAATGAGTGGGTACTAATGGTACCGCCACTTTCTGTTCTTGAACCGTCATCCATAAACCAGATCGCAAGTGCCTGCGGAGAAAGCATCTTCTCAATATAGAGCGGCAGAATCTTCTTTCTGTCGTAAAAATATTGATACAGAATTCCAAACTCCCGAATGCTTCTGGTATGAAAATACCACGAAACTTCCGTGAGATTTCGCTTAGGATTAACCCAAGTTATCTGTTTTGGAGGAGTAACTACGAACTCTTTCAACTGTTCGTACTTCCACCAAACATATTCTTTTTGCTTATCTCCATGATGGATGCGGAGTCGTGCGGTTATTGGTGCACGCGCTCCCACCGATCTACATTCAAGTCTTGCATCTCCTAACAGCGACCCGACAATGATGTCGAATTGCTGTGGAAATAATGATTGCAACCTTCCCACGATATTGTCCATTACCTTCCATTTTATCACGAAAGGCACTCGGACTTCACCGTTATGAGTCAGTTTACTTTGTTCTTTCTTTTATTTTGAAGAGATACTCCTAATATCCCTATCCTCGTAGAAAGACTCTTGCTGGGCTCACATCCGTTTACCCAGCTCACGTACCACTTTAATTGGCGAACAGCCAAACCCTTGGGACCTCATGTATTTGTTCTCTCGCGTTCCCGCGAGTATCAGACTATTCCATCACCGTACTATCGTTGTTACCAACACATAGTCTTAGGTGCAAGCCGTGTGATACCTCCTTTTATGGAGCATATCTCATCCGCCGAATATTGGCGGAATCAGTCGTTAGAGGAGACGGGTATCTTGATCATTGTCGCAAAGTTCTTACGCCGGTTTTTGGACCGAACATTCAAACTGGACAACGCATCAGCCAATCGAGCGTTCTTCAAAAGGTCATCTGGAATATGTATAATGCTTTGCAAAATTTGCAACGCAATATCGATTTGTTTGCGCTTCAGTCTGCTATAGGGTTTTATGAACTCTAACAGCAGAGCGAGGTGACTTTTATCACGAATTATCCAGTCATGTGTCGCACGTGCGGTATCCCGCCTGTTGCAATTAACATGACCCATTTTGAATTCGCGAACAAATTCTTCCAGCAATCTTTTCTCTTTCAGTGTGAGTTTAACTTCAACTCGCACACGAAAGCCGAATTTTTTCTCGCTATGACGTTCAATGGTTGCCATGATGCACCCATCACCGTCAATTAAACCAGCAAGATATGCTCGTTTGACTTCAACACCCACCTTTCCTACGGCGTTAGCCTCCAGCATATAGGTGTAAGTATAACACCTGGGACCTGCGAAACGCACAGGTCATGTGGATAGGCCTTCACCGTTTTGAGCTTGTATATTACCTTGGCATTTCTACCAAGGAGAGAAGTTATGTTTTCTCCAGCCCCGGGATGTGGTGAGCCGACATCGCTTGTCGGTATTTGTCTGCGATTACTCGCAGGATCGGACTATGTCTTCATCCAGATGTCATTGCAACTGGAGATTGGCGTGTAGTCTCTACGGGTTTTAACCCAATTTTATAACACATAGACGGAACTATGTACGGTTGTATCTTTTCTATAAGTAGCGGAATACTGGATTTTTTGAATCGAACTCTCCAATACGTTTTATCTTTGTTTAACGATGCATCCAACCCAATTTCTTTTAGCATCGCCAAAATCTTTTTTTGGTCCTCAACGCTGAACTGTTGAGTATTAAGATAAACATCGGACGGGCGGCATCTACTGCCCTCATCCATGTACCATATTGCGAGCATCACCGAATCCAACTCCACTTTTGGAATGATTTTTATTCCATTCTGATAGAAGCGCTGATACAACTCTGTTACTTCCGGAAATGCACGAGTGTAGAAACGATAGGCAAGTCTTGTGCCATTACTTTTTCGAAGTTTTGGCACTCCCCGAACGACATTTTTCAGCATTTCATACTTCCATTCCACATATTCACGTTGTGAATATGAATGATTTACTTCGAGAAATGCATCTTTTCGTCCAGGAACGATTCGCACATACCCGTCGCCGAGTAGTGTTCCTATAATGAGTGATTTCTGGAATTGAGTTAATCTTCCCACGGCATTGTCCATACATATATTGTACCACTTTCGTGGTGGCTTCTGTATGGAGTTCACCGTTATAGCCAATTTGTTTTTGTAGAGGATTGCTCCTCTAGGCACCCCGATGTTTCTTGAGGTTTAATTCAAGAGTTAAGGTGCCGAACTCCGCCGTCGATATGGACTCTTAGGCGGAACTAGCCTGTTATCCCCGGAGTAGCTTTTAGCAGATAATCTTCCACCGCATCTAATGCGTACCCGCCCGTACCGAACGGTACGTTCGGGCGTGGTGGTCGGTTCACTATGCCCCGCTTTCGCGTCTGCTCGACACTTACGTCTTACAGTTAGGCTCTCTTATGCCATTGCACTATCGGCACGGTTTCCATTCGCGCCTAGAGAACCTTGATGGACCCCTCCGTTACTCTTTAGGAGGGTAGCGCCCCACTAAAACTGCCCGCCAGGTACTGTCTCTTGCCGTTTTTGCCGGCAAGGTTAGCATGTATATTCTTAAAGAATGGTGTTTCATCGACGGATCCACGTCAACCGAAATCAACGCTTCAAATCCTACCATCTACGCTACGCATCAAGAACATACAGGCAATACCAAGTTGCAGTAAAGCTTCCGGGGTCTTTTCGTCTAGCTGCAGGTAACCGGCATCTTCACCGGTATTGTATTTTCACCGAACG
>LCQF01000014.1 GCA_001004005.1 Parcubacteria group bacterium GW2011_GWA2_49_9
CTGTGTCTTCATCCATACGTTTTATTAAACCTAATTGCTAAGTTGTTCCCGAATGTACCAATACCGTTAGATTTTGGCAAGGGGCACATACCTGTGGATAATCTCCCTTAATAAAGGGAGCACTCCGACTTCCGAGTCGGAGGAGGGTTGTGCTTACCCAGTTATTCAGTTATCTGTCACTTGTTGTTCACTCTCTCTGACGCGAGACACGTCAGCCCTACCGCGATGGCATCGTATTCATCATCCAGTCTTATTCTCCCTTTTTTAAAGGGAGCACTCGCCGTCTTCGGCGGGAGGGATTTATTCTCCCTTAATAAAGGGAGCACTCCGACTTCCGAGTCGGAGGAGGGTTGTTTGTCTGGAATCGTTATCAGTTTCTTTACCATCTCAATCACCTGTGCCTTGTCGCTTTTGCCGTACCCCGTTACCGCAATTTTTATTTGAGGAGGAGAATATTCATACACCCGAAGGCCGGCACGAGCCGCTTCTACGAGTACGGCACCGCGAGCCTCGGCTACCGGCATAACTGTTTTCTGGTTAACCGCGAGAAAGAGTGTTTCAAGTGCGCAGGCTTCCGGCTCAAACTCGTCAATTACTTTTCTAACCCCGTCCGCGATTTTGAGCAGACGCTCGGCGTGGGGAAGTTCTTTTGCCGTTCGTACACACGAAGAATAGAGCAGTGTTTCTTTCTGCTTTGGCAGTTTCTCCAGCACCGCAATACCGAGGCGCTCGTATCCGGGGTCAATTGCTAAGATTCTCATAGCAGAATCTTAGCAATAACCGTTAACAATTAACAATTAACCCTTAACGGCCACAAGTTAAAGGGGCAGGAAGAAATCGGTCTTTTCCTTTGCGTGTATCAAAAAATCGTTCACTAACGTCTTCATTCTCTCATCTTTTATGCCAGCTTTTTCAATTTTCCCGTCAATCCACTTCCTCCACGCCTCATACGTCACTTTGTTGTCTCGATAGTACGGGTCATTTGCAAGCCAGGTATTAATATCCGGCAACATCTTGTCCACAAAATGTACAATGGCCGATTCTTCGTCTGCAAGCGCCTCATACCCCTCAATGGTAGCGGGAAGCGACGGGAACAGTGGGAACGAGTCTCTAATGGTTTTCAGCGCTTCTTTTTCCCTTGCCTCCTTTAAATCCACGTACTCTTTTGAGCCTTTGAACGGGTCTGTATCACCCGCGTGTATCTCTACAAGGTCGTGCACGAGCGCATACGCAAGGAGGCGTTCCATATTCACCGGAATCTTAAGCGCATCGGCTATATACCAAGACACCAGGGCAACCTGAAAGCTGTGCTCTGCGTCATTTTCGAAATCATTGGTCGCCTTCAGTTTTACGGTCCGCTTAATGGCCGACATTTTCCCCAGAAATTCCGTAAAAGCAACTATGTTCTTAATCTCCATATTCGTTTTTATTTGAAAACTGAGAATTGTAAATTGAAAATTTCACAAACGCCGAGTTCTTATTTCGGCTAGCGAGGAGCGCCGAGAGAACTTCTTAGCTTTCATGGCGTCCGAGCGAAGACGAAATATAAGGGTTCAGTACCGCTTTTACTCGGCATTGGTGATAACTTCCTGCACATCCTCATTCGCCTCCAGCGCCTCCACCAGCTTGTCCAGCTTTTCCAAATCCGCGTCTTCCAGCGGAACTGTCGTCGTCGCTCTCCATTTGCTGTTTTCATTCGCAGAATTCGCATTCCTATTTGTGGTATTCGCATTATGGTCTACTTTCTCAAACGCCCACACTGCCGCCCCCGGACCCGCCAAGTTCCCTCCATTCTCAGCAAGTAAATGCTTTATCTCTCCCGCCGAGCGGTTTCGGCTATCGGTGAGTACTTCAATAAGCAAGGCGACACCACCCGGTCCGTATCCTTCATACATAATCGCCTCCAATGCGCCACCACCTTCCGTCGCTTTTTTAATCGCGCGCTCAATGTTGTCACTGGGCATATTCTCCTTACGCGCCCGCTCAATCGCCGCCCGAAGGGAAGGGGCGTCTTTATTTCCCTTGGCCATCCGCGCCTCATTGGCAATGAGTTTCGCGTACTTGGAAAACACCTGACTCTTTTTTGCGTCAGTCTTTCCTTTCTTTAGCTTTATCTGCGACCACTTATTATGCCCGGACATCGGACTAACGATAATGGTTATTTATGTCAATAATTTCTACCATCTCCGGCTTGATGAAAATAAAAACCGCGCGGTATTTTCTATCCACGCGAAAACTAAAATAACGAAGGCGCTTTGGCTCAAGCAACTCTAAGTTCAGGCTTGGATGATACGGATTAATCTCAAACAACATTCGCTGTTTCTCAAATTTTTCTTCCAGTCCATGTGTGCGGAGGTAATACAGGAGCCGCTTTTTAATCGGCAAAACCAACATACGCAAAGACTACTTAGTAATAAAGGCTGATTCACGGAGTCCGCGTTCCAAACTTTTCAGGAATGCCGTGTTGTATTTACCGGTTTTGCGGAAGGCGTCTATGGTTGCTTTCAGATTGCGTATCGGCGGCGGAGCAAAGAGGTCATTTCGCACGACCGAAGTGATTCGCGCGTATGCGTCCGCGCGCTCTTTAAGCGCACGATATTGTGTTTTGGTGATAGTAACAGTATTCATACAAGTAATCATACCATATTCTAGTTATCACTTCAACACCGCCGCTTTCTTTTCGCCCCCGCTTGCCTATAAGCGACGTAGAGCGAGAGAAATGTAAACTGCCCTGAGTTTGCATTTCCGAGCCGAGGAGCTTATATATGCCGTTGTTGGCATTTCTCGCTTGCGCAAACTTCCCTAGAGGCATATATAATGGTGGCATGAAGGAGAAACTTGGTTCGGAATCTGAAAAATTAGAGATTTCGTTGAAACCCGAAGATATGGTTGGGAAGTTTGGCGTTGATGAAGTAAAGAAAAAAGAAGCAATACAGGAAAGGGCAAAAAAAGAGTTGATAGACAAATTACGGAAAGGCCGTATCTACTACAAAGAGGACAGCCTTGAGAATGTAGACAATGTCCGTCCCGAACCCGAGGAAGATGGGGTTGACAGCTATGGTGATTATAATTCAGAAGATGACTTGGATTTTGAGAGACCTAGGTTTAACATACCTCAGAGCATTATCTCTTCCTCTGAAGTTCAAGAAGCTGCTAGAGACGGCGTTGCAGTATGCCTGTTAAACAGGGACGTTGTTCGGGCTATTGAGATCAAAAATCGCTTCGCTCTTCCTGCAGAGGTTATTACTTCTTCGGAACAAATAAAATCTCTTGAAGAGGAAATGATACATCGCGCGTCAAGCGGCACTCCGGAAGGAGTTGAAGAAATAGTAAATATTTTTTTTCCTTCGGAAGAAAGTGAAAATGCTACTCTCCTCAAATCACCTGAAGCCGAAAAAGCACTCAAAGAAGTCTTAGTTAATCTTCTCTCGGACGGCTACATTGATAGAGCTATCCAGTTGAAAGAAAAGCTTTCTCTTTCTATCACTACTATTTCTTCACCAGAAGTCCAAAGGGCGGTTAGAAAGAGCATACTTGACTGCTTAGCTGAGGATTATCTTGAAACTAAAACAGTTTTTGAGCTTAAAGACGCCTTCTCTTTTTCCGCAGAAGACTTATTCGTTGCGGGCAAGGAGGGAATGATTTCTCAGTTATCAGGAACATCATCGAGAAACCATCGTAAACACTCTTACCGTAATTCTTACTGGAGTGCTCTGAAAATTAAGGAAGAACTGAAACTTTCAGACGAAGTTCTTCTGTCTCCGGAGGTGCAAGAGGCGGCAAAAGATACGGTTGTGAGACTGCTGTCAGATGGGTATGTAGAGGGGGCGCAGGAAGTTTTAGAAAAGTTTATTCTTCCCGCGAGCGTTCTTGCATCTCCGGAGATTCAGCAAGCAGCCAAGAGCGCAATAGTCAACTGTCTCTTTCGTAATGAATATGGCGATATTATTGATACCGCTCTGCGTATAAAAAGCACATTTGCAGTTTCTGATGAGACTTTTGCTTTGCCAGAGGTTCAAAAAGTCGCAAGAGACTTAATGGTCCTCAGACTCTCTGAAGGACGCCAGAGTTATGATAACTTTTTTATTCGCTACGGTAAGGAAATTCAGGAAAAGTTTTTACTTTCAGCGGATAACGTTCAAGAAGCTGCTAAAAAAGGAATGGAAAATCGTTTATTGAATGGATCCGTTGACAGTGCCGTCTTGATTAGGGACCAGTTTTCGATTCCGGTTGATTTTCTTTCCTCACTAGAGATTCAAAACGCGGCAAAGACCGGCATGGTTAAGTGCTTGTCAGAGGGGGAGATTGATAACGCCGTGAAGATAAGAGACCAGGTTCAAATTCCTTCTGAATTCTTTCTGTCACCAGAAATCCAAAGAGCGGCAAAAGGAGCAATCGTCAATTATGTGTCGGGAACATCATACATTAATAATAATTATTTCAATAAGATAAACGAGGTTAGAGATAAATTTTCAGTTCCTTCGGAAGTCATGTCGTCTTCCGAAATTCAACAAGCAGCCAAAAATAGGATTATCGGGCTTCTATCGAAAGGAGGTGACCGGGATGCAATAAAAATCAAAGATGGAATCCCGCTTTCTGCAGAAATTATTTCTTCACCAGAGATTCAAAATGCCGCCAAAATATTCATAACAAATGAACTGTCAAAGGGACATATTAACGAAGCTCGAAAAACGCAAGGGCAATTTGCTGTGTCTCCCGAACTCATGCAACAAGCCGCCAAAGAAGGGATGATGGTCCTATTATCTAACAGAAGTATTTATGAGGCCAGTAATGTGAGAAGTGAGTTTTCATTTACGACAGAAGTAATTTCTTCTCCAGAAGTACAAGAGGCAACCAAAAAGGGTGTAGTGAAGTGCCTCGCAGAGGGAGCTGTTGAACGCGCTCTGGAGATTCAAGAAAAGTTTTTACTTCCCATTGAGGCGATGATTCAAATTGCAAAAGAAGAGATGATAAAAGCCGTATCATCTGGAACCAATCGAATTGATACTGCCGTTAACATAAAAAATGGGTTTCATTTTTCTGCTGAAATGATTTCTTCTGTAGAAGTACAGGAAGCAACTAGGGAAGGAATGATAATTTGGATATTGAACGGATCTGTTGATGGGGAATATTTTAACCGTATCGCTGCAATTATTAAGGAATTTTCAATTCCCGCCGATTTTATCACATCCAAAGGGGTTCATGCCCAAGCAGGCGCTAGATTGGTTAAATGTTTATCAGTTGGAAATATAGATTATGCTTTAAAAATTAGAGATGTCTTTTCTCTTTCAGATGAGAACACGGAAAAAGCCGCTATGGAAGGGATGCTCGCACGATTAACAAATGTAAATCGCGGAAATATTGATGACGCTATAAAAATTAGGGATAGTTTTTCTCTTTCGGCTGAAGCGTGCCGGAAAGTCGCTAAAGAAGCTATGGCACAGAAGTTAGAGAGTGGCAGTATTGAATATGCACTAAAAATATCAGAGCAATTTGATCTTTCTTCTGAATATATATCGGAAGCTTCAAAAAAAGCTTTTTTGACATGTTTAGCTGAAAATAAAACGGAAACGGCAGAGAAAATCAAAGAGAAGTTTAAAGTAAGCGTTAATAGTGAGGATATATTTACTGTTATTCCAGAAATGCGAACACTCGTATCTTCCTTGCGAGCTATTTCTCCTGAATTTGCCACGCAAGCTGAAAAAACTCCTGACCTATTATTAAGTCTTCTTGAATTCAGAAGTGACCCTAATAAAATCCTTAATGTGGCTAAAGAGAATCCTTTTCTCTTAGATGCGATTGCCAACAATCCGCGTTTTGGTTCTCGTCTTCTTGTTAAGTATCGGCAGTTCGACGGTCCCGCACAAGAGAGTATAAAAACTCAATTTGCCTGCAAGAAGAAAATTACGGCTGAACATCCGGATATTGACCCGCAGTCAGTTGAATTTCGCGCACTGATGCAAGAGGCTCTAATGGGGTTCGGGAAAAATAGAGAAATAATTGAAGCTATTGATGAAACAGGGGTCAATTCTGAACGGTGGCTTAACTATGATGACGTTGCTTATTTCAATCTCGGTTCCAGTGAGAATACGTTGGCATTCTCGGAAATAATAAATACTCCGATTGAAAGAATTAAGGAAACGATTGATACCTACGCTTATACCATTAAAGAAGTATTGACCGAGTATCGTACAGAGCTGATGGCTTTTGAGATAAAGCTCGGTAAGGGCGAAGTACCCACAGAAGAGCTTCAGAAGATGACATCAGCTTTAGAAAAAGCTCGCGCCGAAGGTAATGACAAAAAAGCGGCTGGTATTGAAAAAGGAATAGAAAACTTGAAAGCGAAGTCCTCACAAGAGCGTAAAGGCGTACTATGGGATAAACTTTTGGCTGATGTGGCTTCTTTCCAGCGTCTTAAAGAAGATGTATTTAAATCTCAAGAAACCTTTGTCGCTACCGAAAGAGAACTCGGAGAGGCCCTTGCCGAGAAGATGCCATCTGGCAAAAAGATACAGGACATTAAACGCAAGATCGGTGCCGCAAAAGAAGATTTACGCGGTAAGTTTTCGGTAATGGAGCGCCGCATTGAAGATTTCCGTGCGAATATTAAGAATATGATTACTCCCGCTTTAGGCGGTGATCGAGCAGCCGCTTTGGTTCAGGATATAAATACTCGACTTGCCGAACAGTTCAACCACTTTGATGCCGACCGAAGTATGCTGAAAAACCTATTTTCCCCGAAGTCCACTAAGACAAAAGAGGAAATGGAGAGTCGTCCTATGACTATCTTTGTCTGGACTAGAAACCCGGATGTTGACTTGTATCAAGGGAATTATTCACCGTGCTGTATTTGTATAGATAGTTCATACCACGGTTCTGAATCCCCGATTGCCGATTACAATACCGACCTCGGCATTCAAATTGTGAATATCTGGGATGAAACGAAGAACGAGCCCATAACCGCGGCGTGGTGTTGGCTTGGTGAGGATGAAAACGGCAAGCCGGCTTTGATTGTAGACAATATTGAATCAAATACGCTTTTCAGCGCTAATTTTTCTGAACAGCTTACGAAAGAACTCTTCATCTATCTTGAGGGCTATGCCAAAGCTCTCGGCGTTAAGAAAATTGTACTTGGAAAAGCGAACAATGACATGCCGACGGGAGGAGAGTTGTCAAAGATGGCTGATGACGCAGGCAAATATAAAAAGATTGGTGGGACAAACAGGACTGACGGTTACTTCTTAGAAGCAGAAGATGTTAATGTCAAAATAGTTTGGGAAAAGGGAAAGAAGGTTGTAGCAAAAAAGGTAGAAGGCGGACAGAAAGATTCGGGAGTCGAGAGGGTTGTGTTTAGTGATGTAAACGTCCAAGCTCTAACCGAGGACGATTTCAGCTCAATTCGTGAGCTTGAACGCAGAGTGTATGCAAGTGACACTGAACTTATACAAGGACAAGGACTAATTCAAGATATTAAAGACGGGAGCGGTCTCGAATATTCCGTCGCAACATGGGGTATGGCACCCGGCAGTACAAAACTAGAAATGATTGCCTATGCTGTCGCCGTTGAGGATGAAACAGATGAGGGAGACAAATCGGTCTATCTCGAAGATATTGCTGTGGCGCCGGAAGCCCAGCGTCAGGGTGTGGGGTGGAAGCTCATTGAAGCTATGGTGGGGAGGTTACAGGAAAGAGCTAGTGGCGAGGGTAAGCCGGTACTTTTCGATATGCACCTACGGCCTAGTTCTCTCGCCATGCTTGATACGCGGAGGGAGGCGCTGGAAAGGATGGGGGTTCAATCAATAGAAGAAGCTCTCGTTCCCGACTATTACGATGAAGGGGAAGATGCGGTCTATAGAGTCTACGAAGTTTCTCCGAATCAAGTTTGACAACAGGCCTGTGTTTGTGTTATACAAAATACAGGATTTTGCTTTCTGGTTGAAAGGTCCTTACACAATTTCACAAATCTCAAACCAAAAAAAGGAGGGCGGATGAACAGAAAAGAAGACGAGTATGTCCGATTGCTTGGTGGTCGAGATGCCATCGAGTACGCCTTAAAAAGAGGCGGGGAAACTATCACAGACCTTATGCGAAAGCTTCACGAAACCGAGAATGTGGAGCTTACTCGCGAACGAGGTCGGCAGATAGTACGGTCAATTGGCCTAACTGGCAAGGCGGCGGAGCGGGAACCGATCTGGTACGCGCAAAGAGCGTTTCCGAATAACCATGTTCTGGTAACCAAACTGGTGACCCCGAAAACACTTCGGAAAATGCTCAAACAAGCCGGAGGCATTGTCCCGCTCTCAAAAGAATTGGGGAAACCGAGAGCTGTATTGTGGAAAATTGTTCATGAAACGATTCCTCAATTAAGACGGACTCCCGCCCAGTTTTTCCACTTCCGTTGTGATTTTTGTGGGAGAAAGGGAATGAAACCGATGCCGTGGGCCAAACGGGCGCTCAAATTGTACCCGCACAAAAAATGGTTTTGCAACTATAGGTGCTCTGGAAACCACAAAAAGATGAAGAAAAGAGGCGCCGGTAGCAAGCGAGGAAGAGTACTTTCGCACGAGCGCTTTTCTTCTCTGGAGGAGGCGAAAGCGGTGGTACAGAAATTGGGCCTCCGCACAAAAACGGAGTATCGAAAAATCCGGCGACGTGTACGGTGGGGGGACGTCGTTCATCTTCCCTCGGCTCCAGATGTGGAATACAAGGGAAAAGGGTGGACCACGTGGGGCAACTTCTTCGGGACCGGACGGACGCGACGACGTGCCAAAAACTGCTATCCGACACGACAAAAGGCGGGGCTGGCTGCACAGGCGCTCGGTGCTCGTACTTCGACGGACTATCGAAAGATTTGGAAGCAGGACCCACGTCTCCCGAGGAATCCAGATGAGGTATATACAAAGACCTGGACTGGGTGGTCGGAGTTTTTAGGGCGGTGATCTTTGAATATGGGGGCGATTGGAGAGTAAAAACCAATCGCCCCACTGTTAGCGAGATGTAGTCTCGCCTGATGAGTCCAAAAGGACGAAAACAGTTGTACTTTCAAAAGTGTTCATAGCGCTATGTTGGTTTGGAAAAATCAGTATAGCGCTATGAATACAAAAATCATTGATTTAGATACTGTGGCTATTGCACCTTCGGTGTTAGCGGCTTGGATTGAACACTCTGGAAAGGAAGTCAGGAAACTGGTCCAACAGGGTGTCATCACCAAGCAGACGAAAATTCCCGACGAAAGGGGACAACTCGACCCTGACGGCAAACTGACCATCTTTGTGGAGATTTCCGGAAACCGGATTGAGATGGTCGTCCCGAACGGTCAATGGCAAACACCTGCCGCTAACTGAAGATTCGGTTGGAGATATCCTTAATCTCCTGAAAATGAAGTCGCCTTATCAGCGACTTTTGTTTTTTATATCAATGTTTGTTTGAGACCGCCGAGGTGCTCGTAGGCTTTCGGGGTGACCCCAGTAGTAGGGCAGAGCTCACTACGGGGCAGGCGCGACGGCGATGTGTACCTAAATTAAAGTTTGTCTGAATCCTTGTAAATGCTCGTAAGCCTTAGGTGTTACCCTTCTACCGCGCGGGGTGCGTTCAAGGAGACCGAGCTGGATGAGGTAGGGCTCGTGGACATCCTCAATCGTCGCCTCTTCTTCGGAGAGGGCGGCGCCCAAGGTGTTTAAGCCGACGGGGCCACCGCCGAATTTTTCAATTAGGACGGTCAGAAGAGAGCGGTCGGACGGGTGTAAACCGAGTTCATCCACACCAAGAAGCTTCAAAGCGGAAAGCACTGACTCTTTAGTCAGTGCTGGAGCTTTGACCCCCTCACCAATTTTGGCATCGTTCTTTGCGTCACCGTCTTGTTCAGCGATAACTCTAGAGTCTTCTCCTGCACCAAATCGGTTAGACGACGTCTTTGAAGTCGAACGTGACGCAATGCCAAAATTGGTGTTCGGGTAAACCTGGGCGTAATCGCGAGCGCGTTTCAGTAAGTAGTTCGCGGTACGCGGAGTAAATCTGCTCCGAATCGCGATTTCTTTAAGCGAACCGTCTTCCGAATCAATGCCAAGGATTTTCGCGGAGCGTTTCAGGATTTTTTCTATCTCCGCTTCGGTGTAGTACTCCAGACGGAATGTCCCACCGCTAAATCGTGAGCGGAGTGGGGAAGAGAGCATCGCGACGCGAGTGGTCGCCGCAATGAGGGTGAACGGAGGAATCTCAAGCTGTACCGTCCGCGCACTTGGTCCTTTGCCGATAATAATATCCAGTCGTCCCGATTCCATCGCGGGATAGAGGATTTCCTCAATCTGTTTTCCGAGACGGTGGATTTCGTCTATAAAAAGTATGTCTCCGCTTTCAAGATTGGTGAGTACCGACGCAAGGTCGCCAATTTTCTCTATCGCGGGGCCCGAGGTCATCTTCATCTGCGCGTTCATCTCTTTGGCGATAAGATGGGCAAGAGTGGTCTTGCCGAGTCCCGGAGGACCGTAGAAGAGAAGGTGTTCGGGTGAATGCTTTCGTTCCTTGGCTGCTTGCAAAAGAATCCGCAGGTTTTCTTTTATATTTTCTTGCCCAATGTACTCGGTCCACACCGATGGGCGGAGTGCTTGGTCAAGATAGACGTCATTTCCATCTGGAGCGACGGTGGAGGCGGGGTCTTTCTTTGAGGCTTTAGTCGTCATATGTAGATACGCTTAGCGAATGGCGCATGCGAATAGAGTCATACCGCTCAATTGTACGGTGGATGACGCTCAATGTACACCTTGCGCAAAGGATAAAATACGGCCTTACAAGGGCGTATGTGGAGGAGGTTGACCCCGTAGTAGATTTTAGCATCGTCCCGAGCATAGCCGGGACATGGCTAAGAAGCCAATGCTAAAATTCACTACGGGGTTGACATTAAATTAATTCCGTGATACACTACTTTTACCGTAGGAGTTGTATCCTACGGCGTTCTATATCAAGAAAAATAAGTTCCCGATAGAAATCTCTAAGCGATCAGCCCCCCACTTTTGATTCCACCTCCGTAGTCACGCTTGACTAAGGCCGAATCATCATCTCCGCTTCTGTTTTCTACAGGAGGATACCCTGTGAAATCAAAAGTGGGGGGTTTCAAACATTTTACCGAGGACGTTTTGGAAGTTCGTTTAGGCGTACTCCTCTGCAACACCCCTTAGGTTCCATGTTAACTTTTAGTACTTGTATTAGAAGTTTGATTGCTTAGAGATTTCTCTCTAGAACTTTATCCCGCACTTGATGCGGGACCTCTCACACACTTTTTGCGAAGCAAAGAGTGTTTTGTGTTTCCTTTGTCATCCTACGCCCTCTTTTGAACCGCGCAACCGCATTTTTACAGCGCGTCATTCAATTCAGGTTGCGTCAATAAAACGCAAGAGGAATTATTCCAAATTAATGACGCGCTCAAGCTCCTCAAGCGACGTCACTCCCGACAAAATTTTCAGAATTCCGTCCTGCGTCATGTTCGGAATACCTTGTGGGCGCGCGGCATCTTCAATTTCACGCTCGCTCGGGTTCTCACGCACCACTTTCTCGATTGCTTCGTCAGCACGGATAGCTTCATACACGCCGGTTCGGCCTTTGTAGCCCGTTTTATTGCATTTGTCACACCCGACAGGCGTCCACATCACCGTTTTATTCGTTGGCTGCGCGTCTGCGGGGAGTGAAGCAAGTATTTTTTCAAAACGAGAGACCTCTTCTGCCGGAAGGGGAGACTCTTTCTTACATACCGCACAGAGTTTTCGCACCAGACGCTGCGCCATCGCGAGCGTAATTGCCGATGTCATGGTCTTCGCGTTCACACCAAGGTCAATAAGGCGTGGGAAGGTACCCGCGGCGTTGTTCGTGTGGAGCGTAGAAAACACCAAGTGGCCGGTGAGTGAGGCGTTAATCGCAACCTCCGCTGTTTCACTGTCTCGGATTTCACCAACCATAATCACGTCAGGGTCTTGCCGGAGCACGGAGCGGAGACCCGAAGCAAATGTGTAGTTCTTCTTGACTTCCACCTGTGTCTGAACGATACCCGAGAGGTGATACTCAATCGGGTCTTCAATCGTAATGATTTTCACTCCCGGGACATGGATTTTCCGAAGGAACGCGTAGAGCGTGGTCGTCTTTCCGGAACCGGTGGGGCCGGTCGTGAGAAGCATGCCGTTCGGCTTCGCGATTTCTTTTTCCACCGCGGCAAGCAAAAGCGGGTGCATACCCAAACTTTCCAGCGGTACAGAAATGGATTTCGGGTCAAGAAGACGGAGCACGATAGATTCGCCGTAAGCCCCCGGAAGGAGAGAGGTACGGATTTCAATCGCACTGTCGCCGAGGTCTACGCTGAACCTCCCGTCCTGCGCCTCTTCTCTTAGGTTCAGTTTAAGACCCGAAAGAATCTTGATGCGTGAATTCATCAGCGTGTACGTCGCGCGGTCAAATTTGATGACCTCCTGTAATATGCCGTCAAGACGCAGTCGTAATTGAACGAAGGTTTCTTCGGGTTCAATATGAATGTCCGATGCGTCAAGCGCGATTGCCGCTCCGAGGATTGTTTCCACAAGCCGAGAAATGCGGTTCTGCTCTTTTGACGCGACGACTGTTTCAATTTGCGGAATGACATCCGCGAGGTGCTTAATGTTCACCGCCGCCTCCTTTATCGCATTTACGCTCATATCCACCGTGCCGGCATGACTTAAGGTTGCGTGTGAGATTTCCGTGTAGTGACCCCATGCTTTTTCCAGACTTTTGGTTGACGTGAGGTAGAGTTCAACCGCGTATCCGGCGACGGTAAGTTTATGAAGTGCGGCCTGTACCGCCGGAGTGTTGGGCGTGAACATAGCCACACCGACTTTTTTCCCGTTAATCGCGAAAGGGGCGAGCTTCGCGGCGCGCGCCTCCGCTTCGGTTACGAGCCGCAAGGCGTCATTCTCTATGGAGAGAGGTATAAGGTTAATGTAGGGAAGCCCATGCTTTTCGGCGAGAAACTGTATAAGGTCCTCCTCCTCGGATTCCCGTACATCGGCAAGTTCCCGTTTCTCTTTTTCATCGTCAAACGTAACCATGACTTTTATTGTAACACAACCAAGTAAGTACCAATCAACGAATGAAACTAATCTACGAATACCTACGAATCCGACTCCGACCCTCTTATTCCCCCCATCTCCCCTAACAAGGGGAGCACACGAGTCTTCGAGTGGAGGGGTGTTATAAAAGGAGCACACGCCTTCTTAGGCGGGAGGGATTTTCTTCTCCCCGTCCTCGTTATGGTATGCTCTTTTCCATGCGCACCAAGACTCACAATCTAGCCGAATTCCAGAAGACAGCGCAAGAGTTTGCGCTCGGTCTCGCGCCCTTACCTGACCGTGCCACGGTCGTTGGTCTGTACGGCGACCTCGGGGCGGGGAAGACTACCTTCGTGCAGGCGGTAGCGAAAGCGTTCGGGGTGGTTGAGGTGGTTAACAGCCCAACGTTTCTTATCTTCAAGAAGTACCAGTTATCGCACGGCCTCTCCACCTCTTTAGAGGTGAGAAGCGAAGACTTGGAGCTTCGCAAGACTTTGAGCGTTTTGTCTTCAAAAAGTGAAAAGTGTACAGCTTCTGTTAAGAAGGAGATTGAGAGGGGGTGCTCATTTTCTACACTTGTGCACGTGGATGCATATCGTCTCAAGAACTCCGACGAACTTCGAAATCTTCGCTTCTCGGAACTCCTCACCGACCCGAAGAATCTCATTCTCGTCGAGTGGGCAGACAAGGTGGCCGACCTTCTCCCCAAAGACCACACACAACTCCATTTTGAATTCGTAGACGATACGACCCGCACGATTTCTTTTTCTTAACCTCTCCCCCTTTCTAAGGGGGAGATTGAGAGGGGCTGTGTAGAGGAAAGAACGTACTGATGGTGCCCTACCGACATTGAAGCGGGAGCGCCCCGAGGCGAATGAACTTTGAAAATTATAGTCACTATGGAAGGAAGAAAATGAAACTTAAAAATGTCATTTATGGTTTGTTGGGCGTCCTCTTTGTTGGTGTACTTGCCCATTTGGCCATCCCATCAGTCATCAACTTCAGAAATGAGGAGATAAAGGTGATTGTGGAGGAGGTGCGGGTGTTGACGATTTCGGAGAAAAAGAGCGAAGCCAAGGCAGGACATCCAGTAGTCGGAGCGGTAGTCGGCGGCTTGATTGCCAAAACACCCGGAGCAATTATCGGTGCTATGGTCGGAAATAGTGTTGGCGGAGATGGACTGAGTAAGGTGGAAGTCCCCGAGTTACTCGGTTGTACCGTGATTGTGCGCCTACCGGACCAAAAGACTGTTCCCTTGAGATTTGGGAGGGACGAGATTTTATACCGTTTTAGACAATTAGTTCCAGCCTCTTTGCTTCGGAAGGGCGACACTATTACTATCGTACGTCGCATTAACAAGAAAAACGGCGAGATTTTGTGGTATGAATGGATGGGAAAGTAACCCAGTGCATTTGGAATGAGAATGGTTCAAGCTGACCCTGAGTTCTTTCTCGGTCGGCTTTTTTTATACCCAAGCGGTGCTACCCCGTAAAGCCGAAGACCCCGAAAAACAGCAAGCTGTCAACGGGGCAGGCGGTCACGGGGCAAGGAATGACTTAGTGATATATAATGTCCAAATGCCCAAAGCTTCAGCCAAAGCAACCAAAAGTAAGGCAATTATCACCCCCCTCAATCCCCCCTCTAAAGAGGGGGGAAGGAAGAGGAAAGAAAAAGAGGGAAAAGGAGGGGAGAAAACCGAGCCCAAAAAGCTGGTACTCATAGACGCGCATGCGATATTGCATCGTGCGTATCACGCGTTACCGCAGTTTTCCAATTCGCGGGGCGAACCAACAGGCGGACTCTACGGTCTTTCGGCGATGCTGATTAAAATCATCACCACCCTCAAACCCGACTATATGGCCGCGGCATATGACCTACCGAAGCCCACGTTCCGGCATGAGGCGTATAAAGACTACAAAGCAGGGCGAGCGAAAGCAGATGACGCGCTGATTTCCCAGATGAAGCGCTCACGGGAGATTTTTGATGCCTTTAATATTCCGATATACGACAAGGAGGGATTTGAAGCCGATGATGTTATTGGCACTATCGTTGAGCAGGTAGTTGTCACCCCAGCGAAAGCTGGGGTCCAGAAAGGTAAGAAAGGAGAGGGAGCACTGGATTCCCGCCTTCGCGGGAATGACAGACAGGTAGATGTAATCATCGCCACAGGCGATATGGACGCGCTCCAGCTCGTTACCGGCAAGAAAGTGCAAGTGTTCACGTTGAAGAAGGGTATTAACGATACGATTCTCTACGACGAAGAGGCGGTGAAGGCACGGTTCGGCTTTGGTCCGGAACTCTTGCCCGACTACAAAGGCCTTCGCGGAGATGCATCGGATAATATCAAAGGGGTTGCCGGTATTGGAGAAAAGACGGCGACAGAACTTATTTTAAAATTCGGTTCCATTGAGAATTTGTATAAGACCCTTAAAAAAGGCAAGGAGAAATTGCTTACCGAAGGAATCAAACCACGAATGGTGGAGTTGTTGGAAAAAGGGAAAGAGGAAGCGGAGTTTAGTAAAGTACTCGGTACGATTCGGCGCGATATGCCGATTACTTTTTCATTTCCCGAAAAATCGTGGAGCGAAGGGGTGGATATCTCAAAAGCGGAGAAATTGTTCAGTGAACTGGAGTTTAGGCAACTTATACAGAGGTTGAAGGAAGCGGTTGCTTCGCTGCAAAAGAACACCCCTCCTGCCGAAGACGGCAGTGCTCCCCTTGATAGGGGAGATGCAGCCCCTGCCAACGAAAAATCTCCCTTAAGAAAGGGAGTACTTCGACGTGACGTCGGAGGAGGGATGTCACAACCCCCCAAGGCAGCCCCCTTTACTAAGGGGGATAAAGACATCAGTCCTTCACAGGCATCACTTACGGAAGCACTCGCCACATCTAATATCCCGCCAAAGGAACTCAAAGAGACAGCCGTCGCGCTCTGGCTTATCAATTCCAACCTCACCAACCCGACCATTGAAGATATTTACAACTTCGCGCAGACACGAGATTGGAAGGATGCGCGGAAGGCGGTCTTTAAAGAGGTGGCGGAGCGCAACCTCATCGGTGTACTTGAAGATATTGAGCTTCCGCTTATTCCGGTCGTTGAAGCAATGAACGCGCGCGGAGTGCGCATTGATGTTCCGTACCTCTCCTCACTTTCCAAGGAGTATCACAAAGAACTGACTCTTCGCGAGAAGGCTATTCGGGAAATGGCGGGGGTGGACTTCAATATCAATTCTCCGAAACAGCTTGGTGAAGTACTATTTGTGAAAATGGGGCTCAAGGCGGCGCGACAAAAGAAAACGGCGGGAGGGGCGCTTTCAACGAAAGAATCGGAACTTGAAAAAATGCGCGAATTGCACCCGATTATCGGGAAGATTCTGGAGTATCGTGAATTTCAGAAATTGCTCTCCACCTACATTGATACGATTCCCGAAATGGTTGCACCAGACCCGAACAAATCCGATGGATTTGAACGGGCAAGCGGACGCCTGCATGCTCGGTTTCTTCAGTCCGGAACCACGACAGGCCGAATGGGATGCGAGAGTCCGAACCTGCAGAATATTCCGACACAGACCACGCTCGGACGGCGGATTCGTAACGCGTTTGTTGCGGAAAAAGGGTTCAAACTTGTTTCGATTGACTACTCGCAAATCGAGCTCCGCATCGCGGCAATACTTTCCGGCGACAAGAAATTCGTCGAGGTGTTCCGGAACGGGGAAGACGTGCATACCGCCGTGGCCGCACAAGTGTTCAATGTATCCCGCGACCAAGTGACCAAGGATATGCGCAGACAAGCGAAGGTCATCAACTTCGGTATCCTCTATGGTATGGGAGTGAACTCACTCCGGCAGTCGCTTTCCGAAGGCGGGACGGCTATTACGCGCGAAGAGGCACAAGCGTACTTTGACGAATACTTCTCCGGTTTTTACGAACTCGCACGCTATCTTGATGAGACGCGCACCTCCGCGCACACGCTTGGCTATACGGAAACGCTTTTCGGGAGACGACGCTATCACGAGGCGATTCACTCAAACATTCCGTATATCCGCTCGGCCGCGGAACGTATGGCGGTTAACGCGCCACTGCAAGGAACTGGCGCGGATATCGTGAAGCTCGCGATGGTGCGTATTGACGCGTATCTGAAACAAGAAGGACTAGAGACGGACGTTTCACTCGTTCTGCAGGTCCACGACGAACTTGTCTTTGAGGTAAAAGAATCATTGGTGGAAAAAGTCTCGGCGAAAGTGAAGGAGATTATGGAACACGTCTTGGATGGGAAGAATACCCACGGCGTACCGATTGTCGCGGAAGCCAGCGTCGGGGACAATTGGGGGGAGATGAAAAGACTAGATAATTAAGGGTTATGACAGAAGCACAAATTATAGAAAAAATTAAACACGGCCTTGCTTTGTCTAGTGAATTGTCTGATTTAGAATTTAAGACAGCGAGAAGCAATATTCCCAACGATATTTGGAAGTCAATTTCTGCTTTTGCCAATAGGCGAGGCGGAGGACTTATAGTTTTTGGAGTGAGTCAAGAGCTAAATGCAGTAGTTGGCTGTGACTGCTTGGACATGATGCAGAGAAAGCTCATTGAGTATTTTAACGATAAAATGAGCTTCGTTCTTAGGCCTGAGTACCACGTAATAAATTTTGAAGGGAAAACTATTTTAGCTGTTGAAGTTCCACAATGTCCAAAAGATTACATGCCTTGCTGGTATAAACCTGTTGGTCTGCCAAACGGTGCTTATATTAGGGAGGGAAATACAAGCCGTAGAATTACGGATAGCGAGTTTAGAACCTACATTGCAACCTCTAAGGAATTCCAGTTCGACTTATCTGAAGCAGCTAACACTACTCGCTCCAACCTTTCTGATATAAAGATTCTAGGGCTACTAAAAAAGCGGGAATTAGAGGTAAAAAGAGGTGCGGAATCACGCTTCGATGAAGGTTTGTTGCAAAATCTAGGCATCCTTTCTAAGTTTGACGGAGAGTATAAACCTACGGTTGCTGGGTATCTTGTCTTTGCAAAAGATATTCCCCAAGAGCGAACACCATATGAAAGGTATGTAATTCGCTGCGTTCGCTATGCTGGGAATAACGCAGCAAGCGAAATTATTGACAGTGCCGATATAAAAGGCACCCTTGATGTACAGCTCGATGATTCGTATAAGTTTATACTAAAGAATATAAGGAAGACATCCATTATTGTGGGTACAAAGAGATTAGAACAATTTGAGTATCCCGAGGCTGCAATTCGCGAGCTTATTGCAAACGCTGTCATTCACCGAGACTACAAAATCATCGAGACATATACCCAAATCAAAGTGTTCAGTGACCGAATTGAAATATTAAATCCGGGATCCTTACCGCCCGGAGTTACAGTTGAAAACATTCGAGACGCACAATTTAGCCGGAATTCTATTATTGCAGGACGACTCCGAGATTTAGATTATCTTGAAGAATACGGACGGGGGATTGATATAGTCTTGAAGAAGATGGCCGAGTGGAGGCTACCAAGCCCACTTTTTAGGAATCTAGTGAACAATTTCGAGGTTATTCTTCTTGGGCGAAAATATAGAAAGCTCAATGAGAGACAAGTGAAGCTTATAGATACTTTGCTTGTCAAAGGGAAAATAACCGTGCAAGATTGTCAGAAAATCTTAAAGGGCACACCCCGCGCAACTATAAATAAGGACTTAAGGGATTTAAAAAATATTGGTGTAATTACTCCAAAGGGGGCTTCGGTCAGTGTTTTTTATACTTTGGCTTTTTAGAGGCTTTTATAGGCAATGTCTAGCGGTGTTAGAAATTAAGGGTTTTATGGATTTTTATGATCATTCTCACTTTATAGGCAATTGATGATTTACTATGCTCTACTTCTTCTACGGCTCCGATAAAGATACCGCGCGCGAGAAAGCGAACGCGCTTATAGAGGCGTTGCGTAAAAAAAAGCCGGACGCGGAGCTTTTTAGAATTGATACTGAAAACTGGAACGAAGCCAAACTGCAAGAGCTTACGGCGGGGCAGGGGTTGTTCAATAATTCATATATCGTGCAGATTGTTTCGCTTTTTGAGAACAAGGAGGCAAAAGAAATCTTTCTGGACCGGCTGGAAGAAATAGGTGCGTCCCCGAACGTATTTATCATGTTGGAAGGGGAGATAGATAAGAAAACACTTCTCGCGATTACCGAAGTGGCCGAGAAGGTGCAACTCTTTGAAAGTAAGGAAGGAAAGAAAAAAGAAGACTTCAATATTTTTTCGCTCACCGACGCGTTTGGAAGGCGAGATAAAAAGAATTTGTGGGTACTGTATCAGAAAGCGTTCGCAAGCGGAGCGGTGCCCGAGGAAATCCACGGTATTTTGTTTTGGCAATTAAAGTCCATGCTCGTCGCCTCGACCGCAAAGACGGCAGGAGAAGCAGGGGTAGCGCCGTTCGTATTCACCAAAGCGAAAAGTTTTCTCAAAAACTACACGGAGGAAGAACTTAAGAAGCTCTCATCCAAATTTGTGACGCTCTATCACGACGCTCACCGAGGCGTCCATGATTTTGAGATAGCGCTTGAGCGACTGATTCTCACGCTTTAGCAAATCCCGACGGCCGTCGGGATTTGCTAAATAAGGTAAAAAAGAGACCGGCCACTAGGGTCGGTCTTTGTGAGAGAACCGTGCGTGTTATACGACCAAACGCCGATTCAGTCTGTTCCCTGCAAGGAACGGTTCGACCGCATCAGCGATGTGCTCAGTCGGCAGGTAAAGTCGGGGTACTTCCCATTCTTCATCTGTGAAAGTAACCAGGTCGTCTGTGGAAGGAGGCTCAAATCCATAGATTGCACAGCCATTGAGTGATGTGAACTCTTCGAAGTGCGCCCAACCATTTTCCTTTTCGAAAAGCACCGCTAGCCATGCGAGAGCGATCTCAGCGGGGTTGAAGACGCCCGCACACGCGCACGCGAGAAAGAGTTTCCGATACAGAGCATGGTATGCGCTGTCCGTGATAGAAACCACCTTGTGAGCGATTGCGAGTTTCTTTCCAAACGCCGCCAAACGAAGCTCGTCTCGGTCTTCTGGCTCCTTCGCGTTAGGACGGCAGTGATGTGCGTGCTGACCGAGGACGTCATCCAGCGTATATCGCTTATGGTGACCCGTGATGCTTCCATACACATTCGGGAATTCTTCCAAAAGCTGTAATGAGAAGCGATGCGTCATGTGTTCAAGGAATATCTTGAGTCCAGGAAAATCTGTCGCGTGTCGTCGCGTGACGGTGTCGTTGTACACGCATTCCCTCCGCATACAGAACACATTGCCAGGCATTTCAGGATGTTTTTGATAGATGCCGCCTTGGTCTTGCAGTTCGTGAAGGCATCCATAGAATTGTGGACTCGTAAAATCCGCAGCCGTAATCCCGCCTTCAGAGTTGTTTGTGACACCGTCGGGGTATTCCTTCATACCTATCGCGCCGGTGCCCATGGCATCTTTTACGATCGTCCGCGTAGTGCGCGGCGTCATCTTGATGAGATAGTGGACAATGGCTTTCGATCCCACAGCTCGTTGCGCTTCCTCAACCTGCTTACGGTAGATGTCGACATCTTGAGCAGTTTCGATGTGTCGCCTCGGCTCATTCGCATCGAGCGGAGCGTTGGGCTCGGCCACGACGTGTTTGTAGCCGGATGTATTCAGCTTTACGATGAATTCGAATATTTTCTTGCCGACCTCGGCGATGCTTCGCAAATGCGTGTGAAAGTCACACGACCGCCGCTTTTTTTGAATGTTCATGGTGTAGTCTTTCAGTTGGTTCAGTCTGTTCTGTAATATATCGAAACTCGACTCATCCTACCCGTGCGAAGCAAAAAAGCAACCCCGTAAAAGCGAGATGCTCACGGGGTAGGCAAGAAGAAGCCCGCTCGTTGTGAGCGGGCGGGTTGGCGACTAGTGATGTGATGCGATGTGGCGGGTCGAACGTTTCGAACATCCGGCTAGAGCTGACAAGACAGCCCTCGATTAATCGTTGGAACTAAGCGCGGTCCGTGATACACGAGGCCGGTATAGAGCTGCAGGAGTCTTGCCCCCGCACAGCGCATTTGGTAAGCGGTTTCAAGACTCCGAATGCCGCCGCAACCGATGATGGGGAGCTCCGGAGCTTTCACGTGAATGTAGCGCACCATGCGCAAACTTTTGGGGAAGAGAGGCGGGCCACTAAGGCCCCATGCCTTATCGGTCGGCACCGATAGGCCTTCACGACCGATTGTCGTATTAGTCGCGATGACACCCGACACCCGAAGCTCGGTGAGGACCAAGAGAACATCATCGAGCTCCGGGTCGGTAAGGTCGGGAGCCACTTTCACCAAAATCGGCTTGGGCTCCCGGTGTCTCCCGAGCGGCAGGCGCTTGGTCCGGTCTTGTACGGCCTGTACAACCGCGCGCAAGAAGTCCTTGCCTTGGAGTGCGCGCAGACCAAGCGTATTCGGTGAGCTGACATTCAGCACGAATCCGTCGCCGCACAACCAGAGGATTTCGACGATGTCAGCATATTCTTTCGGGGCGTTTTCGATAGCGGTGTCCTTTCCCTTCCCGACATTGATGAAGAGTGGAATGCGAAGCCGGGGCTTCACGTAAGCAAGCGTCTGTGCCGCCTTCTCGGCACCCGGATTGTTGAACCCCATTCGGTTGATGATTGCTTCATCGGCAACGATGCGGTGCATCCGCGGCTTCTCATTGCCCGGTTGGCCCTTTAGGGTAAAGCCGCCGGTTTCGAGGAAACCGAGTCCGAAAGCCTGCCAGCCAAGGAGGCTCTCATCGCCGGTCTTATCCATCCCCGCCGCAAGGCCCACGGGATTTTCGAACGTGAGCCCCCAGAGCTCCTGTTTCAGGTTCGTGTCGGGAACGGTGTACAGCGTGCGGACGAGGCGCGGAAGAAGTGGTAGCCGACCGAATCGTTTCAGCCATTTTATGACAGCGTCGTGTGCGGTTTCTGCATCTGTTTTGAAGAGCCGGTTTCTGACAAGCGGATACATGCGGTGTTCCTTTCCGTAGTTGAGTTGATGGTGACTGTGGCCATACTACCCGCACAGGGGCAAAAAGCAACCTCAAGAGAGGTTTTCAAAATAGAATTTTTTCTTATCCGCCCAGTAGGGTCTCGACCCTTACAGGGTCAGTACCCCGGTTGGTTTTTCTGTTCGCAGAGGCTCCAGAAAAAGCTCAATCGGGCTTCGATCCCTACACGGAGGTGTCCCACACCTCCTTGGTTCGATTTTCACTTCGTTCAAATCCGCCCAGTAGGGATCGAACCTACGACCTTGTCCTTAAAAGGGACCTGCTCTACCAACTGAGCTATGGGCGGGGATTAACATACGACCGGCAACATACAACTTACAACAAACCGGACAAAATTAAAAGCCGGTTGTTTTTATTCGCGTTTATCTGCGCCGTCATCTGCGACAATCGGCGCCTTAGAGAGGTAAATCAAACGCGAACGCGCCCGCGCCCGAGAGAAGAAGCGAGAGGGAGATAATAGCCGTTAGAAAGAAGAGATGGCGGCGGTGTTCAATGTGTGCACCGTGTTTACCTTTGAGATAATATGCGGAAAGTGAGAGAACAAGACCGACAAGCGCGGCGATTTGCGTGTACAGGCCGAGTATAAACATAACCGCGATAATGAGTTCAATCGAACCAAGTACGACGGCATAGCGTGTTCCCTGCTTCAATCCAAGGGCCTCAAACAGCAGTCCGTGCTCCACGCGGCCCTTCATGAGCGTGTGACGGCCAAAGTCCAGAAAGAGGACGCCAAGCGCGAGGCGCAGGAGGAAAGGAGCGAAAAAGACAAAGGTAAGTAGTTCGGGGAAAGGATTTAACATGGTTACATCGTACCATTAACTTTTGACTTTTAACAGTTAACAGTCAATAGTTAGCAGTTAATGGTGTATCTTATTTTGCATAACATCCGGAGTGTCCATAACGTCGGTTCCATATTCCGCACCGCGGATGCGGCCGGAGTATCCAGAATATACCTTACCGGCTATACACCCGCACCAGTAGACCGGTTCGGGCGGGAGCGAAAGGACTTCGCGAAAGTCTCCCTTGGCGCGGAGAAGAGTGTGCCGTGGGAACAGCGTAAAGGCAGTGCCACGCTCATCAGCGAACTACAAAAACAAAAGGTAACCGTTGTCGCGCTTGAACAAAGCCCCCGTTCCACCCACTATAAAAAAGAACGTGCCACAGGACCTGTTGCGGTCGTTCTCGGAAACGAAGTTGACGGTATTCCGGAGAATGTTCTCGCGCTGTGCGACAGCATCGCCGAAATCCCCATGCACGGAGAGAAGGAGTCACTGAATGTTTCCGTGGCGGCGGGGATATTTTTATTCAGTCTTTTAGACAGCTAGTGCCACAGTAACTTAATTTTGCGCCCAACCCCCTCTCAATCTCCCCCTTGGAAAGGGGGAGAGGCAAGAGACGCAAAAGTAAGTTAAGAAGGCACTAATATCTTCTGGAGTCAATCAGCCTTCCCGCGTCATCAACCAGCTCCACTAGTTCAGTTTTATCGCGCCAGAGTTTGCTACTTCGCCCAAGATAGATACGCCACTCGTTCCGGAAAAAGCCGGCTCTGTCTTTGTTGTCCGTAACACACTGGTTGTAATTGATACGGTTGAAGAGGTGAGCTTGGCAGTTCCCGTCGGACACAAGGTTGGTCGGCACCTTCGGTGAAGGAGCGGTGCACCGCG
>LCQF01000015.1 GCA_001004005.1 Parcubacteria group bacterium GW2011_GWA2_49_9
TGAACCGACTGTCTTTGACAAGCCGTTCCGAAATGATGATGGCGTCTTCGTAGTTGGAACCGGACCAAGACATGAACGCGATGAGAATGTTCTGTCCGAGGGCCATCTGTCCGCGGTCGCTGGAAGACGTATCGGCGAGTACGTCACCACGCTTCACTTTATCCCCAAGTGAAGTGCTGGGGCGCTGGTGGAACGAAGTGAATCCGTTGGTTCGCGAGAAATTAACGAGCGGGTATTCCAGCTCTTTCCCTTTTGTCGTCTTAAGAATAATGCGGCGCGCGTCCACGTGACTTATGACTCCATCGTCTCCGGCGATAATAAGGCGGCCGGTATCACGGGCGGCGGTTTCTTCAATACCCGTCGCGACGAGCGGAGCTTCCGGCGTAAGACACGGGGTCGCTTGTTTCTGCATGTTGGAACCCATGAGTGCGCGGTTCGCGTCGTCATGGTTAAGGAACGGAATCATAGAGGTCGCCACGGAAAAGGCCTGATTGGTCGCGACGTCAATATAATCCACCTCCTCGCGCTTAATGAGTTCCGGTTTTCCGTTAAGACGAACTTCTACTTCATCTACGAGAATAGTACCGTTCGCGTCATAGGCCGTGGCGGCGTGAGCGATTTTGAAATTTTCCTCCTCAAGTGCGTTGAGGTATTGCACTTCTTTTGTGATTTTGCCGTTCTTAACCTTCGCGTACGGCGTTTCAATCATACCGAAATGGTTCAACCTTGCGTACGTTGAGAGACGGAGAATAAGACCGATGTTCGGCCCTTCAGGTGTGTGGATAGGACAAAGACGTCCATAGTGCGACGGGTGCACGTCGCGGACTTCAAAACCGGCGCGCTCGCGCGTCAGACCTCCGGGACCGAGCGCCGAAAGTGTGCGCAAATGTTCCAGCTCGGAGAGAATATTCTCCTGTTGCATAAACTGCGAGAGCTGGTTTGTCGTGAAGAATTCCTTGATACGCGCCTGCAAAGGTTTCGGAGAAATGAAGTTTACCGGAAGCGTGACATCGGACTCCACGGTGGACATACGGTCCTGCACGTTGCGCTTAATCTGCGCCATACCGACGCGGATTTTTTGCTGAAAAAGTTCGCCGACGAACCGGACACGACGCGAGCCGAGGTGGTCAATGTCATCTTCCACGGCATCGGCGGTGTTATTGAGCGTAATGACATTGGTGACAATGGTGACAAGGTCGTCAAGCGAGATAATCCTTCGGTCCATCTCCTTTTCCTCCATTGATTTTTTGAAACGTTTGTTGAATCGAAACCGTCCCACTTTGGAAAGGTCGTAGCGCTCCGGTTCAAAAATGGAGTTGATGAATTCTTTCGCATTTTCCACACTGCCGATTTCACCGTCACGAAGACGCTTGTGGATTTCCACATACGCCTCGTCGGTGGTCTTCGCGTGGTCTTTCGCAATTGTCGCCTTAAGATGCGCCTCCGCGGCGGGAACATCTTTAAACAAAGCAAAAATTTCTTTTTCACCGAAGGCGCCTTGCCCGCCTAAATTCTGCTTTGCAGAATTTGGGCGGGCGAGAATACGGAGGAGCGAGGTCACGCCAAACTTGCGTTTGCGGTCAATACGGACATAGAGCGCGCCGTCCACGTCGGTTTCAATCTCAATCCACGCGCCTCGGGCGGGAATAATCTTCGCGCCGAAATATTTACGGCCTTTGATTTCGTCCGCCGTGAAAAAGACGCCGAAACTCCGCGCAAGCTGGGGCACGATAACACGTTCAATACCGGAGATAATAAAGGTGCCGTGCTGTGTCTGGAGTGGAAAGTCCGTCATAAAAATCTCCTGTTCCTTCACGGAACCCACGATTTTGTTCTTGAGACGCACCGTTACCTTGAGTGGCGCTTCGTAGGAGAGCTTGTTTTGCTTCGCGTAAAATTCGTCGTACTTCGGTTCTTGGAGCTTGAAGCCGGTGAAATCCAATTCAAACTTTTTGCCGGAATAATCCTTGATGGAAGAAAATTCGGAAAACACTTCTTTGAGTCCTGTTTCAATGAGCCACTTGAACGACTCAACTTGAGGTTCAACGAGGTTCGGCAGTGTCGTGAGCGGCACTTTGTAGGCACCGAAGTGCTTCTGGGGTCGTGCCTGCGCGCTTGAAGTGTATTCTCTACTCATGATTGATTTTTTAAACGACTGATAATGAGTTTATAAAAATCTTCACCCCCTCACTCGAAACCACAGAAACCCGTTTAGTGGAAAAGGGGGAGTATTGGGTATAACAGGATTGTTTAGGTTCGGATACATTCTTTTGTTTCGAGTGAGGGGGTCTAGAGAATCATAGTCGCGTTGCTTCTTGATTCTCAAGACGCATACGAAAAAAGGCCCTCGGTCTCTCGGGTCTTTTTATTTGAATAGATTGATTAGTGTATGCTTAGCAAGATTATAGAGGACAACTCCTTCTAATCCTTGCCCGCAGTGCCAGAACACACTCGTTCCGCAGGTGCAAAGGAGTCTAGCCTAAAGGGTCTTTCTTGTCAAGGTAGTTATCCACAGGCTGCCTTTGTCTGTCATTCCCCTGAAAAGGGGAATCCAGATTCCTTTCTTCCTCCCCTCCTTTCCAAGGAGGGGATTGAGGGGTGGTGGTGTCTTCCCCCTCCTCCCCTCTTTAGAGGGGAGGAATAAGGTGGGGTGCCGAAGGCGGGGTGGTGGTGTTTTTCTGTTTTCAAAGGACGGGTATCGGGTTATCAATAGTTTTACATCCGGTGTCTTTTCCATCTTACTTGCACTTCATGCTTAAAATAATCCTTGAGATTCATTGTGCCGTCCACGCACTTATACTTGTCAGGTTCGACAAAAGCCTCAACCAAGAGCCGAGCATGTTCCCTCTTTATGGCGTAGTACCTTTCAAAAATCTCCGTCCAATCACTGTCCGAAAGTATTTGTTCCATCTTCACCGGAGACAGAAAATCCCCATCTCCATTTGAGATCTTAGAATCTTCTAGGAGACTCTGCTCCTTCAGCCATTCATACGCAGCAACGAAAATATATGCGCCGTCGCCTTTTCGCATCTTCATAAGCTTTCTTCCATTGGGTGTAGTAGGTTTGTTAATGACGTCAAAAAATCCCCGCAGATCTTCCGGTGCAACAGGAGAATAGTCTCTATCATTGCTAAACTTTATCCCGTGTCGCATCATGACAATCTTTTGTCTGTCAGTTCCCGTTATTGATGGGTCTAAGTCCGGAGCGTTAAACCTCCCATCTCTTCCAACTGCGGTAGTGAGGGCTTTCTTAAATTCTGCCTCAGAAGCAAACTTGTGTAAAAGTGTGTGGAGTATCCTACTTGTCCGCCCATTTCCATCATTAAAAAGATGCACTTCATTTATCATAGCCGGAAGTAGATACGCCCTGTCTTCGGCGGACATTTTGTCTAACGACTCATATGCCTCTTTCAAAAGGCCCTCTTTGTCCTTGTGCCTTGGTACAGCGGCACTACCATAACCTTCAAGATGAACTTCTTCACCATCGGTTCTCCGCTCATGTATCGGTATGTCTCTTGCAATTCCGTTGATTCGGACTAAAAAGTCTTTAAACTTTTCAAATGGAAATTCATCTCTTGCTTCGGGGTGAGTGAGAAGGTTTTGCGCATATTGATACGCGTCAATACGCTCAAGGAAATCGGTGATTTTCTCTACTTGCTGTTCCCGAAGTTGTCTCTCGTCAATCTGCTTTGGAAGCTCTGGCATAGAGGTAAGTATATAGCAAAGCACTTATGCTACAATATCGCGTATGATTAAAAAACTCTTCGGCGTGGAGCGCAACGTTTTCTTTATGGGACTGGTCTCTTTTTTCAACGACTTCTCCAACGAAATGATTGTCTCGGTCTTCCCCGCTTTCTTCAGCTCCGTCCTTAAATCAGGGGCCGCGTCACTCGGATTTATTGAAGGCGTCGCCGATGGCATCTCCAACCTCACTAAAGTCTTTTCCGGACGTCTTTCGGACAAGACGCAGAAACGAAAAATGCTGGCGCTCTCCGGCTACATCCTCTCGGTCGCCACGCGTCCGTTTTATCTGATTTCTTCCGTGGCATCGCACATCCTCGGTATTCGTGTCATTGACCGTATCGGTAAGGGAATACGCGAAGCGCCCCGCGACGCCCTCCTTTCCCTCTCCGCCAATCCCGAACATATCGGGCGTTCGTTTGGTTTCCACCGCGCGATGGATTCGCTCGGCTCCATTTTAGGTCCGCTCACCGCGTTTCTCATTCTTGAACGATTCCCGGGTGCATTTAATACCGTGTTCATCACCGCTTTTTTCGTGGGCATTCTCGCCCTCTTTTCATTTGTGTTTATTAAGGAGGTGCAGGCGGTACACGCCCGCGGAGAGAAAATACGTCTTCGTCTTACATCGCATACTAAAGAGTTCAAACGTTTTCTTGGTATCATCTTCCTGCTTTCGCTCGCCAATCTTCCCATCGCCCTTCTACTCCTCCGCACACAGGACCTAGGACTCCGCGTCAGCTTTATTCCCCTCTTCTATTTGTTCTATAGCGTTGCCTATACCCTTCTCTCCACGAAAGCCGGCCATCTCGCCGACAAAGTCGGAGACAAGCCGGTGATTTTAGGCGGATATCTGCTTATGGGGCTTGCGTATCTCCTCCTTATTTACGACCAGACGCTTGTCGCCCTCGCGGTCGGTTTTATCGTCCTCGGCGTCGGAAGTGCTACTACGGACAGCGTCCAGAGGTCTTTCGCCGCACGACTCACCAGTCCCGAGGAACGCGGAAATGCGTACGGACTCCTGAACGCCGCAATCGGTTTCGGTCTTTTGATTTCCGGCATTGTCGGAGGACTCCTTTGGCAGAACTTCGGAGCGACGACCGCGCTCACGTTCGGCCTCGCGCTTATTCTCATCGCGCTTATCGCCTTCGGCCTTATCGGCGGGAAACGCGCCCGTATACAACCATAGCGGTATCTAAACCCGCCAACCCGCTGGCGGGTTTACCGCCACACAAAAAAGAGCCGACTCCCGTGAATCGGCTCTGTGCTTTCTTATGGAAAAATCTTATCGCTTCAGAAAGAACAAGGCGACAAGACTGACGAAACCGAAGATGGTTATAAGAACATTCCGCACCACCCAGATGCGGTTTCTTTGCAGACCCATAAAACTGTGGGTCATGCCTATTTGAGCTTCAGGGGGAAGGTCCGTGAACCACTTCCCGTATTTTGCCCTAAGGAACTCAAGATTTATCTGCTCTTGATTCCATGTCTGCTCGCGGAATGCGCGAGCAGGATTCCGTATCCACGCGGCTATTTTCGTGAGCATCTGCGACCTTTCTCCTTTTTCGCTTTGCTGGTTTTTGCCGCGGCGGCCTTCCAAACCATCGCAAGAGCGACCATCTCGATTGCTCTGCGGCGCTTCTCGATTTTGGGTAACTCCTTGAACAAATCCTTCATCAAATGTTCTGTCTGCATGATTATCCTCCATAAGTCACTAACATCATCTAGAGTTAGCGCCCGCCCGATTGACACTATTTCCCGCATGAACTTTACGGTCAAGGAAAACCATTGATTCTTCGTAAAAGGAGACGTATCGACGGATTGTAGGGTGTCTTGAGCCATCCTGAGTGCTGCGATAGTGCCCGGAAACAAGCGTCCTACTTCTCGGCTTATTTCGTCATTGGATTTCTTTGGCTTGCTTTTTTTATTTTTCGTTTTGTCTTTCACTTCGTTACCTTTCGTCTTAAGTTTGATGTTTGTGGTCTTTCTGTTTCTCGATGTCATTTCTTCCTTTCCTAGGAGTCCCTTTCTTTTCGCGGAACTGCAGAGCGGAATGAAGGATTTTCGAGCGAAAAAACTCTTCTTCTTTTGGCGTGAATCCAACGTAAGTCGTTGGGTTGTCGCCGCCACCTTCACGCCCATCCCACCATCCACTAAGGATTAATGCAGTCGAACCCTCCGGATGAAGCATTTTTAGGCTAACACAATCGCCGGCTGGTTTAATCCACCTGAACTGGAACTTATTTCCCAAGTGGCGCGACCATCTTTTTATGTCCGCATATGGAGAGCTGCCTAAACAAAAATGAAACACGAAACATGTTTCCACAACTTGAATTCCAGGTTTTTCCCTGTAGTAGGCACTTTCAGAAACGCCTACGAGTTTGCAACCCTGTATTGCTTGCCCCGTTCCTTCACTCACCCAGTTGGCGAGAGTTCGCTCGGCGTGTTCGCCGATATTGAGTTCCACGCCGGGAAGGGACCATCTGTCGGTGTTTTGAGGTTCACAGACCAACAGCTTATTTGCCCACGACTTTTTTGTTTCTAGAGGTTCTAGATGAATGAGCGCCTGTGCTCTTCTCACAAACTGTACGTTTTCCGTTTGAATTGTCTCTGCTTTTCTTTTCATTTCCTTCCTTTCAGTTTTTGGTTTCTTGATTACTATTGATTCTGCAGATGTTCCGACCGTGTATCATTTCTCTTGGCCAGAGCAAACAGTACGGGGTAATAACGGAGGGTGCTAAGCATATTTTCCGGGCTGTCAATTTTCACGACGCTCATATCTAGACCCCTCTTATAACTGGTGATGCGAATGTACTCGATTTCATCCTGGTCAGCCCCTGTTTCGAACGAGGCGGACACTATGTGTATGCACCGTGGCTCCGTAATCGGAAACGGATACGCGAGTGCGACATAGGGACTCTCATATCCCTCCAAGAAGTCTAAGTCATATGAATGCACTCGGCGAAGTGTCCGCTCTCCATAGCAGTAGTATCTGCCGCTGCGTCTTCCTCGCGTTACTTCCAGGCCAAAATAGGAGAGGAAGGTCGCAAGAGTAAACAACCGTATGGTCACGTCAGTAGATTTTTCCACTCGACTGAACCCAATCGCTGTTGTCGTTTCCTTTCCGACAGAGATTCCTTTTTCTTCCATGCGAGTGATGAGTTCTTCTCCAGACGTACCCATGTTACCCTGTATGATGAACTCTTTTTCGAATTGAGGTTCTGAATTCTGATTTCCTTGATTCTTCATAATTTCCTTCCGTTTTTTCGTTTTTGGTTTGACTGTGTATTCTGCTAGTTCATTTTATCTTGTCGCTCAAGCCACTCCGTTTCGGGTATCCACTTGAAGAGAAGTTTATGCCCTTTCCCCTCCGTGTATTCGAAGGTTAGAAGCGTGAGTAATCGGTGGCCAGGATTGAGCGTTACCTCAAAGATGTACTTGGTGATATCGGCTTGAAGGTTCGGAAGCGAGAGAACCCGCTTGGGTCCCTTCCCCTTGCGGTAGCCGCCTATGGTGTAGTCACGGCCCCGACGTAACCCAGCTTCCTCATTAAGCTCGCGCTCGAGAGCGTACTCGATGCCTTCATCCTCACCGTCTTCATCTTTACCGACCTTCCCTCCGGGAAGATTCGCGACGGCAAGGTTCCGATTATCTTTTCCGTAGCGCTTCTCGTACCCTACGATCAAGACCTCTCCCCGCTCGTTTTTGATAAGAGCGCGGACCGTCGTAAGAACGAGGGCGATTCCGATTTTGTCTATCCGGAGCGCCCCTTCTCCATTTTGAAGCGGTTTGAGGAGGCGGTGAACATCGGCCCGGCCTTCAGTGCCCCACTCGCTCATGTCCACCTTGAACATCTGGAGGATGCTCGTGAGTTGTTCTGGAGTTATCGTTAATCTATTCATCTGTTCTGCCTTTCCGTATAGACGAAAATAGCCCGCGGTAGAAGCGGACTTTTCCTTTTTTCATTCAGCTGGACTCATCGCCACAGCTAGGCCTTTATGTCTTATATATTAGGTCACACTCGCTGAGGGCGGGTGGACCAACCAAACTTACTTTTTCAAGACGACCTAACTAATATATACCCAATACACCCTGTTTGTCAACAACGTGTATAAGGCCATCCACTTTTGCACTCCCGACCTCCGGCTAGTTGGTAACGAGGCAATGATAGCATGTAGGCGACAGGTGAAAGTTTGTTCCCGAAGGCGAAGTGCACCCGCTCGGTGTTGTAGAACGCGAGGTAGTCCATGAGCTTTCGGTTGAAAGCTTCGGTATCAAGGAGGAGATTGGCGTGGTAATCAACGAATTCCTCTTGAATGGTCCGATTGAACCGTTCCATGTGGGCGTTCATCTTCGGCGTCTTCGGGTAGGTGTGGTAATGCACAAGGTGCCGTCGCCGGAGTTCTTCGTCGAACTTTTTCTTGAACTCCGAGCCGTTGTCGGTCAGCACGAACGTCATGCGGTACGGAAATACCTTCCGACAGAGATCAAAGAACTCTTTTGCGGCGAGTGATGCGTGAGAGGAGGTAGCCCACGCAAACGCAAAGCGGGTGTGGATGTCCTCGAAGGTGATGATGTATCTGCGTACACCAAAAACGAATCGTTCAATGGTGTCGAGCGCCACGAGGTGTCCGGCGTACTTCGTCTTGAAGTCTTTGGGTTTACGAAGGACTTTCTGGCGGTTTGCTTTGACGATGCGTCCGGTGCCAGTTACTTTCTGCGGGTACACTCGAAGACCTCCACAGTCTTTGATGAGCCGTCCGATGGTGCGAGGTCGGGGACATTCGAGCTTCCGTGCGGTGCAGAAAGGAAGAAGGAGCGGGTAGAGCTTCTCCTTGCCGAGATTCGGGTGTTCTCCTCGAAGTCGCCGTAGCTCCTCTAGGATGCGGATGTCCCAGAGACGCTTACGTTTCTTTTTTGGAGCTTTGTTGCCGCTATTGAGAGCTTCCAACTTACCCTGACCTGCTTTGAGCTTCGCTCGCCACAAGTAGAGGGTGCGTTTCTTGACTCCAAAGGCTTCCTCGGTGGCTTCGGTGCCGTGCTTGTCCCAAAAGGCGAGTATCCTGACCCTCTCCTTTGCTTGTTCGGTAATCATATACCGGAAGCGTATCACCCTCTCCCACGTGCTGATGAACCCCCTTGTCCCCTTAAATTTGTTGAAAATCCTCACTGCTTTGGAGAGACCAAAGAGTGCAATATGTATCTGGCCTTATGCACAACGCGATTAAGTACTAATCAAACCGATACTAATCTGCAAATGCATACGAATCCGAAAATCCTATTGGTAAGCATTGGTAGAATTAGTTCATTCGAAGATTTGTACTTGTCTCCTGCGCTTCAGTTTCCACTCGTTGATGTTCGCTTGATGGCCGGAGAGGAGAATTTTGGGGACGCGAAGTTTTTTACCCTTGTACTCAAATACCTCGGGGCGGGTATAGACATCGGGGCTGGCGATACGACTTTCTTCGCGAGAATTAAAGTCGCCGAGCACGCCTTCCACCTGTCGCGCAATCACGTCAATCATCAGCATCGCCGGCAGTTCCCCGCCGGTCAGCACAAACGGCCCGACCGACACTTCTTCCAGACTTATTTGCGGCATTCGCATTCCCCCTCTGATTCGCATTAAGCTCACTGCTTTCTTCACCCGCGCGTCTATCCCCTCGTACCGTCCACAGATAATGATGAGGTCTTTCTGTTTCGCGTACTTTACTCCGCTTTCGTTGGTAAATTGTTTTCCACTCGGACTTAACCAGATAATTTTTGCACTTGCCCCAGTCTTGTCATTCCCGCGGAGGCGGGAATCCAGTTTTGCTTTTCTGGATCCCTGCTTCCGCAGGGATGACAGAACCGCCTTTTCAACCGCTTTAATGACGGGTTCTGCCTGGATAACCATCCCCGGACCGCCACCGTACGGTGCGCGGTCTATGCGTTTGTGTTTATCTTCAGTGAAATCACGCGGGTTGTAAAACTTCACCAATATCTTTTTATCTTCAATGGCACGCTTCAAAATGGACTCCCCGAGGTAGGAATCAAACGCGTGTGGGAATAAGGTTATGATGTGGAAAGTCATAGCATCCCGAGCGCACGCCAAATGTCGTCCTCACTTTTACCAAAATTGAGAATTTGCTTGAAAATGTGTTGATTTGCCTGTTTATAAAGGTTTTTCTGAACAGTCGCAATCAGGCTCTTAATATCCTCACGATTCTGGTTATTCGGGTCGCGTATCGTACAATGCGAAGTGCCTCCACTGCTTGCCGCAACAGAGAGTCCTAGCTTTTCAGCCGCCTTCATCCATTCTTGTGGCCGCTTGACGTTATTCAACTGCACCCACAGTTGTTTCCTTTTGATCCGCTCCTCCGGCATTATGATTCTGGTCAATTAAATACTCAAAACTAAACGGGGATGCAACTGATCTTTTATCAATTTTTATATTGAAAGCGACAAAAATAGCATCTCGTATTTGAGACTCTATTTCAATTGCGGTGGGGCTTGGGTTAGTATTGCCCGTGATAATCCCTTTCGCTTCATTGCATTGGGCAAGCCATCCTTCGGTATCTTTTTTCACCCTGAAAGTCAAACCGCCAATTTTTTGAATTTCCTGCATAACCCGCACCTTTTCCTCCAAAGAAATGTCTGGGTTATTCCCAAACAAACTGGCAAATGTATACTGAACCTTATTTCCCATAGTGTTTGCTTTTATAGTAAGCTACCTGTTATATAATAGCCGTTGACGGGTAGAAATGCACTAGCTTACCCATGATGATACAAATGTCAATGCATTGTCAAGTGCAATCGGCCTGTATGCCCAATGGCACGCTTCAAAATGGACTCCCCGAGATAGGAGTCAAAGGCGTGGGGAAACAATGTCACAATATGAAAGTTCATAACCTAACAAACTACACTGTCTGTCAACAAAAGACAAGAAAAAGAAAACCGCCCCCGAAAGAGCGGCTGAAAGGTTAGAAAGTTGCGACGGTTAGGAAACCGCGATAACAGAATAGACCCTTTTCTCAAAAGCGTTGGGGGTCGCAAGCAAGTTTCTGGCAACATGGATAGCGCCTAAGGCGTATGGCCTCAATCCGTGTACCCTCGTTCTGACTTCAACTTCAAGGTCCGGGAAACGCCATGTAATCCAGTGGTAGCCGTGACGATTCAGATGCTCTGTCGAAACGCCGAGTTGTTGCTGTAGCGCCGGAGCACGAATTGAACGTATCTTCTCTTTTTTCACACCAACAGCATCAGCAAATGTAGATGCGGTACCGGGAACCGAAGTCTTGCTCTCCTGATGAGATTCCGCCACATCGGCTTCCTGAAACCCGCCTATGGATTCAAAGCCTTGATGCATACCCTTGACCCAGCCAAAGAGGCGAACTATCGGCAGGGCGAGATTGGGCGCGTCCACCACCACCGTGTTCACTTTGCCGGGAAGTTGCATTCCTGTTGAAGCCTGAATGAGAGGGATGCTTCGTTCCTCACAAAAACGGAGCACGTCGGGCAAAATCGTCCCAGTTTTGCTACAATGAACCGCGACTGATTCGGGAACAGGTGTGGCTGTTGCATCAAAGAGGGCGTAACTGATTGAAAGGTCTTGACAAGCGGTGACAATAGCTTGTGCCAAAGCCCCACGACCGGCAATGATAAGGTGCATACTGAATCTCTTTCGTTTAAGGTTAGACTGAATTCCTCTACACACTACGTCTATAAGCAAGAATGTCAAGACAACACAAAGTAACCCCTCACGCTCGTCTGTATCTCCCCTAGCAAGGGGAGCACGCGCCTCTTTGGCGAGGAGGGGTGTTCTGTAACAACCCCCGGCGCATAAGAATGCGTCCGCCCCCTTTGATAAGGGGGATGTTAAGAGTGTGAGGGGTTACAACACAAAACCGCCCTCGGGCGGTTTTGTGTTTTAATTTTGTCTTACCTATAAGCTAACAGCTAGAACCTAAAAGCTATATCTTCAAGTCTTCCATCGCCTCATCCACGCTCTTCGTGGCCGAGCGCTCCGGGCGGGTTCCCCCTTCCGGCTCGTTGATTTTGAGATTAACGCGCGCGTTGTTCTTCATACCGACGACGCGGAGAAGTGTCCGGATGGCTTTGGCGGTATTGCCCGAGCGACCGATAACTTTGCCCATGTCTACCGGACTGATTGAGAGCGTAAGGAGAACTCCCATCTCATCGACGGTGCGGTTGATTTTGACATCATCCGGAGCGTCTACAAGCGCCTTCACGACATACTCCAAAAACGCGACATCACTTTCTTGTGCCATATACTTTTTGCTTTGCTAAAAATCCTGATAATTCCTTCTTACTGTACGACCTTGTACAAAATACTACTACGATTACTCCGTCTTCGCAACAGGAGCTTCAGCCGCTTTCTCTATTGTTGATTCAGCTTTCACTTCCTCCTTTCCGCCAGAGGCGGACCCGCCTTGAGCGGGCTTTTCTTCCGCTTTAACTTTCGCTTTAATCGGAGTTCGTCTCGGGAGGACGTTTATCTTCTTCCCTGCGATGATTTTCTCGTGCACAAGGTAGTTGTGCATCGTTCCGGACGGTTGCGCACCCTTGGAAATCCAGTATTTGACGCGTTCGGCATCCACCGTCTTCTCGTTTGTCTTGAGGTTGAAAGAGCCAAGCACTTCATGGAATTTGCCGCTCTTGGTTGAGTTTTTTGAGTCGGTCAAAACCACCCGGAAAATCGGGATGTGTTTGCGAGCAACGCGTTGTAGTCGAATCATTAACATACCTTGTGCGAGCTATCATAGCAGTCTTTATGAAAAAGTCAAAAAATGGCCAGTATGCTATAGTAGCCACGTGAAAAACAGACGATTCCCAAAAAAGCCCCTGGATTCCCGCTTCCGCGGGAATGACAGAAAGAAAGGGGAAAGCCATGGAAGCATCCGCGGTGTTTTAAGCGTGAATTCACGCGCGGTTGGGTTTATTGAGGATGAAAAGCATGGGGAGGACGTGATGGTAGAAACACCGAATCTTGCTACGGCACTAAACCGCGACGAAGTGGAAGTTCTGCCACTTAAAGGAAAAGTACGCGGGCGCCGGACAGGAAAAGTGGTGCGGATTATCACACGGGCAAAGATGCGTTTCGTTGGGACGATTGAGGAAAGCGGAACGCGCCTCATACTGAATCCTGATGACTTCCGAATGTACGCGCCTATCGTTATCCCGCGCCCTCCCAAGGAGGCACAGAAAGGATTGAAGGCTCTTGCCGAGATTACGGAATGGAAAGACGGCGCAGAACCGCAGGGTGCGATTCTGAAAGTTATCGGGAAAAAAGGAGAGCACGAGGTGGAAATGGAGTGCATTATACTTGAGCGCGGATTTGAAAGTGCGTTCCCGCGCGACGTGGAAGCCGAGGCGGAACACATCGCCGAAGAGGCAAAGGCCCTGAATCAAGTTCGGGGCTCGCCGATTCCTGCTTCGGAAATCAGGAATCGGCGAGACTTCCGCACCACTACCCTGTTCACCATTGACCCCGCGAACGCGAAAGACTTTGATGATGCGCTCTCTTTCCGAAAATTTTCTGATTCCGAAGTTAAGGATAAAGGATTAAAGATTAATGGTTCTCTCTACGAAGTAGGAGTTCATATCGCCGATGTTTCCCACTATGTCCGCGAAGGTACCGCGCTTGACCGCGAAGCGAGGGAACGCGGAACGTCGGTGTACCTTGTGGACCGTACCATTCCGATGCTTCCCCACGCGCTTTCTAACGACCTCTGTTCGCTGAACCCCGATGTGGACCGTCTCGCCTTTTCCGCCGTCTTCGAGATGGACGGCAACGGGCAGGTACACAATCGTTGGTTTGGGAAAGGGGTCATTCATTCGCAGAAGCGATTTACCTACGAAACCGCGCAGGAATCTATTGATAAGGGTGGGGTTCTTGCCGAAGAGCTTCGCACGCTGAACACCATCGCGAAAAAGCTCCGCACACAAAAGACAAAAGAAGGCGCGATTGACTTTGAACAAGACGAGGTGGGTTTTGAGCTTGACGAGACCGGCCGTCCTATCCGCGTGTTCAAGAAAAAGCGCTTGGATACCCATAAACTGATTGAGGAGTTTATGCTTCTCGCCAACCGCGAAGTCGCTTTCTTTTTTCATCAGG
>LCQF01000016.1 GCA_001004005.1 Parcubacteria group bacterium GW2011_GWA2_49_9
ATATCATCAAAGGCGCGAAGCATACGTTCATAGAGCCGAAGCATTTAGAAGAGATAGCACTATTATTCAATAAGTGGATGCAAAAATATGTCAGAAGGTAACGTTGAAAGAAAAGATGACGGCGTAGACCGCCAACAAAGAGATATGGCAAACGACCGGGTGATGAGGGCTCTCAACCAAGGACTTGACCTTGATCAAATGGTCGAAGATGGAGACATCTGCGAGCCCCAACTGTCAGAAGTTCGCGAGATGGTTAGACTCCAGCTCGAGAAGATCGCGAGCGAAAAACCTGCGAGAGAAGCCGAGCAGGAGGCTCGGAATGTCTTCCGGGCATGGTTCGCGTCGGTGGCGGAGGAATTCACTGCCGAAGACGAGGACGGAGGTAGCTCCGTCCGGTTACGGGTACCGATTGGGAAAACCCTTGAGGGGTGTCACACGGAGAACGAGTATGTGCGGCATGTACTCGAAAAAGAGTAGAGTTTTTTTCAGGTGGTTGTTGGTCCCACATAAAAGACCTTCAGGACACCAAAAACTGCTCCTTGATGCCCTTCCTGGTCACAAGGAACTGCATATCATCAAAGGCGCGAAGCATACGTTCATAGAGCCGAAGCATTTAGAAGAGATAGCACTATTATTCAATAAGTGGATGCAAAAATATATCTGCAATTTCCCGAACCGACAAATGAAAAAGAATCCACAACCTCACCGGATGCCGATTCCGTAGAAAGAATTACAGAAGACGTACGTGATAGTTTATCTTTGGCACTTGAGGAGCTTCACAATTTTGAGTTCGCAAAAAGGGCACATAACCCTGCCGAGATGGAAAGAGAGGCGTGGAAATGTCTCAACAACTTTGCCACTGTTGTGGGGACAATAGAGTTAATCCTCCACCATCCGGCTGATAGAGACAAAGTACTAAAGGACATGTCAGTTTACTTTGATTGTTTAGAAGTGGTTGAAGGAATCAAAAAGCATGATTTTATCGGAATGTTTGATGAGCGGTCAAAATCATATATAAGGCCAACGATACATCATCCCGTGGAGGGTTTCTTGGAAACACTTGCGGGTTGTTTGATTCGAGCGGATATCTATTTAGCGTCTAGTAAACGTGCAGACATACCGGCAAAGTATGAATCATAATGACCTCAAGAAGAAATCCCGATGCTCCTGTCGGGACTCCGACTTCGCAAAGCGAATGTCGGAGATGACTCCCGAGCAGTACCGCGTGACGCAGGAGAAAGGGACGGAGGCGCCATTCACGGGGAAGTTCGTGGACCATCACGAAAAGGGAATGTACACGTGCGTCGTGTGCGGGACGCCGCTTTTCCCGTCGGACACCAAATTTGAATCGGGAACCGGCTGGCCGAGTTTTGATACGGCGATTCCGGGAGCCGTTACGTTTAAGGATGATATGGACTTGGGTACAAGGCGAACTGAAATTACCTGCACCAACTGTGGCGCGCATCTCGGACACATGTTTGATGATGGTCCAACGGAAACGGGTAAGCGGTACTGCACCAATTCTTGCGCACTGGATTTTAAGGCGGAAAAGCAGAGGTCTTAATTCTCCCTTTTCTAAAGGGAGCACTGCTTTCTTAAGCAGGAGGGATTTTTTTAAATCCTCCGCCTCGCAGACTCGGCACCTCCTTTAGAAAAGGAGGAATAAGAGTTCATTCTCTAATTAATGTTTATGCCAATTATCGTCAAAGCAATGCTCATCGTGCGGAATGGAGACAAACTCCTGTTTTCACGTGGGTTTGATACGGTGAAGAGAGAGGCGTTCCTCCGTCCGCTTGGCGGACATGTTGAATTCGGGGAAACGGGAGCGAAAACCATCCGACGTGAAATGAAAGAAGAAGTGGGGTGTGACGCGTTGGAGGTGCGATTTGTGTCGGTGCTTGAAAATGTGTTCACGTACAACGGCAAGCAAGGACACGAAATCGTACTGGTGTATGAAGGGGAACTCGCGGATGAATCTCTCTATCGCAAAAATACGTTTACGTTTATGGAAGGAGAACGCGAAACCGAAGCGGGTTGGTATTCAAAAGAAGACGTCGCGAAAGAAGGTATCCCCGTCTTCCCGCCGTTTCCGTATTTCGGGAACTAAAACAGAGGCACATAGCACATTCCAACATTCTCAAGAATGTTGGAATGTTATCGTGCATCCATTATAGGCTAATTCGTGCGAATTAGCCTATAAGGGATGCACACGCTATTCGCCAATTCGCGCGAATTGGCGAATAGATTTTGCGTTATACTGGCGTGATGAGAATTATCGCTCACTTGGATATGGACGCTTTCTTCGCTTCGGTGGAAGAGCGGGAGAGGCCGTACCTTAAAGGCCAGCCGATTGCCGTGGGGGCGGACCCGCAGGGTGGGAAAGGGCGTGGGGTTATTTCCACAGCGAACTATCCGGCTCGCGCGTATGGTATCAAAAGTGCGACACCGATTCGCAAGGCGTGGGAGCTTTCGGAGGCGGCGAGAAAAAAAGGTCTGCCGCCTGTCGTATTTATCTCGTCGGGATTTCGGAAATACAGCGAGACATCAAAACGGATTATGGAGATTATCGTCACGTATCTTCAGAAGCACTCTCCTTGTGTTCCTTCGCAAAGTCTTTTACCTTTCGCCACCCCCTCTGCCTTCGGCATCTCCCCCTCTAAAGAGGGGGAGAGGGATGTTGCACTTGAACAGGTGTCGGTGGACGAATGTTATTTTGACCTTTCATTCGCAGGGAGTTTTGGAAAAGCAGAAAAAATAGCGGAAAAGATTAAGAAAAATATCCTCAAAAAAGAAAAGCTTTCCTCGTCCATCGGTATCGGCCCCAATAAACTTATCGCGAAGATAGCGTCTGATTTTCAAAAACCGAATGGTCTCACGGTGATACTACCGGAAGAAGTTCTGAAGTTTCTGGAACCGCTTTCGGTGCGGAAAATCCCCGGGGTAGGGCCGAAAGCAGAGGAGAAATTGGCTCGGCTTCGTGTTCGTACTATCGCCGACGGGCGAAAGCTTAGCGAGGAGAGACTAAAGGGAATTTTGGGGAAATGGGGAAGCGAGCTGTACCGAAAACTGCGAGGTGAAGATGATTCACCAGTTGTTGTGGAAGCACCCCCCGCGAAATCAATCGGAGAGCAAGAAACGCTTTCCGAAGACTCACTTTCTATGAAAGTTCTCCTGCCGTATGTGGAGCGACAGGCGAAAAATCTGATTGGGTACATGGCGAAAGAGGGTTTCAAGACGTTTCGGACGATTGTGCTTACGGTCCGTTTTGCGGACTTTGAAACTGTTTCCCGCTCTCGGACACTACCGGAACCAACGGGGAGCGCGGAGACACTCCGCAGGAATGTTACGCAGATGTTTTTCCCGTTTCTCGACCGGCAGGAGAATCCGCGGAAGAAAAAAATCAGACTGGTTGGTGTGCGCATAGAAAAGCTCGGCTAATTTGTTATACTCTAGAGCAATGAACCCCCGGCGGAAAAAAGCGGTCAAACAGATACTTTTTGGAGTCATTCTTCTCGTGATAGCTGGAGTGTCGTACTTCCTTGGTGGCAAAAACAGCGTATTGGTTTCAACCTTTTCCGAATGTGCCGATGCGGGCAATCCGGTGATGGAAAGTTATCCACGTCAGTGCAGGACAAAAGACGGGCAAACATTTAAAGAAGATATCGGCAATGAATTGGAGAAGGACGACCTCATTCGAATTGCGGAACCAAGACCGAATGCAGTGATAACAAGTCCGCTCAAGATTTCCGGTATGGCGCGGGGAAATTGGTTTTTTGAGGCGAGTTTTCCCGTTAAGCTTTTTGATGGGAACGGAGAAATTATTGCACGTGGGGTCGCTACTGCGAAAAGTAATTGGATGACTTCCGAATTCGTGCCATTTGAAGCAACGCTTTCATTTACCGTACCGATTATGACAGCGGGCACACTTGTCTTAGACAAAGACAATCCGTCAGATCTTCCCGAAAACGATGATGTGCTTCGGGTGCCTATTCTTTTTAGGTAGCAAAATGCGCGCCCTCCAAATTGCGCGCATACCGTATCGTCTCTTGAACGGGACAAAGTACAAAGTTGACTGAACAACTTTATGTCAATGAGCCAAAGACGCCACGGATTGCCTATGTTACAATTTTTGCTCTTACAGTTCAAGTCCGCTAGTATAAGAGATCGGTGACAGGGTATTGTATAAAAGCAGTCGCCTCTTCGGCGACCCGCCGGAGAGGCGGGTATGCGGCCTGTATTTTTAAATATCGGGGTGTCGTATAGTGGTAGTACGCATGCATGGGGTGCATGCAGTCCGAGTTCGATTCTCGGCACCCCGACACAGAATATTCTCTTCCTATGTTACTCGTCTACACAAAATCCGGATGCCCATGGTGCAGAGATGTGCTTGATTTTTTGCGTGAGAAGGAGGTGGTGTTTGAGGAGCGGGAGGTGCGGGGGAACGCGCAGTGGTTTGATGAAATGGTGAAAAAGAGCGGGCAAAGTAAAGCCCCAACGCTTGACCTCATGGGCGAAATCCTTGCCGATACGGATAGGGATGCGGTAGAATTATGGTTGCGAGGAAAAGGATTAATATCTTAACGCAAGGTATTTCAATATATTTCCACGTATTTCAATTTATTTCAGAAATAGATAGAAATATGCTTCGCGAAATACAGTTGAAATAAGGTAGCAATATACTTATGCAACATTTCATTTGTACCGGCGGCTGCGACGGAGAGTCAAGTACTCCCGGCGTGTGTCAAGCCGAAGATTGTAAAAAAGAAGGAGAAGCGCTCACTCCCTGTAACTGCGAGGACGGTCTGCACGGAGAAGTAGTGGAGAAAAAAGACGAGGATGAAGATTAATCTTTAATCCTTTATCTTTTATCCTTAACGTAACTAATTCTGTAGTGGTTAAAGATTAATGATTAAAGATTTTGGATTCGCTGAATTTCTCAATTCAGCGAGTGTCTTTCAACCCCAAACTGACGGGAACCCCGATAAGCATCACCGCTCCCAGCGCAACGAACATATACTGAATCGGCAGAAAGGAGAGAAGAATGGTGGTGGCAACCGGCGCGATGGCGCCGGCGACGGGGCGGAGAGCACGCATTAAACCAACAACTTGCGCGTCTCCCGCGCGGATTTTTTTGAAAAAATAGGTTTCGGTCATGATTTCCACCATGGCGGCGCCGACGCGTGTGGTGAACAGGATGAGCGCGAACAGAACGAATGTGGGTATGGTCATAAACGAAATAACGGTTGTAGAAAGCGCGATAATCGCGAATCCAGCAACCAAGAGCTCTTTTTCGCCCAGCACTTTATCCGCAAGTCTTCCGAGGGGGGCTTCAAGAAGGAGAAAGGGAACTAACATGATGGAAAACATGATACCCAGTTCCTTCCACGCAAAGCCGAGGTGCTCATGCAGATAGATAGGTGTATAGATAGTCATAACCGTGAAGAAGAAATAGAGAAGGAACGAAGCCCAAAAGATTTGTCGGAGGTCCTTATCGTGCCACACCTTCTTGACCCCCTCCGTGAAATGGACGGTCCGGTAAAGCGGGTCTTTGAACTGTTCCAGCCGCCGAGCGAAAATAAAAAGTGACGGGATGAAGAGAGCGGCCGCGACAATATAGACGCGCCAGTACCCGTCTCCGATAAGGAGGACAGACGAGAGGGCGGGGGCGATAACCCACGCGATGTTCGCCGAAGTGAGATAGAGACCCCGTATGCTTCCGGTGTCGGTATCCTTTGAATAGCCTTCAACAATAAGGTCAAGGTCAAAATAAATAAGCGAAATAAGCACGGAGCTTAGTATGAACAACGTGACGATGACTGCGGGTTGGTTTGATGCGGCAATACCGATAAGGCAGGCAATCTCACCGGCGATAAAAAAGACCGTGGTGAAATAATCACCGACCGCTTTCAGCATGCGCGGGATCGTGATAAGCGCGACTATGGTGAGCAAGGAGGAAATCGTGAAAATGAGTCCGACAAACCGTTCCGGGACGAGGGAGGCAAGAAACGTTGAGTTTACGTACACCGGAAGTGCCACGTGGAGCGTGTAGAAAAAGGAAAGGAGGTAGACGGAAAAGAGGGCGGTTTTACTGAATCGGCGAAACGATGCGAATGACATGGAAGTATTATAGCTTGTTTGGCAAAAAGGTAACAAAAGAACCTCCACCATCGGTGTAACTCCTCACACTCGTCTGTATCTCCCCTAGCAAGGGGAGCACTCCGACGTTACGTCGGAGGAGGGGTGTTCTGTAACATCCCCCGGCGCATAAGAATGCGTCCACCCCCTTTGATAAGGGGGATGTTAAGAGAGTGTGAGGGGTTACCCATCGGTCTATTGACGTCATACTCCTTTTACTTTAGAGTGGTGGCAGACAAAAACAAAGCACCTCAAACCCAAGGAAACGCGATGAAGACTAGCGACAAAGCAAATTCAAGACAAACACAGAAATTTGAAGAGTTGTGGGATGAACTCCTAACGAAGTCACCGAGTCCCGACCATTTTCTCCATCTGGCTCGCGTGGTATTGCCCCTGCAAGAGCGGGCGTGGAAAAAATGGGTAGAGACGAATCCAAGTGAATCCACGCTTTCGCATCTGCTCCGTGCTGACCGCGTGGACGAGTACAGGCACATGAGGAAACTTATCGGGCAAGTTCTCATCAAGAACTATCCGAAAAAAGACGTACTCCTCTCTGTGCTAAAGGAGGTTCCTGAATTTCAAACCGAAGTTGTGGAGGCGCTATGTCTCCATGTGCCGAACAAGCATGAGATTTGGGAATACGTCATTACGCGGATTGACAATGCAGTTCTGCAGGAAAGGACGGCGAGGATATACCTCGCTCAGCAACTCCCCAACAGCTCCCTCTGCGTCATTATTTCGCGTGTCCCCGCCCTAAGAGAAGAGGCAGGGAGAAAACTCCTTTTGCAACACCCGGCTGGAGAGGAACCCGTCGTTATCATGCGCGATGTTCCTGCGCTTGCCCAGCAAGCATGGGAAATGGTGAAGCGCGAAGGGGATGTGAATGCTCTTGTCTCTGTGGTGGGACAGGTACCCATGTATAAACACTTGGCCGGGAAGTTGCTCATTGCGAAAACATTTGAGGCGTCACGGGAATTTTACAGCACGCTCTTTCAAGTCGTGAAGCATGTTCCTGAACTCCGAGAGGAGGTTTGGGAGAAACTCACGACCATCACTCTGCCTAACGAGTGGCTTGAGGCCATTGCCGGCGAAGCGCCAGAACTTGCAGAGCGCGTGCTCGCGCTCCGTACAACACCGGAACGTACCGTGGATGTCATTATGTCGGAGATATTCAACGCCAATACCTGCGGGTAAGTCTTGCACTCGCTTTCGTTACACAATGCCCGCGCACCCTGTTGCGCGGCATTTTCTTTTTTGGAGAAAAATCTTCTGACCAGCCGTAGTTTGCGAAAAACTACAGATGTCTTCCTCTAGGAAAAACAGCGTGGTTTTGCTGAATCGGCGAAACGATGCGAATGACATGGGGATAGTATACCCTCACACCAAACAACAGGGAATGTTTACTGGGTGGGGGTGAACCGTAGTGTCATTCCCTTGAAAATACAATTTTGCTTGACAGCACACTACCACAATGTTTATATGATTCGGTACGCCAGCTCTTAATTAAAGGTGTACTTCCGCTAAGTGAATGACTTAGTTCCTTGACAATGTTTCGCTATGGAACCAAAACGATACGGACCAGAAAAACTTCCTCGGTCACTTTCAGAAGCGACGGAGAGAATTAGGGTCCTCGGTGCAGATATTCACGAAATCAACAAACAACTTCGTGACAATATCACTCGGAATGGATTTCCGGGAAGTGAAGAGTGGCGAGTTTCTGCTCACGCGGCTAAACGCTTTATGGAGCAGGAGAAGTCATTTTTGGAGGATTGGAAGAAGAAACAACACTTGACCAAGGTCATTACTGATGGGGGCCTAGACGTCGATAGTGAATATGAAGTGATGTTTAACCAAAATAATCCGCCACCTGACATTACCGTGGCCGAAGAACGTCGGCTCGTGCTTACAGAACTCAAGCGAAAGTGTGAAGCACTTTTTGGGGAGCTTAAGTCAAAGTCAATTGAACTTGGAGCAAAGCCCCCACTCTCCTATTTTCAGACTCGCCAAAAGGTCGTCGCTCTGAAAGGACAGGCGGAGACTGAAATAAGCTTTCTCTCACTCTGGATCAAACGGAAGCACTCCGAAAAAGATACTGGTGAAGTCGGCATGGATTCCCCTGAAGAAATGCTTCGGGTGCTGGTACTCATCATTGCCAAACAAATTGAGGCAGGCAAGTGGTTGGACCAAGAAGATTTTCGCGTCTTTTCAAAGATTCAGACGTGGGTTGAACACCACTAGCACATCTCAACATCCTACACAGCGCATACATTCGTGTCTGCGTTTCTTCTTTGAATCAGATTAGATTCCCACATAGTCTACGATAGTCTACGACTACAGGCTTACTCCGCTTCTGCTCCGCCGCGGGAATGGTAAAAGAAAGTGAAGAATAAAATCCTCCGGTGCATCAGAATGCACCACCTCCTATTACAAAGGAGGAATAAGAAACACCACCCCCCTCCCTATCTCCCCCTCAACTGAGGTGGAGGAAAGGAAAAAACAACCCCCGCCTCCGAAGACGGAGGCACCCCCTTTACTAAGGGGGATTACACCCCCAATAACACGGGGATGACAATCGGCCGTTTTGCGGTTTTTTGGAAAAGGAAACGAGAGACGGTTTTTCCTTCTGGATCCCGCATCATAGTCTACGACTACTCCGCTACTGCTCCGGTGCGGGATGACGGATGCCGTTTATACGCCAAGTAATACGGGTATAACAATTGGGCGCTTTGCAGTTTTCTGAAACAAAAATCGAGAAACGGCATCCGTCAGTTGCTCCTTTACATACTCAAAGTTAATCGGGTGCATGCCTTGCGTTGTATCCTCAATCGTCTTCTTGATGATGATACGCGTTTGATGCAGGAGGTCCTGTGATTCACGAAGGTATACGAATCCGCGGGAGATAATGTCGGGAGATTTCTTCAACTTGCCGTTTGACGAGTTGATGCTTGCGATAATCACAAACATTCCTTCCTCGGCCAGCATCTGGCGGTCGCGAAGCACCACTTCCTGCATATCACCGACCGCGAAGCCGTCAACCATCAGCGGGCCGTTCGGCGCTTTCTCTTTTAACGCCACGATTTTCTTTCCTCCTTCTTGTATCTCGATAATCATCGAGTTATCAGGAATCACGATATGTTGCTTCGGGGTGCCTGTATCGTGCGCGAGTTCCGCGTGGAGCCGAAGCATATAATGCGTTCCGTGAATCGGAATAAAGAATTTCGATTTGATTTTCTTATGGAGCCATTCCATCTCTCCGCGGTTTCCGTGTCCGGTGGAATGAATATAGACTTCGGACGTTCGATAATGGATGATTTTCGTGCCATTTCGCGCGATGTTGTCCTTGAGGTCCTGAACAGCTTTTTCATTGCCGGGTATGATAGAAGAGGAAAGGAGCACGGTGTCGTTTTCGGACAGACGGAGTTGTTTGTGACTCTTGTTGGCGAGTCTTGTGAGAGCAGCGAACTCATCGCCTTGAGCACCTGTCGCGAGTACGATGATTCGGTCCGGAGGATAATTCGCGATTTCCGTCGAGGGGACGATGGTGTCATCTTTTACTTTAATCAGGCCGGCGAGAATACAAATATCCACGTTGTTCTTCATACTCCTGCCCTCAATAACTACTTTCTTGTTACACTTCTCCGCCGCCTCAATGATGCGCCCGATGCGGACGATGTGAGACGCGAACATGGAAATGATAAGGCGTGTTTTAGTGGTGCGGACGATTTCCGCGAGATTTTCGCCTACCAACCGTTCAGGTGTAGAGAAGCCCGGATTATCTACGTTCGTTGAGTCGGTGAGAAGGAGAAGGGTGTTGTCCTTCGCGAACGGCGCGTACACTGCCTCTTCTTCTTCAGTCGGTACTCCATCCACATGGTCAAGTTTATAGTCACCCGGTGTGACGATGTTTCCGTACGGAGTTTCGATAATAATACCCATACAGTCGGGGATGGAGTGGGTAACGCCGAAAAAGCGAACCGAGAGGTCTCCAAATTTCACACGGTTATTTCCCTCCACGATTTTAATATCAAGCGGAGGCAGATGAGGAAACTCTTCCTGGCGTTTCTTAATAATCAGTGCGGTAAGATTTCGCGTGTACATCGGCGGGTTGCCGATTCGGTTCATAAGGTAGGGGATACCGCCGATGTGGTCGAGGTGTCCGTGAGTCACGAGAACCGCGCGGATTTTGTCTTTTCGTTCTTCGAGATATTTGGTATTCGGCAGAATGAAGTCGATGCCGGGAGTTTTCGCGTCGTTAAACTGCAGTCCCATATCGATAACGATAATGTCGTTTCGGAATTCAATGAGCGTCATATTGCGTCCCACTTCTTCGACGCCTCCGAGGCAGATGACACGCACTGTATCTTCTCGTAAGGGCGGAATGGGAGCTGATTTCTTGTTGTGCGTTTCTCCACGGTCACTCGTGTTTCCTGTGTGGTGACCTCGCGGAGTGCCTGCGGAGGGATGCATTCCCGAACGGCGTTCAGGAGGACGTCCTCCTGTTCCGAGGGGACGAGCAGCGGGTCGTCGGATTGGTGAGAAGCTTCGTGCTCCTCCCACTCGCGGTGTAAGACGTGAAGGGGTGGCGGAGGGAAATGCTCCCGGGCGCGTGTCCGAGAACCGTTCGCGACGTTCAAAACGGTTTCTTCCGGCATAGGTCTTTGGGATACCGGTACTACTTGCTCTGTGCGGCACGCCGAATCTCTGGCCGACCGGTGCCGCGGGGCTTTTAGCTGCTCCGATTGCCCCATGGTGGGGAGGGGCGATATACACGCGCTCCCGTCCCGTCCTGCGGTTGTTTCTGTTGTGTCGTTGGGGTTCCATGATTGATTTTCTTGAGCGGAGCGATTAGAAAATCATCACCCTGTTAAATCCGCCGTAGGCGGGCGCCGCTTTGTGGCGATTTAACAGGGTAACGAAAGTATGTTTCGCCTGCCCGTTATTTTCTGTTAAGTTATTACCCTGTTAAATAAGATTTGAGCCGATTATGTAGAAACATTTTGCCGTAATATGTTTTGAAATATCGTTCTCGTCGCAGAGCGTCCTTTTTGTTTACACATGCTTCTGAATAAATAAGTTTGAGAGGACGCCTATCCCTCGTTGATGCCACTTCGCCCTTTATGTGTTGCTCAAATCTTTCTTTCAAATTCTCCGAAAAGCCGGAATAAAATTGTTTGTCCTTCTTTGAGTGCAAAATGTATACATAGTACCAGTGCTTCATATCAGGATTTGAAAGATTTAACAGGGCGCTCAAAAATCATAGTCACTTCGTTCCTTGATTTTTGGCGAAGATATTCCATACTTTCTCCGTATTGACATACCAGTGCTCTATATCAAGAAAGCGCTCGCTGGGAATAGTCGTCCGGTTCAGGGTGAATCCCTTCACATTCTTCGGGAGCACATAAATGAATTCCGGTGAGTAGAGAAAGACGGCGGGAGCGTCAGCGCTGATGGTCGCGATGGCGCTTTGGTAATTTCCGATGCGCTTTTCCTCATCGGTCGTCTTGCGCGCCTCCTCAAGCAATTTGTCAACCTTTGAGTTCGTGTACATGGCGATATTGAGGCCGGGGTCGTTCCGCTGTGAGGAGTGCCAGAACGCGAAGAGGTCAAGGTCACGGCCGATGATTTCGCCGAACAGAAGCGCGTCAAATTTGCGCGGCCGGATGATATTCTGGTTGAGGTCTCCCGACTCAAATATCTGCACGCGGACATCCACGCCGATAGCTTTCCACATTTCCTTCAGCAGCTCGGCGCTCTCGCGGAGTTCGGGGATATCTCCCGTGGTAAGTGAGAACGACAGCGCTTGTGTTTGCGCCTCCTTGCCTTTACCCTTGGTCCGTTCGCGCATCCCCGTTTGTTCGTTTCGCACCCATTTCGCTTTATCAAGAATCGCATTTGCCTGCGCGAGTCTGACGGCCGTTGACGTTGCTTCCAGAGTGTCCTGTTCCAGAATAAGCGGCGGAATCGGGCTAGAGATAGGTACGCCGTAGCTGGAGAGGACCGTATCAACTATTTTCTGTTTGTCGGTGGCGAGGAGAAGTGCTTGGCGAACCGCTTTCTCCGCGAGAATCGGTGCCTGATTCTGGTTGAAGAAGACGCCAAAAACTCGGGGGAGCGGCGTGCGCTCAATACGGAGCCCTTGCGTTTCCAAGTCCTTTGCCGCTTGTGGGGTAACCGTGTTGACGCTCTCTATTTCACCACCCGCGAGCGCCGCGAGGAGGTCCTTTTCACTCTGATAGAACGATATGATGATGCGTTGTATATACGGCGCGCCTTGCGCGTATTCTTTGAAAGCGGAAAGCTCAAACGAAAGCGGGGTACCTGACGTGTTGCGCTTAATCTTCTCAACTTTGTATGGACCGCTTCCTACGGCATCCAGATTCAGCGGAGAAAATGGGAACTGCTCGCTCCCCGCGTCTTTCCAAAGGTGCTTGGGGAGAATGCCCAGTGTCGCGTTCTCAAGAAACGGCGCGTACGGCTGTTTCAGGGTGAGGACAATCGTCCGGTCGTCCTTTTTCTCCACCTTGACGCCTTCCCAGTTGGCGCGTTTCGGACTTTTCAGTATCGGGTCTCCGGCTTTCAGGATGGTAAAGACGACATCGTCGGCCGTGACCGTCTTCCCATCGTGGAACGTCGCGTCGGCGCGGAGGCGGAAAGTATAGGACATACCGTCCTCTGCTATCTCATAACTTTCGGCAAGGTCCGGCACCAGCTTCCCGCTTGGCGTGGGTCGCAGAAGTCCCGAATAGATAAGGGTCGTGAGGTCGCGGTCCGCGTCGGAGAGCGAAAGTAGAGGATTGACGAAACGCGGGGAGCCGATGATACCTTCCCGAAGTTCGCCTCCCGGAGCGGGGATTTCCGTGAGGAAGAGCGCGTTTAATTTATAGAGGAGGCTTCCCGCGCTCGTAACGAGCAGGATACCGAGGAACGTGAACATAAGCTTCTCGGTTGGCGAGAAGTTTCTGCGTACGCGTTCCAAACCGGCTGATGCGGGGAAGCGGAAGTGTTTGGTAAATACTTTTTTGAGAGTTTCTTTCACAAAAAATATAATGCGAATGCAACAAATTACTATGCGAATACCGCAAATAAAGTCTCCTCATTCGCAGAATTCGCATTCTGCATTTGAGGTATTCGCATTTTAGGTTTAGCGGATGACCAACGCAACGAGTGTTGAGATGACGAACAAAACGGCAATAACAATACTGGTGGTGAAAAGAGTCTTTTCAAACCCACGCTTGGTGTGGAAACCGGCGCTAAAGTTGTCTCCGCCGAAAGCACCCCCAAGACCTGCCGAAGATTGCTGCAGCAGAATAACGGCTATCAGCAGGACTGACAACCCGATTTGGATATAGGGTAATATTCCCGAGAGACTCTCCATTGCGGTTAAGATACCATACTATTATAGGACGTGCAAGGAAACTAATCGTAACCCCTCACACTCTCTTAACATCCCCCTTATCAAAGGGGGTGGACGCATTCTTATGCGCCGGGGGTTGTTGTAGAACACCCCTCCTCCGACGTCACGTCGGAGTGCTCCCCTTTT
>LCQF01000017.1 GCA_001004005.1 Parcubacteria group bacterium GW2011_GWA2_49_9
TTGAAGCGATGGAAAAAGAAAAAGGAATGAAAAAAGATGTGACTTTGTTACAATGTAGCGTATTAACAGAAAGGTTCGGATTAGGGGTTTAATGTGGGTGTGCTGTGTTCTTTTCCACTATAACACGATGTTGCGCCCTTCTCAAATTTCGCTATACTCTCCACTATGCAGAAAAATGAACGAGCAGGGCTTCGCACATGGATAGAAATAGACCGAAAGGCCATTGGGCATAATTTCGGCGTGTTTAAGAAGCTGATTTCTCCAAAGACGAAATTGATGGCAGTGGTGAAGAGTAACGCCTACGGGCACGACCTGATTCAGTTTTCCAAGGAAATGGAGAAGCTTGGTGCGGACTTTCTTGGTGTGGATTCCATTACCGAAGCTCGAGCGCTTCGGCGAGAAGGAGTAAAGCTTCCCATTTTGGTACTTGGCTATACGATGCCGGAACTGTTTGCCGAAGCGGCAAAGGACGATATCTCGCTGGCCGTTTCCACGTTTGAAACACTGGAAGCAATTGCGAAGGCGAAACTTCCTAAGACACTCAAGATTCATATAAAGGTGGATACGGGGATGCGCCGCCAAGGCTTTCTTCTCTCTGACCTGCCCCTAGTCTTAAAAAAGCTAAAAGCTAAAAGCTATAAGCTAAAAGCTGTCCCCGAAGGCCTCTTTACCCACTTCGCCGCCGCAAAAAATCCAGCATTTCCCAAAGATACCAAGAATCAAATAGAGGAGTTCAAAAAATGGATTACCGCTTTTGCCGACAACGATATTCGGCCCATTGTGCACGCCGCCGCGACGGGAGGAACTCTGCTTTTTCCCGAAGCGCATTTTGATATGGTCCGTATCGGTATCGGACTCTATGGGCTTTGGCCCGAACGCGCGGTCAAATCATATCTAAGGAAGAGAATTACGCTACACCCCATACTTTCTTGGAGGTCATTTGTCACCGAGACGAAAGTACTCCCGAAGGGGAGTAGGGTTGGTTACGACCTCACGGAAACGTTGCTTCGTCCGAGTACCATCGCAGTCATACCAATCGGGTATTGGCACGGATATCCAAGGGCACTCTCGGCTATCGGTCATATTTCTGTCCGAGGACAAAACGCGAAAATTCTTGGACGGGTGAGTATGGATATGATAAGCATTGATATAACAGGAATAGCAGGTGTACAGGTGGGGGATGAGGTTACTATTCTGGGAGCCGACGATACTTCTCCCGCTTCCGCGGAAGGTATGGCGGGACTTCTCGATGCGTCGTGGTATGAGATTGTGACCCGCCTTAACCCGCTCATTAAGCGTATTTACAAATGAGTTGGCCTCCCCTCCTTTCCAAGGAGGGGACAAGAGGGGTGGTAGTTGCCTTTTCTCCCTTTATAGGCTATATTCTTTTGGTCTTCCTTTTCCTAAAAGCTAAAACCTAACAGCTAGAACCTATTTCCTATGAGCCAAGACCGACTTCTAAAACTCAATTGTTCCAAGTGTAAACGCACGAACTACTGGAGCGAGAAAAACAAGAAAAAAGTTGAGCGCAAAATTGAGCTCAAGAAGTTTTGTCAGTGGTGTATGAAGCGCACCGTGCACAAGGAATCAAAGAAATGACACAAAATAAATAAGGAGCGCTAGCGACTATATTTGTGTCATCCCTGCGGATGCGGGGATCCAGTCCAACAAAAAACCGCCTTCTGGCGGTTTTTTGTTATTGCGGGAGATGGAGGAATCGGACCTCCGACCGGCGTTTTGGAGACGCCCGTTATACCACTTAACTAATCTCCCCTATGTGAAAAGCATCATAGCATATCCTATGACTTCAGAAAATTCCGCACCTTTCTTTCAATATCCGCCGTCTGTTTAGGCAAAAACCATTTTATTTCGGTATTCCGCCTAAACCATGTCATCTGCCGTTTGGCGTACCGCCAGATTTCGGATTGCAATTGCGTAATCATTTCTTCCTGCGATATGAGACCGCGAAGGTGACGGGACATATAGCGATACTCAAGTCCAAGGTCCTCCATTCGTTTCCATGAAAGACCTTTTCGGTGAAGTTCGGTTGCTTCTATAAGCATCCCTTCATCCAATCGCGACAAAAGACGATCATGTATTCTTTGCCTCAAAACTTCCGAAGGAAGCATAAGACCAACATAAAGCGGTTCAACATCTATGCTGTTATTCTTGAGAATATCAGCATAACGGGGGACGGTGCCCAGCGCCTTGGCAATCTCTATCGCTCGGATAAGACGGCGTGGATTATGCGGGTCAATGCCTTCCGCGCGACGCGAGTCAAGACGTTTGAGCATTGCAAAAAGTTCGATAACGGATTTTTTCTCAAGCTGTTTCCGTAATTTCGGGTTAGGAGGCACATTGGGAATAACTACTTTCCCGAGCAGTGCGTCTATATACAGCCCGGTCCCCCCGCATATAATCGGGATGTTGCCCCGAGAAAAGATATCGTCCATCTTCTCGCGTGCGAGGGTCTGATACTCGGCGACCGAAAATTGCTTTTTGGGGTTTGCCACGTCAATCAAGTGGTGGGGAACACCTTTCATTTCCTCCACGGTAATTTTGCCAGTCCCGATATCAAGTCCTGTGTAGATCTGCCGCGAGTCGGCGGAAATAATCTCTCCATTATATGTTCGCGCAAGCTCCACCGAAAGCGCGCTTTTCCCAACGGCCGTCGGCCCGACGATAACCAGAAGTTTTCTTTTCATTGTGCCGAGGGAGGGCATCGAACCCTCATGATGTTGCCATCGCGGGATTTTGAGTCCCGTGCGTCTGCCAATTCCGCCACCTCGGCGCTCACATAATGTACCCGACTCGGGCACCTCCTTTTGTAAAGGAGGAATAAGACAACGTGATTTTTGATTCGTAGGTATTTGTAGATTGGTTCTCATTAGCAGATTGGTACTTTTTTGTATGCCGAATTTCGTAAACAACGCAATTTTTTGGGTAGAGGTTGAAAAGATTAAGCCGAACCCGTTTCAGCCGCGCCGCGAATTTGATGAAGCCCGCCTGTCTGAACTCGCGGAATCAATCCGCATGTACGGTATTTTGCAGCCGCTTGTGGTCACGAGGAAGGAAATTCAGAAGGAGGACGGCGGTCTTGCGACAGAATACGAACTCATTTCGGGAGAGCGTCGTTTACGCGCCTCACGCCTCGCGGGTATTTCACAAGTACCGGTGCTGATTAGGCAGGGTGAGGAGAATGACCGCGAGAAGCTTGAACTCGCCATTATTGAAAACCTCCAGCGTGAAGACCTCAACTCGGTGGACCGCGCCCGTGCCTTTCAGCGTCTTGTAGATGAATTCGGCTTTAAGCACGCCGATATCGGGAGGAAGGTAGGGAAAAGCCGAGAATACGTTTCCAACACACTCCGCATTTTGGACCTTCCGGAAGAAATCCTTACAGCGCTCGCGGCGGGCAAAATCAATGAAGGACATACACGCCCGCTCCTCATGCTCACCTCGCGCCCGCAAGAGCAACTCACACTGTTCAAAGAAATTATGTATAAGAAGGTCACGGTCCGCGAAGCGGAAAGCATGGCACGGCGTATCGCCGTGGAGCGGGCGCGCAAGAAAGAATTCGGCGTTGACCCTGAATTGACCGCCCTTGAAGAGAAACTCCGCGAACAACTGGGTACTCGTGTGAAGATAGAACGCAGTGAAGCCGGTGGCAAGATTCTCATTGATTTCTTCTCCAACGAAGACCTGCGAACGCTTTTGCAGCTTATGGAAACGAACAAAGCGAAGAGCCCGAATGAGATGCTGGATAGGCATATTGCCTCGGTTGAGCGTCGCGGTGCCGAGATTGCCGGGACTCCTGTGGTATCTGACCCTGCCGGTATTGCACTGTCGGGACAGGAAAATGTCACGGACGCAGCCTCAATGTCAGGCATCGGGTCGCTTGATGACCGTTCTCCTGTGGAAAAGGCGGCTGAAGAAAACAGCGAAGACCTCTATTCGGTGAAAAATTTTTCAATATAATACCAATTACGAATCCGTACCAATGTACAAATAACAGCGCCGACTTCATTGGTATATTCGTATTGATAGGCTATTGGTATTACTGCTTAAGTTTCTGCAACATATTCCGAATGTGCTTTTTTGCTATGGTTGTCTTGACGACTGCGAGCCATTTTGCGGTGGGCTTCGCGCCAATTTTGGTGAGTATCTCTACGATATCTCCGTTATGGAGCGCCGTATCAATGGAGACCAGTTTTCCGTTAACTTTCGCCCCCACGAGGTGGTGGCCGATATCGGAGTGAATGGCATAGGCGAAGTCAATCGGTGATGAACCGGTGGGGAGGTCCACCACATCTCCTCTTGGCGTAAAAATGAAAATACGGTTTTTAAAGAAATCTTCGCGGAGACTCTCCCAGAATTCTTGCTCGCTCGTTACGGAATCAAAATCACCAAGCTCACGTACCCAGGCAGGGACGCCATTTCCGGTGTCCTCAATTTGTAGCACCGTTTTTCCCTTGTCGCTTGTCTTTTTCCAGGAAATAAGGGAACTATACATACGCTTCTTTTGCTTGCCCTTCGGCTGCTTGTCCGATTCTTTATAATCCGCGTGGAGCGCGACTCCGTATTCCGACTCGCGGTGCATCTCCTCTGTCCGTATTTGGATTTCCACGATACCGCCGTCTCCGGTAAAGACGGTTGTATGCAGCGAACGATAGCCGTTCGGTTTGGGGAAGGCGATATAGTCCTTGATGCGTCCGGGGAGTGGCCGCCAGATGCCGTGAATCACTCCGAGCGCGCGATAACAATCCTCAACCGATTTCACCATAATGCGGATCGCGAGCAGGTCATAAATCTTTTCAAAGTCCCAGTCACGGTTTTTCAGTTTGGTGTAGAGACTATAGGGTCCCTTCAAACGTTCTTCGGCGTGGACAATCAAAATACCCTGGCGCACCAACCCCTTCAGCAGAGATTTATGAAATTTTTCAATCTTCTTGAGAAGCTCGCTTTTCTTTTCATTCACTAATTTCTTGACACGGCCAAATTCTTCCGGATACGCGAACGGGAACGCAAGCTCCTCAAGTTCGCGGTTGATTTTCCGGATACCCAGCCGATACGCGATGGGCGCATAGATTTCCAGTGTTTCCTTCGCGATACGCGCCTGTTTTATCTTGGGGACATACCGGAGCGTGCGCATATTGTGAAGCCGGTCACAGAGCTTCACGATGAGAACGCGGAGGTCCTTGGAGCTCGCGATAAACATCCGGCGCATACTTTCCGAATAACGGTCAGCGCCGCTATATCGCAGCCGGCCAAGTTTGGTGACGCCCTCAACGAGCATCAGTACATCGCTTCCGAATTCCTTCCGTATCGTTTCGGGAAGCACGTTCACATCTTCAATCGTGTCGTGCAGAAATCCTGCGGCAATGGCTGGGGCGTCGGCACCAAGTTCCGCGATAAGCTTTGCGGTTTCGCACAAATGATAAAAGTACGGCTCTCCGGAATACCGCTTATGGTCCTTATGCGCGTTTTCCGCGAATGTATACGCCTTACTCACGAGCGCGAGGTCCTTCACCGAGGAAGTCTTCATGGTTTCTAAAATTTCGTGGAGTGTCATACGCGCTTTGTATTACCTCTTTCGCCCGAAGGAGTGCCCATCTTTGACTTAAGATACTGCTGTATATGCTGTTTGGCTAGTATTGTCTTCGCGTATAAAAGCCACTTTTCCGTCGGATGAGATGAATCCCTAGTCTCAAGAGTCACAATATCTCCGTTTTTAAGTTCAGTATCAAGTGGAACCAACTTCCCATTTACCTTTGCACCATGTAAATGACTCGCGCGCTCTGTATCAAGTTCATAGGCGAAATCAATTGCCGTGGCATGTATGGGTAGATCGATCACCTCACCTCCTTTCTCAAAAATAAACATCCTGTTTTGAAAGAAGTCTGATTTAAGATGCATAGTCGGGTCCGTTTGTATTGTGACAAACGATTGGAGATTAATGATGCTTCTAAGCCAATGGGGAACATGCGGATGCTGTTTAAGTACCTCGGTCTCAATCTTTTCATCTTTTGGCGCCGGAAAAAATTGGCCAAACCACGAATAAAATGGGTCGTTAACATTTCGACCTCGTTCCTTGTACGCGATATGTGCTGCGAGTCCGTATTCAGCCTGGTTATGCATTTGATGTGTTCGGATTTGGACTTCCACAATTGGGCCGTCTCCCGTAAACACCGTCGTGTGAATGCTTTGATAGCCGTTTGGTTTTGGGAAAGCAATATAGTCCTTTATTTTCCCCGGGAGTGGGCGCCATCCGGCATGGACAACCCCGAGTGCGCGGTAGCAATCTTCTACCGTCTCCAGCTGTATGCGGATAGCGAGCACATCGTGAATGTCCTCAAGCTCTTTCTTCCGAGTGACGACTTTTTGGTAAACGCTATAAATTCCTTTTAGGCGAGTATCGGTTTCCACATTTCGTAGGCCAGCCTTTACGAGATGCTTCAGGAGTGTTTTATGAAATCGTTCAAGCGGAGGGCGGTTTTCCCGCTGACGTCTTTTAAGCCATGCGCCAATTTCCCGATATCGTTCCGGCTCCGTATATTTAAAAGCAAGGTCTTCCATCTCGCGACTCATTCTCTGTAATCCAAGACGGTGGGCAAGAGGAGCATATATTTCCATCGTTTCGCGAGAAATCTTTCTCTGCTTTGCTTCAGGCAAAACAGACAACTTCAGTGATAGCCTTCACTAAAAAGCCGATTTCTTTGCCGAATTCGCGGTCAATTTCATCGGGAGTCACGGTGGTATCCTCAAATATTGAATGTAACAATCCTGCCGAAATAGTCCGGCGAGCCATTCCGAGTTCCGCTAGGATTTTAGCGGTTTCGGATGAATGGTCAAAACGTGATGACTCAGAGTGACGTTTCCTATTCTTGTGAGCTTCCTCGGAAAAGGAATACACCCTCGTAATAAGGAGTTTCTTGTCTTCATTCATGAATTGCGTGGCCCGCAACAATTCTTGGAGACTCGCCATGTTTCCAGTGTAGATAATGTTGGTTAACAAGGCAAATGAGCGACATTCCCCCCACTAAAATAAAAGGGGGCCAATTCGTCGGTAAAAACCAAAGAAAAAAGCCCCCAATTTGCTACGGCATGAAGAAAGCTCCACGACGCAGCACTTCCAGTCCATGTTGGGCGAAGGCGCGAATTTGCTCCGTTGTCTTGAACCCAAGCAGTCCTTTCCGTTCATTCAGGGTGAACAGCACCACTCTCCAGTACGGGAGAGGCATACTTTCCAGAATGTTCGGATTCGCACGCTCCTCCGTATAGTATCGCAGATACGTTTCCGCCAGCTCTCGGTAGAGCAAGCGACCGTCGCTTGCGAAAAAGGCTCCGATGAAATACGCGATGAGCCGCCCAACATCAAGCGCCGGTCCTCCCATCTGTACTGACCCCGTGTCCACAACGAACACGGTATCGTTGTTATTCCGCTCATTCTGAAGCCAATATTCTGGCGGGAATAACAAGTTCCACGGAGTCAAATCACCGTCAATTGGACACTCCTCACCTGTTCGTTTTAGAAGTTCAAGGGAACGTGTCAGGCACAAAGCGTTCGCTTCGTGCAACTCCTCTTCCGTCAGATACGCCGGCGGCCCATTTTCTAGGATAATATCCGCATCTATCTTGCGTCTGACCGCGCGAACATATCGGCATCGTATCCGAAGCAATGTCGCCGGCTCTTGTAGCCGCGCGGTGAATGTCGAATTTTGCGCCGTAAGCGGACCAGAGTGCTTCCGCGCCGAGTAGTGGGCCGCATCCCTGATGTATCCCTCCAACTGAGGGTCAAGATGCTTTCGTCGCCCCTTCTTACGAATAAGCTCCGCAAGCGATACAGATCCAGACTTGTAACTCATCAGGGTGAGCGACACCGCTCCTTCTTTCAGGTGCGGCATATCTATCAGTCTCCCATCCGGCTGAACAACGAATCCCCCCAAAGAACGGACAAACGCGTTACTTGTGCTGACGCGGTTACTGCGCAGGACCGCACACATCGTGCGTTCCGGCTCAATCAGTGTGAGTACATCGCTGGTAGTGGGGCTCTTTAAAATAAAATCCCCATGGGATGTTCTGAGAACCCGCCCTTCGGTCACGTGACCTTTATGCTTGAGGCGAATATCATGGATGACCAGATGTTGGTCTGCCGTTCCTAACTTTGCCTTGAGGCGGCGCTTAATCTTTTCTAAAACACTTTTTTTCATACGCCTCCTTTCCCCACATGAAATGGTTGTCAATGACCCAAAAACCAAATGCGCACACACGCATCGGCAGTCCCGTGCACACTATATAGCAAGTATTCTTTTATGGCTACGGTCAATAGCCTGCATTTCCGCCAGACATATATTTTAGGCCATAAAACAAAAAACCGAGCGGAGTTCCGTTCGGTTTTTCGCGCATATATTATGTTGCCGGTGTTTCTTTTTTCTTTCTAAACCCGCGAGGCTTTTTTTCTTGCGCCAGCATCTCTAGAGCGCGGGGAAGGGCGATAGTATAGACGTCGTCAGGTGCTTTTATGGAGCGAAAATCGCCATCATGCACGACGTACGGTCCGAATCGCCCCATATTTGCCACTATTTCCTTTCCGCTTGTCGGATGAACACCAAGTACTCGAGGAAGCGACAAAAACTTCAGCGCATCGGCGATTGTAAGTTTCGATACGTCATACGTCCTCGGTACACTCGCTCGGCGAAGTTTCGTGCCGGTTGTTGATTTCCCCTTTTCTCCCTTTTTACCCTTTGCCCCCTTTTCTGCCTGACCGACCTGCACGTAAAATCCAAATCGTCCATTAAGCAGATACACATTCTCACCGGTTTCCGGATAGACTCCTATCGGCTCATCAGGCTTAATTTCCTGTCCTTCCGCCGTAAGGGCTCCGGTGCAGTCGGGGAAGCGTTCGCAGGACATAAACTTTCCGCCTCTCCCGAGCTTCCATACCATCTTGCCCTTGCAGAGTGGGCATTTAAATTCCTCCGGCGCATCACCGAGTGTGGTTGCTTTGGCCAATTTTTCTTTTGACTTCACATCCGAATGGAACGGTGTGTAAAAATCGCGAAGCGTCTTTTCATACTCGCGTTTACCGATGGCGATATCGTCAAGTTCATCTTCCATTTCAGCCGTGAACGTGTCGCTAATATAGGAAGGGAAGTGTTCCTCAAGAAATCCACTCACCACCATTCCGGTGTCGGTGGGCTTCAGTGAACGATTTTCGCGAGTGACATACTCGCGGTCCACCAGCGTTTCCATAATTGACGCATAGGTTGACGGTCGGCCAATACCGCGTTTTTCAAGCTCTTTGATGAGTCCTGCCTCGCTGTAGCGGGGCGGAGGTTGTGTTTGCTTCTCCTCGGTCTTAAGTTCCAGAAGCTTGAGCGAGTCGCCTTTCGTGACTTTCGGGAGTTCCACATCCTCGCCACGCGCCTCTGGGTCTGCCTTAAGCCAACCTTCATACGTAAGGCGGACTCCGTTTGCGTTGAAATCAGGAAAATTGACTGCTCCAGCAATGCTTGCCGATACTTTGGTACGAAGCATTTCAGCATCCGGCATTTGTGAAGAAACCGTTCGTTTCCAAATCAGGTCATAGAGCCTCTTTTGGTCCGGATTAGCGCCCGCGTGCTCCTTATCAAGATGTGTGGGGCGGATCGCTTCGTGCGCTTCCTGCGCGTTCTTTACTTTGCCGGTATACGCGCGCAACGATACGAATTCTTTTCCATACAGTTTGGTAATAATCGCCACAATCTGCACTTTGGCCGACTCCGCGAGGTTCGTTGAATCCGTGCGGTGATAGGTGATGAGACCTGCTTCATACAGCTTCTGCGCAGTCCCCATCGTACGTCCAGGTGAAAAGCCGAGCCTCGTGGACGCGGTTTGCTGAAGTGTAGAAGTGATGAACGGAGCCTTCGGAGAACGCTTCACACTCGTTTCTATACTATCCGTGACACTCCAGCTTCCGTGTGAACCGACCTCAAGAATCGTATCAACAATTTTTTTGTCGCGAGGTTCTTCACTGCACGTCAAGAGCAACTTCTCATTCTTTTGTGTTTCGGTGTCCGCTGAAATAACCCAAAACGTTTCTGGATTAAACGCAAGAATTTCCCGCTCACGTTCCGCGATGATACGGAGGGCGGGGGATTGTACGCGTCCGGCGGATAGACCGTAGCGCACCTTCTTCCAGATAATGCCGGAAAGGTCGTAACCCACAAGCCGGTCCAAAACACGCCGAGCTTCCTGTGCCCTGCGAAGGTTTTGGTCTATATCGCGCGGGTGTGTAAGCGCTTCTTCCACAGCCTCTTTCGTGATTTCGTGATAGACGGCTCTTCTTATGGGAGGAAGCCCTTTCCCCAGTTTATCTTTAAGTATTTCGGCCAAATGCCACGCGATAGCCTCTCCTTCACGGTCGGGGTCGGTCGCGAGAATAATTTCGCTTGCTTTCTTCGCGGCGGACGTGATGTCTTCCACCACCTCTTCCTTCTTCTTCACGATTTCATAATGCGGAATAAAACCGCCTTTGATATCAAGCGCGGTCTTCTGGCTTTTCGGGAGGTCGCGCACGTGCCCCACGGACGCTTTCACCGTGTAGTCACTTCCCAAATATTTTCCAATCGTCTTCGCTTTTGACGGAGACTCTACGATAAGTAGTTTGTATGACATCGCATTGAGTATTACACAAGAACGAAGATTTCTGCAAATTAAATCGCCATCCGTCTGCAGGCGGATGGCGGAATGTCAGAATCACGTTCAGGGTGCTCTCTTCCAATCACCTAAGCAATCGGTACAAAGGTTGGCAAACCAGCGCGATGCCTGTGAAGATGAGCATACACAGAAAATCTCCAAAAGGGTCTATATCACGCACCAATCTCACGATAACCAAAATGGCACTGACTATCGCCCCAATCCAACCGACCGTAGTGAGAGCAAGTAGTGTGCCAAGCTCCACCGTTCGCTGCCGTTTCCTCAAGAACATATGGTTCCTTTCTTTTTTCCTGTTGTTTCCTGTTTATTATACCCACTTCTCCCATTTTTGCATGTTATACTTGTCTCAAATCTGTGCATATGCACAGATTTGAGACAAGTATGAATGTCGGAGAACTCGCAAAGGAGTCGTATTTGGCTGCAAAGAAGTTTTTTGAGTCCGATACTGTGGCGGCGGAAGCAACCAAAACGGTGCTTGCGCTTGTAGCTCTTTCCCCGATAGCCGTTGTAGGGGCCATGGCCCCCAATGTATTTTTGGCGTTAAAGCCCTTCATGAAGAAAGGAAAATATACGGTAAGGCAAGTCGGACGAGCGTTGGATATACTCGATAGAAGCAAGTATTTGAGCGTCAGGCACACGGCAGACGGAAGGACCAGCATTGTAATAACGAAAAAGGGAATGAGGCAGGCACGGAAACTTAGTCTTGAAACAGTCAAACTGTCGATGGAGGTTCATTGGAATGGTAAATGGCATCTTCTATTCTACGACATTCCGGTCAAATATAACGCTGCGCGCATGGCCTTTCATCGTATGGTCGGTGAAGTTGGGATGTACCAACTTCAGAAGAGTCTTTGGGTGTACCCACACGTATGCGAAGCGGAGATTCTTTTCATAGCTCGGTTTTTCGGCGTTGAGCAGTATGTGAACTTTGCGGTTGCTGATTCTTTGTTCGATGAGGAAAAACTGTTAAGGCATTTCCAGCTCACATCGCCTCATTAAATTGCGTTTTGTTTCAAATCTGTGCATATGAACAGATTTGAGACAAGTGGAAGGTGGATGAAAACAAAGGAACAGAATAGAAGACGTCAAGATATCAAAGGAGGTGGATTTCGCCGGCGGATTCCTTGATAAGACCTTTGAGCTCCATAAAGGAGAGAAGCGCGTTCGCCTGATTTGTTGGAATACCAAGCGCGTCAATCAGGTCATCGCGGGAAAGTGGCTCCGCAAGCAAAGCAATTACCTTCTTTTCCTCCGGAGTGCAGTCGGAATAATCACGGGCTACTTTTTCGTTCGGTTTGAAACCAAGCGCTTCAAGCAGGTCTGTGGAGGAAGTTATCGGAGTGGCGCCGAGCTTAATCAGCATATGCGGGCCGGTCGAGGTAGAAGAAAAAATAGAGCCGGGGACGGTAAGTACGTCTCGGTTGTATTCGGTGGCGAACTTTGAGGTTACGAGTGAGCCGGAGCGCTGTTCCGCTTCAATGACAAGCACCGCATCTGAAAGTCCCGCCATAATGCGGTTTCGCTGGAGGAATCCCCACGCGGTTGCGCGAAAATCAGGTTCAAATTCAGAGAGCAGCGCACCACCTGCCTTCAGAATATCGTCGGCAAGCCTTCTATTAGTAGAAGGATAGAGTACTTTTGGGTCTAAACCGGAGCCGGGGACGGCGACGCAAGGAAGTTTTGCATCAAGAGCGGCACGATGCGCCAGCGCGTCAATGCCGAGAGCGAGGCCGGAAACAATAACAACTGGGTAGCCCGCGAGACCCAGAATTAATTTCTCACACGCCTCCTTCCCATAGTTTGTGTATTTACGCGAACCCACGACCGAAAGCCATTTGTGGTCTTCGGGAGGTAATGTCCCTTGCACATACAGCTTTTTCGGTGGGTCGGCGATTTCGCGAAGGCGGTGGGGGAATTGATTTGGAGATACATCTTTCATCTGCTAAAGTTTATCATGAACAGGCAGTAAATTATGAATGCAAATACAAAACCGAATCACAGTACCAAAACAGTCCGAATCGTTCTTCCGCAACGCCAAAATGGCGAAAAATCACCAGGCGAGCACATTACGAAACGGAACGGTCTCCCGTTCACAACTCTCGGGCGCCTTCTGAGATGGCACACGGTGAGTCAGTAAGAACGACAAGGATTGTTTTCCACACAGGCGAGCCGCGGGGTTCGCCTTTTTGTTGTATACTTGTGAGGTGTCTTATTCTCCCTTAGAAAAGGGAGCACTGCCGTCTTCGGCAGGAGGGATGTCACAACTCCGCCCTCGCCGACTCGGGCACCCCCTTTATTAAGGGGGATAGGGATAAATCCTCCGCCTCGCGGACTCGGCACCTCCTTTAGGAAAGGAGGAATTAAGAAGGGAAACGGAAACATATGCTTGATATAAAGTTCATAGGAGAGAACAAAGACCTTATCGCGATGGCTGCGCAGAAGAAGCACGTCAAGTTTGACGTGGAAGAACTGCTGAAACTTGATGACGAACGTCGCGCGCTGCTCTTGGTGGTGGAACAGAAGCGTTCCGAACAAAATCTAAAGAGCACGCAGGTCGCTCACACCTCCATTCCGGAACGCCGTCAGTTATTGGTGGAAGAGCTCCGAACCCAAAAGGCGGGTCTTGAAGAAGAAGAAGGGAAGCTCAAGGAAATAATGCAGAAGTGGCATCTCCTGATGCTTCAGGTTCCCAACATTCCCGATATGTCGGTTCCTGATGGCGAGAGCGACAAAGACAATAAAGAGGTCAGGGTTTGGGGGAACAGACCGGACTTCGCGACAGAACCAAAGAACCATATGGAACTTATGGAGGGGTGCGACCTTGCCGACTTTGTGCGCGGAGGGGATGTCGCGGGATTCCGAGGATATTTCTTAAAGAATGAGGGAGCACTGCTTTCTCTCGCACTGTGGCAGCTCACTCTTGACCTGTTCGCGAAGAAAGGATTCACCTTCATGATGGTTCCGTCACTCGTCCGTCGTCAAACGCTTCTCGGTACGGGCTATCTCCCGCAAGGTGAAGACGACCTTTACAAAACGCAGGATGGCGACTATCTCGCGGGAACGGCGGAGGTCGCGGCGATGTCCTACTTTTCCGAGACGATTCTGAAGAAAGAAGAACTTCCCAAAAAGATACTCGCATTCTCTCCCTGTTTTCGGCGCGAGGCGGGAAGTCACGGCAAGGATACAAAAGGGATTATCCGCGTGCACGAATTTTTCAAACTGGAACAAGTAGTCATCTGTGAAGCGAGTCACGAACTATCGGTGAAATTCCATGAAGAGCTTACGGCGAACGCCGAGGAGCTGCTTCAGGCGCTGCAACTCCCGTATCACGTTGTCATTAACTGCGGCGCCGATTTGGGACTGGGGCAGGTCAAAAAATACGATATTGAAACATGGGTTCCGTCGGAGCATAACTACCGTGAGACGCATTCGTCGTCGTACTTTCACGATTTCCAGACACGGCGTCTTAACATCCGCTATAAAGAGGCCGACGGAAAGATGCGTTTCGCTCACTCGCTCAACAATACCGCTCTCGCGACGCCGCGTATTCTCGTTCCGCTCCTTGAGAACAACCAGCAGGCTGACGGGTCAATCGTCATTCCGGAGGTACTCCGGAAATATATGGGGAAAGACGTGATTACACCGATAAAGTAAATTCCCAATTTCTAATACCTAAAATTACTTTATGTCTCATCATAAAGTCATCCGTTCTCCGCGTTTGGCGCGAAAAGAAAAAAAGAGGAAAACCCAGAAGATTATTTTTCTCGCCCTCCTTTTTGTATCCGTATGCGCGGCCGCGGTGTACGGCCTTTCTCGGCCGGCGTTCCGTATTACCCAGATTGATGTCAGTGGCTCCTCGCGGGTACCCGTAGAGAGTATCGTGGAAGCGGTAAAAGAGGACATAGCCGGGACGTACTTTGGTTTTATCCCGAAGGCACACGCGCTTTTCTATCCCGAATCCGCGATACAACAGGAACTGCGTGAGGAGTTTCCGACTTTTTCTAAGGTATCACTTTCGCTCAAGCATCTCGCCGCGCTACAGGTGGCCGTCCGTGAACGGGAGCCGCAAGCGCTTTGGTGTGCCGGAACATTTGGCTGCTTCCTTATTGATGAGACGGGATTTGTGTTTGCGCCTGCGGAAGAAGGAACGGAGAACCTGTACTACCGTCTGGAGCGGGAAGCGACAAGTTCGCCTCTCGGTATTGAAGTGGTGAGTGCGAACAGACTCGCGGGCGGCATTTCCTTTTTGAAGGAATTAGAGGGGCTTGGGTTTACTCCCGAACGAATGATTTTCAAACGGGAGCAGGATAGTGAAGTCGTTCTTTCGGGTAACGCGCGCCTTCTCCTTAAAGAAGGTGATTATTCCCGCGCGCTTTCCAATTTGCAAACGCTGCTTGCGCAGGGAGATGTGCTCCCGGGAACGGTGACGTCCCCTAAGGTGGAGTATGTTGATTTGCGATATGGGAATAAAATTTACGTCAAACCGAAGTGAGAAGGATTTAGGATATATGATGTATGATTTATGAATAGGATATTTCGGAATTGAAAAGGAAGTATAATAAGATTGACTTTCTCACACATCATAAATCTTAAATCATAAATCTTTGGTATGTCTTACCTCCAGCTTCCATTCTCCTATCTTCTGTGGCACTACACGTCAGCGTGGGGCGACCTGCTGCGGCTGTACCGGAACCTCACGTGGTTTCTCTGGAACTTTTTCTCAATCAGGATTTTAGCCGGAACACTTTTCTCGCCTTGGCATCGGCTTCGCGAAAGTTCAAGGAAAGAAACGGCGGGGTTATTGGGAAGTCTCATTATCAATCTTATTTTGCGGGGTATCGGGTGTGTGATGCGAACAGTGACGATTCTCACAGGCATACTTTCGATTGTGCTCTTCTTTCTATTCTCAATCGTCTTTTTTTCTCTGTGGCTTATCATGCCGCTTGTGTTTGTGTGGCTTATCATTTCCGGCCTTACCGGTATTGTTGGCTTTTCGCAATGAATTACGAAACGTTGCAAAAAGTGGCGGGGATATATGGAGGAGCGCTTCGGACAGAGAAACTTCTTTCCGGTAGCACGCTTCATACGATTGAAAAATGGTTTCGCGTTTTTTTGATTCTCGCGTTCGCGCCTTTTGTGGTTTTCTTTCTTTTCTCGGATGTCCCGTTCTTTTCGGACTTGCTCCCTTCGTTTTCGGCTATGGCATTCGTTTTTTTCCCTCTCGCTAAGTCGGTGTTCCTTCTTTTGCTGGGACTCTGGCTTATTCCAGCACTCTGGCGAGCTTTTTTCCTTTCATTTTATTTGAAAGACGCGGATACGACGTTGCCCGAGGCGGGGATGCGGATGCCGCTTATTCGTTTTGAAACCGCACAGATGGTCTTGGGAGGTGCCGGCGATCCGGTGATTGATTTTTTCGCCTCGCGGTTTGGCGGAGCGGTTGTTGCCCGTCTTGGACTCGGTAGTGAAGAGGTGATTTCTTTTCTAAAAACGAGAGTGCCGCCCCAGACCACCTTTGAGCTGTCGGTTCCCGATGGCGAATCCGCGGGACTGGAGCAGTATGCGGCCGGTCTTCTCACGTTTGATGAAGGACTTAAGCAATTTCTTATTTCGCACGAAATAGACACTCCCGATTTTATTGGAGCCGCGACGTGGGTGTCCCGAATGGAAGACGATTATAAGGACCATCTCCGTTTTTGGAGTAAGGACGCGCTCGGGCGGATTCCCGGTATCGGCAAGGACTGGGCGTACGGTGAAATCGCGCTACTTCAAAAGTACGCGACTCCCATCACCGCGCATTCCGCTTTTTCGCAAACCAGAGGGATGTTTGGGAAGCATGAGGCGGAGGAAATTGAGCGCGTTCTCTCACGAGGGCGCGAAGCCAACGTGCTTCTCGTCGGAGAAGAAGGAGTGCCGAAACTTGCCCCGCTCGTGCGGCTCGCGCGCCGCATAGAAGCCGGCACCATTTTACCTCCGCTTGAGCATAAACAACTTTTTGTCTTTGACGGTGTACCCTTTGTCGCCGCCATGAAGGAGAAAATGCAACTTGAAACGGAAATCGTGAAGCTTCTTACCGAGACGTCCAAAGCGGGCAATATTATTTTTGTCTTTGATAATTTTGATAAGTTTTTCCTCGCAGTTAAGGCACTCGGCTCCGACCTCCTCTCCATACTTGACCCATTTCTCATTTCCGCGAATATCCAAGTCGTCGCGGTTGCCGAACTCGGCGCGTTTCGCCAGCTCTTTGAGTCACATCCGAAAGTGCGCGAACGCTTTGAGCGTGTCCTCATTGAAGGGGCGGGAGTGCAAGGTTCTATCCCCATCGTGGAAGAGGAGGCACTTCGGGCCGAGATGAAAGACGGAATTATGTTTACGTATCCCGCGATTAGAGCGGTTACCGAAAGCGCGGAGCGATACTTCTTTGAGGGAGTGATGCCGGATAAAGCGATTGACCTACTCTTGGAGCTTGTTCCGAAAGTGAAGGCTCTAGGGAAGCGTGTGGTACTACGCGCGGATGTGCTTGACCTTGTTTCCAAGAAGACCGGTGTCAAAGTCTCGGAGGCAAGCGGGGAAGAACGGACCAAGCTTCTTAAGCTTGAGGAAACACTTCACGACCGTGTCGTGGGGCAAGACGAAGCCGTGAAGGCGATTTCGGGTGCTCTTCGGCGAGCGCGCTCCGGCATCAGTTCCCCGAACCGACCAATGGGTTCGTTCCTCTTTATCGGTCCAACCGGCGTTGGGAAAACCGAAACCACTAAGGCCCTAGCCGAGGTGTTTTTCGGAGATGAGAAGGCGATTACGCGCCTTGATATGTCCGAATATACAAGCGAGGACGCCCTTTCCCGCCTTATCGGCACGTTTGAAAGCGGGAAACCGGGAATACTCGCATCGCTCCTTCGCGAAAGGCAGTACGGCGTACTTCTCTTGGACGAATTTGAGAAAACAAGCAAAGAAGTGCACGATTTGTTTCTGCAGATACTTGATGAAGGATTCTTCACCGATGTGTCGGGGAAGCGGGTGAACGCGCGCAATCTCATCATTATCGCGACCTCAAACGCTGGGAGCGACCTTATCTGGAATCAAGTTCGTGGGGACGGGAAATCCCCCTTAGAAAGTCTAGATAGTCGTAGACTAGGGGTGCCCGAGTCGGCGAGGGCAGGGGTTGTTTCTCTTGATAAAGACGCAATAATCACGGAAATTATTAACCGCGCTATTTTCAAACCGGAACTGTTGAATCGTTTTGACGGAGTCGTGCTCTTTCATCCGCTGACTGCCGAGGATTTGCGGAAGATTGCGAAGTTTATGCTAGAGAAGCTTCAAAAGCGGTTGCGGGAAAAAGGAGTTGAGCTCGTTATCACCGACTCGCTGCTTGATTACCTTGTTTCGGTCGGGCAGGACCCGAAGTTCGGCGCCCGCCCGATGAACCGCGCGATACAGGAAAAGGTGGAGCAGGTCATCGCGGAGAAGATGCTGAAAGGCGAGGTTGTGGCGGGGTCACGTATTGAACTTACCGCCGCAGAACTGGTATAAGCAAAGCGCGAGGCATGATATCCTCGCGCGTGGTGTGCGTTGCACGCAATTCTAAACAGCAAGTGCCCCCGCATCGTTGATAAAGCAGTCTAAAAGGTCAGCTACAAGGAACACATCGTCGGGCAGTTGGATTGAGAGTTCGCATCGCGTACAGACAAGGAATCTTCCCACCGATGGGATTTGCTCGACATTCACACGGGCAGTGCCGTGTAGGATTGTTGGCTCGGTCAAATCCATTTGAAACAGCTCTTCGAGACTCCGGACGGTGGTAATCGCCAGCGAGCCGCCACCCGGTAAAGGGATTTTCAGTTGTGCACTCATAGACTTTCGGAGTTTTCAAGCTTTCTGCACGAATTCTACACAAATTCTTCCTTACCTGCATCAAGCACCGATATGATATAGTCCTCGGCATGGATTTAGGATTCTGGAGAAAACTGAACAAACCAACGAGTGGTGAGTGTGCTGAACCCATTATGGCGCTGGCGCCGATGGCGAATGTCACCGATGTGGCGTTTCGGCGTATCATCGCGAAATACGGCAAACCCGATGTCCTGTGGACCGAGTTCGTCTCCGCAGACGGGCTGATGAATAAGAAGGGGAGAGAAGCACTTCTCGTAGACTTGCTGTACAGCGAAATCGAACGGCCGATTGTCGCTCAACTTTTTTCGGGGAATCCGGAAAAGATGTTTGAGGCAGCGAAATTGGTAAAGGAACTCGGCTTTGATGGACTAGATATCAATATGGGCTGTCCTGACCGCTCTATTGAAAAATCTGGAGCGGGAGCCGCACTCATCAAAAATCCGCGTCTTGCTAGGGAAATAATACGTGCTGCGAAAGATGGAATTGCTGCGGCCTGTCATTCTCCCTTTCCTAAAGGGAGCACTGCGTCTTCGCAGGAGGGATTTAAATCCTCCGGCCTCGCCGACTCGGCCACCTCCTTTAGGAAAGGAGGAATAATTCCAATCTCGATTAAAACCCGTCTCGGATACAACAAGGATATTTTGGAGGAATGGCTACCTGAACTGCTGGCGGAAAAACCTGCCGTGGTTACTATTCACGCGCGGACTCGGAAAGAAATGTCAAAGGTTCCCGCGCATTGGGAGAGGGTAAAAAAAGCGGTGGAAATCCGTGATGCCTTTTTTTCCTCCCCCTCTCTCGGAGAGGGGGATAGAGGGGTAGTGCGAAACTCCCTCTCAAATTCTCCCTCTTCGAAAGAGGGAGAGGGTAAGAGCAAGACTCTCATTTTCGGCAACGGCGACGTGAAAGACCTCGCAGACGCACGCGCAAAAGCGAAGGAAGCCGGTGCTGACGGCATAATGCTTGGACGAGCCATTTTTGGAAACCCTTGGCTATTCGCCACAACAAAGGAGGGACAACTTATCAAACACTCGGTGTCCGATAGGTTGGGAGTACTGGTTGAACACGTGAAGCTTTTTGACGAGCTTCTAGGAAAGCATAAAAACTTTGCCATTATGAAGAAGCACTTCAAAGCCTATGTTGAAGGGTTTGACGGAGCGAAGGAGTTGCGGATGAAGCTTATGGAGACTGAAAACGCAGGCGAAGTCGAGGCGATTATATCCAACTATCTTTCCACAAACGATATTCTTGTCTAGTAAGAGTATTGTGCTACACTACAAAAAGCAGTCGGATACTGCTCTTGAATGTTGGAAACTGTAAACACTAACCGAGGAAGCCTATGAAAACCCACTCTGGAATTTTAACCCCGTCTCACTTCGGCGGGTACAGAGAGGAGGGATCCTGAAAACCCGGTTACAAAACTCATCTACGGCACTGAAGGAAGGCAGACGTAGCATTCTTTCCTGAAAGCGGTAGCCTAAAGCTACTAGGTGTCGGCTCTGTCACAGTTTCATTCTTTCTAAGTGACAGACGGGGGCGGGCTAACCATCCCGTCCTTTTTGTTGCTTATACAGATTTTCTCATCTATACTCTTCCTCGGTAACACTTCCGAAGGACGGTACCCACCTCGCGTTCCTCACGCACTATCGAACTGTTCTCCACTTCGGACATTCCAGAATGAGAGCGAATCTCACCGTCTTGGTCGGAAGGGGAGCTACCGGAAAGGGTTTCCGCTATGAGTGAATATCCAAGTCATTTTCTTTGATAGTAAGACGGAGGCCATTCGGTGTGCGTTTTTGCTAGTGGCGCGCATCGGACTGCCTCTGTCTTTTGTTTTTATAGTTATTTTCCCAGATTTTTACGCTAATTCCTGTGTGAATTATATTTAATTGAGAAAAGTTATCCACAACCACTCATTTGCGTCTATCTTTAGGAGGCGTAGCATTAATCAAACCTCTGTTCTCCAAATTTAGTAAACACCGCTTTTTCTATGTTGTTTCAGACATGCGATAATCATCCGCATTGCGGAAAGATGCTTGAAATTGCCAAAGGCATATACATCATTGACGGCATCTTCTTTTTCTGCTCAGCGACATGCGTCCGTACCTTTTTATCGGAACAGACGCACATCTTGAAGCCGTATGCCAATCTACGGGGGGTTTCAAACGACGAGCTGATACGGCGCACTTTACTCCAATTGGAGTTGGTTTCCGCTTAGGCGAGTAAATCTTCTTTTGCAACACTATAGACACGCTGGTTCGCTGGCGTGTTCTCTTTTTTCTTTTTTCTACATTTTTTAAAAAAGAGATTCTGCCGTATACTATCAGAATGAACGAGGAGAAAGTTTTATATCGCAAATATCGCCCGCAGTCTTTTAAGGAAGTTCTGGGGCAGGAGCATATCGTGGAGGCGCTGGAAGGCTCTATTAAGCTTGGCCGAGTCGCGCACGCCTATTTGTTTTCCGGCTCACGCGGGACGGGGAAGACCTCCGTCGCGCGTATTCTCGCCAAAGCGCTCGGGACGAGCGAAACCGACCTGTACGAGATAGACGCCGCGTCGAACCGTCAAATTGACGATATTCGCGCGCTTCGTGAGGGAGTTTCGGCTGTGCCGTTTGAATCGCGATACAAAATCTATATTTTGGATGAAGTGCATATGCTGACCAAGGAAGCGTGGAACGCGCTTCTTAAGACACTGGAGGAACCGCCCGCGCACGTTATTTTCATAATGGCTACAACCGATATCGAGAAGGTTCCTGAAACCGTACTCTCTCGATGTCAAACTTTCGCATTTAAACGGCCGTCCCAAAAGATTTTGAAGGAGGCTTCGGAGCGCATCGCCAAAAAGGAAGGGTATACCATCGAATCTCCCGCATCGGAACTCGTCGCGCTTCTCGCGGACGGTTCGTACCGTGACGCGCACGGCATTTTACAGAAAGCGATGGGGTCCTCGCCAGACAAGAGCATCACGCTTGCCGAGGTTGAGAAAATCACCGGTTCGCCGAAGAGTACGCTGGTCAATTCGCTTATTGAAGCGGTGGAAAAGAAGGAAACGGCAGCGGGTTTATCCGCGATAGGAAAGGCGGTTGAGCAAAATATCGATATGAAAGTATTCGCCAAACTCTTGCTTGCCAAACTTCGCTTCGTTTTGCTTCTTCGCAACGCACCCGATATGGAGAAGGGAATACAAGGTGAAGTTTCATCGGAGGATTTTGAATTTCTGAAAAAGCTTGCTTCTGCGAAAGAATCCCGCATTACCTCCGCCGTACTTCTTGAATTTTTAAACGTCTATGACCTTATCGGTTACTCGGCTCTGCCCCAGCTCCCTCTGGAGCTCGCGGTAATAAAGCTCTGCGCACTGTGACGATAAGAGCGACACTGCAGTGGAATAGTCAGCCTGCAGTCGTAGACTGTAGACTGGGTGTTCCCATTCGTAGGTATTCGCAGATTCATATCATAGACGGATTAGTATCTATAAAAACAGCCAGCAGTCCGAAAACCGCCGGCAGGGTAGCAGCAACCAAAGACCCGCGAAGGGCAATGCGCCAAAGCGCACTAAGGATGTCTTGCGTACCGAAGAGAATGATACCGCCATCATCTGTGCTGTCAATAAAAAACCAGACGGTGAGCCCGTCCCTGTTCACCGGCTGTCGTCAAGACATGAGAAGGAACAACGTCTTCCGGTTGTTTGACTGGGGACTCATGGAGGACCAGAAAGTGGGTCAGCTACGAATCCGCACGTTATTGATTGTCTAAACTCCCGACATCCTACCGAAAACATTTTGTTATCAGTAGTCTTTTGAGTCAGATGGCTTCCTGTCATATACTTGTTTTACGATTCCTGTTGATGCTATGATGTATATAGGCTAATTCGCACGAATTAGCCTATATAAGAAGAGGATAATTTTGCAATACAATGAAAGAACTTGAGAAAACATTAAAGGCGCTGGCAAACAAAAGGAGGCTAGCGATTGTTCACTTTCTGAAAAAGAATAAGGAGGCGACGGTTACCGAGTTAGCCGAGGCGATTAATCTTTCCTTTCGCTCCACCTCTCGGCACCTCGCGATTCTATTCAGTGCCGGAGTTCTTGATAAACGACAACAATCAACGGAGGTTTACTATTTTTTAGCTTCAAGAAGACATCCGACGCTTGAACACGTGCTGACCCTGCTATAATTCTGTAACCACTCGCAACTCTCTCCGACCCCTTTGCTCTTTTCTCACTTCATCCTTATAGGCTAATTCGCACGAATTAGCCTATAAGGATTGGGGGAATAGTGGGGGGGGTAGTGGGAAGGAGTAGGGAAGAATTGTTGTGGAGGAGCGTTTTTTATTGTACATTTGTAGCGTTAAATATCAGTTGTCCGCAGTGCTGGGGGATCGTCTAATGGTCGGACGTCTGCCTTTGAAGCAGAAAATTTTGGTTCGATTCCAAGTCCCCCAGCTTTGTGGATAACATTTTACGTTTCCCTTACAGCGGTATTTCGTGTGTTAGCATTAGTGTGCGACCGCACACTAATGCTACACGGAGGACTTTTCTGAAATACCACGCAAAGATATATGTTGATAGCGGTAATGCTTTTTTCCTGTCCACTATCAATGTATGTTCCAGAATTTTTTAGTCACAAAGATGTTGAAGGCGCAGGGGGTGCCGGAGGCGCAGATAGATATGCTGATTGCGCTGATGGAAAAGAATCCACAGCTTTTTCAGACTATCGCTACTGAAGTGCAGGAGAAAGTGAAAGGCGGAATGAGCCAGATGGATGCCGGCATGGAAGTTATGAAGAAATACGAAAGTGAGCTGAAGAAATTAGTTTAGACAGTGCTTGTACCCACTTGCAAGAGTTTTGTAGAAGTTAAACCTCTACAGTGGCTGTAGAGGTTTAACTTCTACAGAAACCGAAAGAACCACGCCAGAGGATGGGTGTGAACTTATCCACACCCCTCTTTTTTGCTATTGGTAGAAATTTTGTGGTATAATACAACGCGCGAAGCTCGTGAAGCTCGGTCGTTTTTGTTGAAAACCGGTCATGAGCGATACAACTCCTCACACTCAAAAAGAAGGCACCCCGATTCGTTGCAAAGAATGCGGAAAACTCCTCGCAAAAGTAGTAAGCGAAGGTGGGTCATTTGAAGTGAAGTGCCCTCGGTGTGGCGCTCTCACTGTAGTGGAGGAAAAGTAGACTCCTCAACGAACGCGAATCGTCAGAGAACCGCGTTTATTGGCGCATCCGCGAGGTGCGCGGTTACACGTTCATCAAAGGTCGGATTACGCAATACTAACTAAAAGAACATATATGAAAAACAGCACAGACGCGCAGAGCGTGGCAAAAGAATCTAAAGAACTCGCACTGCATTATATGCAGACACTGGTAGATGTAGCCAGAGAGTCATTCTTAATTCTTGACCGCGACCTCCGAGTGATTTCGGCCAACCCGACTTTTTACGAAGTCTTTCGGGTTTCGCCGAAGGAAACGGAGAATACGCTTCTGTATGACTTGGGAAACGGCCAATGGAACATCGCTGAATTGCGGAGTTTGTTGGAAGACATCCTACCGCAAAAAGAAGTCGTGAGGGACTATGTGGTTAAGCATATTTTTGAGACAATCGGGGAGAAGACGATGGCGCTTAACGCGAGACAGATAGATACGGTACAGTTGATTATCCTTGCCATAGAAGATGTTACCATTAGAGAGGAACTTCAGAAAAAGATAGCAGATTACACCGAGGGGCTTGAGGAAAAAGTCGCGGAACGGACAAAAGAGCTGGCCACTAAAATCAGCGAATTGGAATCTGTCAATAAAAGCATGGTGGGCAGGGAACTAAAAATGGTGGAACTTAAGAAGGAAATTGAAGCATTGAAGAAACGAAGCAAAAACGGGAACGGCAAGAACGGTAATGGTAGTCATAAAAATGGCTGATTACATAATTTATGCAACCAGCACCAATTCCTAAAAACGAAACAGAACGTCTTATTTCTTTGCATAAATTAGGGCTCCTTGATACAAAGCCAGAGGAGCGATTTGACCGGATTACCCGCACCGCAATAAAAGTTTTTGATGTTCCTATTTCAACCCTCACCCTCGTTGATGAAAAACGAGAGTGGTTTAAATCTGTCTGCGGACTTGATCAAAAGGAGGGAGATAGAGCAATTTCCTTTTGTGGACACGCGCTCCTTGTCAATGAAGTATTTGTTATACCGGACACAGTAAAAGATAAAAGGTTTTCTGATAACCCTATGGTGATTGGCAAACCATATATACGTTTTTATGCCGGTGTGCCGATTATGAACGCCGACGGACAACGAGTTGGGGTTTTCTGCATTAAAGATACAAAGCCGAGATCATTTTCAAAAGATGATGAAGGTGTTTTACAAGGGCTAGCTTCCTGGGCTGAAGTGGAGATTAATTATCATAATTTGAGCTTGGCCCTTCAAAAAGTCAAGGAACAAAAAGCAGGACTAGAAGTCAAGACGCAGGAATTAGAGAAGTTGAGTGAATCACGAGAGAAATTAAAATTAGACTATCAGGCATTGTTCAATAATATGACTGACGGTTTGGCTTACTGCCAAATGATTTTTGACGCACAGGAAAACCCTGTTGATTGGATGTATATAAAGGTTAACGAAAATTTTGAAAAGTTGACGGGACTGAAAAACGCTGAGGGGAAGAAAGTCTCGAAACTTATTCCGGACATCGGTGCTTCTAATCCAGAATTATTTAAGATTTACGGGCAAGTCTCTTTGACCGGGAAGCCAGCAAGATTTGAGACATATATTGCGCCTTTATCAAGATGGTTTTTAGTTTCCGTTTTTAGCCCTCAAAAAAATTTCTTTGTGGCTTTATTCCAGAATATCAACGATCGAAAACAAATAGAGAAGAATTTGGAAGACGCGAAGATAGCCGCCCAAAATGTCTATAATGACCTTTTGCTTGAGAAGGGAAAGCTTGCCGAAGCCAAAGCAAAAGACGAGGCAATTCTTTCTAGTATCGGCGACGGAATAATTGCCACTGATTCAGATAGAAAAATAATTCTTATGAACAGAGTAGCGGAAAAGCTACTAGGTTGGAACATTAATGAAGCGCTCGGGAAATCTTATGATGATATTGTTTTGCTAGAAGACGAAAAGGGGACTTTTGTTCCGCCCAAGGAAAAGCCGCTTCACAAAGCTCTTGAAAGCCGTACTACTACTACTACTACTACTACTACGGTATTATACCTACTTAGTAAAAATAAAATTAAATTTCCAGTTGCCATTACGGTGTCTCCGATTGTTCTTGATAATAAGATAATCGGTGCTGTAGAAGTTTTTCGCGATATTACGAAAGAACAACAGATTGACCGAGCAAAGAGCGAGTTCATTTCGCTCGCGTCGCACCAGCTTCGCACCCCGATGACCGCCATACGGTGGGTGTCGGAAATGCTCGGAAAGAAAGAGCGTCTCACTCCAGGCGGTAAAAAATATGTCGCGGACATTATAGCAAGCACGAAACATCTTTCAGAGCTTGTTGATTTACTCTTGAATGTTTCGCGTATAGACGAAGGAGGGATTGTGATAACTCCGAAGCCACTGGAGCTTGTGTCGTTCATACGCGAATACCTTACAGAATGCGAACCGTTATTTATCGCCAAACATCTCCACATCAGTTTTGCGAAGCATCCGAACACGCTTACGGTCGTCACCGACCCTTCGGTAGTTAGAAATATCATCCAGGTTTTCGTGTCAAATGCGAGTGAGTACACTCCACCTGACGGAAAAATAGAGGTGTCGCTCACGGAGCACGCGAATGACCGCATCTTTACCTTGGGCGTGTCGGATACCGGCATCGGCATACCGAAAGCCGAACAGCCGAACATATTCACGAAGTTTATGAGAGCGAGCAACGCGAAACTCTTCAAATCGGACGGTACCGGCCTCGGAACGTACATCGCATGGCAGAGCGCCAAGCTCCTCGGTGGCAGGATTTGGTTCGTGTCCGTGGAAAATAAAGGGACCACCTTTTTCGTGGAGCTTCCTATGAAATCCAAGATGATGAAGGGGGCAGAAGGGGCTGTGGGTACATCATTGGCGTAAACGTCTTAACGATATGCTATACTAATCCTCTCTGCCCTACTGCGGGTTTTACTTATAAGACCACTAGTTTAATTATGCAGAAGATGAAAATTGTTTTGGTGGAAGATGACGAAATTCTTTCACGGGTACTCACCGAAGAACTCCGGGACGCGGGATTTGAGGTAGTACAGGCGTTTGACGGCGAGGAAGGAGTGGCGAAAGTTTCCTCGGAAAAGCCCGACGTGGTGCTGTTGGATATTTTGATGCCCAAGAAAGACGGCTTTGAAACGCTTAAAGAACTCAAAAGTTCCCCCGTGACGGAAACCATACCCGTTATCGTACTTACCATGCTCGGCAGGGATGAAGATATTAAAAAGGGTTTACTGCTCGGCGCCGCCGACTATATCGTCAAGTCCCAGCACGCGGTGGCGGAGATTTGCGATAAGGTCAAGGAGTTCTTTAAGATGGAGTCGCATCCAGGCGAAGGAGGAAAGGCGAGGAAAGAAAAAGAAGAAGAACGGTCTGTCGCGGAGGCCAAAAAACAGGCGGAGGACGCTTTGGAACGGGAACGACAGGCGAAACAAGCGGAAGCGGCACGGCGATTAAAGGAAGCGGAACGGATTTTGACGGAGGCAAAAGAGCAGGAAGCGGCACGGCGGCTGGAGGAAGCCGAACGGTCGGTCGCGGAGGCCAAAAAACAGACCAAGGAAGCGCAAGGACCGTCGCGTATGTCCAAAACTTTTACCGACTACGAAAGTGTGGTCCGACTGCATTCAAAGAGTCAGAAGACTGATGTAAGCTGGTTCTCATATATGTGTTCAAAAAGATTTTTCTCCTTCGTACTCATCGTTCTTTTTCTTCCCGCGCTTGTCGCGTACGCGCTTACCTTTGTTGATGATACACAGGCGGAGTTTGACGCGGGAACGTATAGCAGTACGGCGTGGGACACGAATCATACTGAACTCTCATCAGGGCAGACCAGTGGGACGTTTACGTCGCAGGTCTTTGACGCGGGAGCCAGCGCGTCGTGGAGCCTGCTCGGATGGACGGAAACGCTTCCGAGTCAAGACACATTCGTAACTGTTGATGTGGCGGCGGGCATTTTCAAATCGGTCAATACCGCGTCAACGTTTAGTTCTGTGACGAGCGACTACAACGGTGCCGGTGGTAACACCGGCGTTGATGACCTTGTGGTGACGAGTGCGAAGGTTCTGTACATTCTGCATAACACCGCCGTGTGGCGCTCCACCGACTATGGCCTGACGTGGACGGAACGCACCAGCGCCTACGGGGGAGCCACGGGGCTATTTATGGCGGTTGAAAGCGATGACGATTTGTTTGTCCTTGATGGCGGGGAAGATGTCTGGCGCTCCACGGACGGAGGGACAAATTGGTCCCAAACCGCCGATAATTTTAATGGTGGAACCGGCAACGTCCTCGGATTTACCGCTTTCGGCACGGCGCTGTTCGCGGTTGATGTGCTGGCGGATGTCTGGACGTCAACCACTAATGGCGCGACGTGGACGGCGGTCAATACCGACTACAATGGCGCAACAGCCGACGGGGGGACGGATTATATGACGGCGAATACAAGCGGGCATCTCTTTGTTGGGCGCAATGCGGAGGTGTACCGTTCCACTGACAGCGGTGTCAATTGGACGCAGATGACCGCAAATTATGGAGATGTTGACATACAGACAATGGATAGTGATAGCACTAGTTATCTCTATGTCGTCAACGCGCAGGAAGAGGTATATCGGTCTACGGATGCTGGAGCGAATTTTGCGCAGGTCTCAACAGGTGATATAAACGGAGATAACGGAGATGTGGAAGGTTTCGTGATTTTCCCTGTCTCGGTTGACCTC
>LCQF01000018.1 GCA_001004005.1 Parcubacteria group bacterium GW2011_GWA2_49_9
GGGAAGTTGCGTGGGAAATCGCTCCCTTATTGTCATCTCATTTCTGGTAGGTATGCTTGCGGTACTCTTTGCGCTCCCCACCGAACAATGGGTGTGCAATCTGGTTCTTGATGGAGCAGAGTGCGCGGTTAAACTCCCCCTGACACAACAACTGATAGTTATTATTGTCGGCTGGGCCGCCGCGGAAGAGATATTTAAATTCATCGCGTCGTATTTTGGCGCGCTTCGGAACCGTGAAAATGATGAGCCGATTGATTCACTCATTTACCTTATCACCGCGGCACTCGGATTCGCCGCGCTTGAAAACACACTGTTCCTCGCGGGAACCGTCAAGACGGGCGGATTCGTCCAAGGTTTGGACCTCGGAGTACTCCGTTTCGTGGGAGCATCGCTCCTACACGTAGTTTCTTCGGGAGCACTCGGTTTCTTCCTCGCACTCGGCTTCTATAAACGTGGCAGTATGAAAAAAATTGATGCTGTACTCGGTGTACTTGCCGCTATTTGTTTGCATGCGCTCTTCAACTTGTTTATACTTAAGAGTGAAGGAAACAGTCTCTACACATTTACGGTGTTTGCGTTCGTCTGGCTCGCGGTCATTCTCCTTTTTGTCGGTTTTGAGAAGATAAAACAATTAAAAGCCTAACAAAGTACTAATCAACTAATCTGGGTACTAATCTACAAATGCTTACTAATCGGATTCTGATTCGTAGGCATTAGTAGCATTAGTCTATTCGCAGATTGGTACTTACTTCATATGAAAGACAAGAGATCTTTTTTTGAGCGACTTACCGGAACGGTAAATCCGAAGGAAGACGAGGTGGAGGATGTCCGGGTAGAGCGCCGCCTGCCCGTGAAAGGCGCGGACCGCCGCAAATCAGTACCGGTAATTGAAGAAAGTATCCCCGAAGAGGGCGAGCTTACGGCTGACGTATATCAAACGCCCGACGACATCATCATCAAGACCATTGTCGCGGGCGTACGTCCGGAAGACCTTGATATTTCCATCACGCGCGATATGATAACCATCCGCGGGTCGCGACAAGAATCAAGCGAGGTGAACGACGGAGATTATTTCCACAAGGAACTCTACTGGGGAACGTTCAGCAGGACTATTCTTCTCCCTCAAGAAATAGACGTAGACGCCTCCGAGGCGAGCGAGAAACACGGTTTACTTATGCTCCGTCTCCCAAAGATGGACAAGAGCCGGCAGACAAAACTAAAAGTCAGGTCGTCATAAATTTTACCCCTCTTTTTCTTCTGTCATTCCCGCGGAGTCGGGAATCCAGCTTTTTCCCCTCCTACTCAAGTTGGGGCTGAAGGTAGTTGAAAGAATCGATAAATTAAGATATTCTCCTTCTACCGCCGAGGTAGCTCAGTTGGTAGAGCGCTCGCCTGAAGAGCGATAGGTCCCCAGTTCGATCCTGGGCCTCGGCATTTTAACCACAAAACCGCCTCTGGGCGGTTTTGTGTTGGCTTTTATTAGCGACGTAGAGCGAGAGAAATGAAAACTGCTTTGAGTTTTCATTTCCGAGCCGAGGAGCTACTATAGTCCAATACTGCGCGGCTCTGTCGCACGGAGTGGATGAGCAGAGCGAGTTCCGATAGTACTTCGGGGCTTGCCCCGAGGGACTATATTTTACACGCAAGCTAATTCCCTCCTCCGTTAAAAAGATTTCCGATGTTACCGATTTGACTCGCCGCCCCACGTATATTTTCAACATCTCCTTTGACCCCACCGTAGATGCCTTGGACCTGTTCCACATACGGCTGGATGAAATAGTACGCGCCGACAGAAAGCGCGATAATCACCGCCCAGTAGAGAATACGCATGATGCGTCCCCAGAGTGCCGCACGGTGCATCTTGCGCAAAATTTTGTTGTTCTCCTCAACCAGTCGGCTGGTTTGGATAAGGAGTTGTCGTTCTTCGGGGGTCATGATTGATTTTTAAGGAGTGATAACGACTATAAAAATCATCACCCTGTTAAATGCGCTTCTTAGCGCAAGGCGTCTTCGCCGTATTTAACTGGGGTTGCAGATAGCTGTTAGCTTATAGGTTTTAGCTGCTAGGAAAGGACAGAGAAAGTATAGCATTCTCAAAAACAACTTGCTATAATCCTTACATGAAATTAAAACGGATGACCATAAACGACTTCGCAGTCATGACAAAGCACGGCTTTGACGACATGCAGGCACGTTTCGTTACGAAAGATGACTTTAAAGTGCTTGTAGACGAAATCCGCTTGCTCCGAGCAGACTTCCAAGACGTCAAGATAAGCATGAAGTCATTTGCGGAATTGGCAGGCACTCATGAACGCGAAATCATCACTATCAAGCGACATGTCGGTATGGTTAAGTGATTTGTTGCTGTCTTAAGACAAAAAACTTCTCCTATTGACAAAAATAGCCGCTCCTGTTACCTTATAGTTATGCAACGGTTTATATCAAAGAAAGGCAAGAAGTGCCAACTCTCAAACAGAGGGTTGCTTCTTGCGATTGTTTCTTAAACCCTCCTCTCAACATAGAAAACAATGTCAACAAGTAGCCCTCACAAGGGGCTACTTTTGTTTTCCGTGCAACTGAAGGTGCTGCGGATGAAGAAACAAAATCGATTGTTCGTTGAAATAATCCATAAGGTAAAACTATGCAGAATATTCTGTCAGCAAGTGTGTTCAACTTCCTCCGAAACTATGGCTTGGACCCCGGCAACCCCACTCACCGCCGAGTCGTACTATTCAAAGGTAACCCCTCATGGGACGCGCGAAGATTTTTCGGAAATGACGAGTGGTTTTACGTCACTTCCGAACATCAGAACTTTTTCAGAGCCGTGGAGGAACTCCGAAAGAAACTTTCTGAAAAGCGTCTTGCGTCCGTGTGGCGAGACGACCAAATCAAAGGCATTGACTACGATGTTGAAACTACTATCGTCTGGCCGATAACGGCTACATTCGAGCTACATTCGTTTGGCACCCCAACAAAGGGGCCGGCCAACGCACGAGAGTTGGATGAGGAATCTGGACCTTACGCCAACCAAGGCTTGGCGCTCGCCCCGGTGTGGAGGAATGAACGATGGCAAGCATTTCTCTACACGCTCTTACCGTCAATTCCGACCGAGGAAATTCCCGACCATGCATACCTCGATACCTACAAGCACCCCAACCTCTTTGAGGCAGCGGCTCGACTTGAGGCGATTGTGAAACAGCGAGAAACTGAACGCGGGGTGAGACTTGCCGGAATCCACGACCGCAGTCCTTGCTGGCCCAAAGGCTTGTAATCATAAGATCAATAGGAGACCATATGCTATTTTGGGTTTTCGTAAGTTGTCTTGGGATATTCGGGGCTATGGGAGACATAGTCTTAAACCAATGGAGTAAAAATTTTTCACTCCGTTGGTGGCTTATGAGCGCAGTTTTATTTGTAGCGTTCATGACAGGGTTCGGTATAGCGATGAGACTTGGAGCAGCACGCGGGTATTCATTGACACTCGCCGTGCTAATCGTATTCTTGGTGAACATTATGGCTGTCGGGGTATGGGACCTTTATGGAGGTGCCCGATTTACGCCTAAGCAGTGGCTTGGAGCAGTATTCGCCATCGGAGCGATAATGTGTTTCGAGACTACACGATAAAGAAAGACCGTGGGGAGAGCTTGCGTAAGCGGCTCTCCTCTTTTATTTGAATGGACATGAAAATGCTTTAACAAAAATTAGCTCTATCTATGCCACCGGTAGGAATTGAACCTACATTTAGAGTTTAGGAAACTCTCGTTCTATCCGTTGAACTACGGCAGCTTCTTCCCCATTTAATCCCGACGCTTCGCCCCTCTGTACCGGAGCATCGAAGGTCGGGACCCCGACTTTCTTAACGTCGGGGCTACGGGGGGCGTTTGTGGCTACAACTTACCACACAACTCAAAAATCCTAAAGCAAAACACCCCTCCTCAATCCTCCCCTCTAAAGAGGTGAGGAGGAGAGATGCCATCTTTGTCTTATCCGCGTAAATCTGCGTAGTAATCCGCGTGTATCCGCGAGTTACGAGATGCCGAGTAGCTGCTTTATTTTCGGCTGGTTGAATCCAACAACGAGCTGTCCGTCAATATCAATGACCGGTACGCCCATCTGACCGCTTTTCGTAATCATTTCCTTTCGCTTCTCCACGTCCGCGCCAACGTTGTATTCGGTGTACGCTATGCCTTTTTCCTTGAAGAAGACCTTCGCCGCGTTGCAATACACGCAGGTCGGAGTGGAATAAATGGTAACTTGAGCCATAAAATGGAGTTTATAAGGTTTATAAAGTTATAAAGTTTATAAAGTGGAAGAAAATTAAGTTCAAAAGCCCTCTTGACTGACTTTACAAACTTTATGAACTTTCAACTTTATAAACTTTCTTGTATCGCCTTGTCTTCGTAGTATAGCAAACCCAGCTTATTTGAGAGCTTGTCAGTTTGAGCCGTTTGTGTTGAGCCTACCTTCCCTTCCGCGATAACACATCATTCAACGCGTCTTTAAAAGAAAACAACGCCCAGACGGCATTCAGTACGGCGAACGGATACGCGCGGAGCGCGAGCGAATACGCAACGAGCAGGCTCGCCCCCAGAAAATTCCATGCGTCATACGAAAGTGCCCCGGCCTTTATTCGTCCTGTTTGATTGAGCAGAAAGAGAATAAGGATGATGGTCGCTCCTGCTGTCCCGATTAAGGTTATATTGTCCATAATTTTGTGTGCGGGCAGCGAGAATCGGACTCGCGTCTCATGCTTGCCCTCTAAAATTTGCTTACACTTGTGCGGATAGGGAGAATCGAACTCCCACCCGATGCTTGGGAAGCACCTATTCTACCACTAAACTATATCCGCAAATTTTTAAGGGCGAGGGAAGCACGCATATTGCCACTATACTATGCCCGCAAATCTTTCTTACTATCTGAACAGATTGAAGAATTTTGAAACGAGCGATTGCTCCTCGACAGGTTCCACGACCGCGGCCTTTTCCTCGCCCACCAAGACTATCATCCGTTCTCCGGGTTTGGCAACTTGAAATTGTTCTCTGATTTCCGATTCAATTCCTTCCGTGGTTTGCAGCCGCGCGATATCCCCTTTGAGTTTCTGTTCCCGCAAGGTTAACGCGGCAAGGTCTGCTTCAACGCGCGCGAGATTCTTCCTGCTTTCCTGCTCCTTCGCGTAGAGTCCCCACGTCGCCTTCCCGATGAGGAGCAGCAGCACGAACGCAATCGCGAGTACACCTCGTGAATAGAGCATTCTCCTGATTTTTCGTTTTCGCTGGAAATCTCTCACGGGGAAGCTGTTAGCTACTAGCTTTTAGGTTCTAGCTTGTTAAAAAGACAAATACATTATATCCTTTTCTTACCTAACAGCTAGCACCTAGAAGCTAAAAGCTGGATTGATATGTTTTTAAACCCAAAACACCGCCGGAAAATCAACATCGCGTGGGGTATTGTCTGCGTACTGATTATCATCAGTATGATACTTTTGTATATTCCGGCACTCTACCAATAATAATGCAGATACCGCGAATGAAGAATGCGAATACCGCAAATAAAACTTCTACAATTCGCGGCATTTGCATTCGGGATTAGCGGCATTCGCATTAATCCTTTCTCACCATCTTCAAAAACACATCCTGCGGGATGCGCACTTTTCCTACGCCCCGCTCCTCAAGCCGTTTCTTGCCTTCTTTTTGATTTTGCCAAAGTTTCATTTTTCTCGTCCGGTCACCGCCATTCTTGCCGAAATCTCCGAGCGTCTTCTGCGTCGCGCGAACGGTGCGGGAGGAAATAATACGTCCAAGCGCTTGTCCTTGAATCTTGGTTGCGAACAGTTGTGCCGGTAAAATCCCATGCAGTTTCTCGACTGCCGTTTCTGCTTCAAGTTCCACGCGCTTCCGTGACACAATACGCGAAAAGGCCTGCACAATCTCTTCGGCAACCAAAAGTTCCAGCTTCACGACATCTGCTTTTCTTAGTTCCACTATCTTATATGAAAGCGACGCAAACCCTGACGACAAACTCTTTACATCATCAAAGAAACCACGCATCAGTTCCCGAAGTGGCATCTCAATAACCAAAAGATTCCGGTTGTTTCCAAAGTCTTCAGTCACCTTGAGGTATGCCTCGTGGTCATAGAGCATCGGCATAAGCCGGACGATGTATTCTCCGGGAGTAATAATTCTCGCTTCCACCCACGGTTCATACACTTCCGCGATTTCGCCGTATTCGGGAAATCTAGCTGCCGAATAGACCACCTCACGTTTCCCCCGCTTGGTGACCACTTCATAGGTAATAGACGGGGTTGTCACCACAAGCGACAGGTTGAACTCGCGCCTTAAACGCTCGGTGATGATTTCAAGATGAAGCATGCCGAGGAAACCGCATCTGAATCCCCGACCGAGAAGTCCTCCTGATTCTTCTTCGTAGGTAAACGATGAGTCAGAAAGCCGGAGACGGTCGATGGCCTGACGAAGCATTGTAAAATCATCCTGACTCTCGGGATAGATAGACGCCCACACGACAGGCTTCGGCCGGTCATACCCCGGAAGTGGCGTTTCCCTTCCCTTAGCGGAAAGAATAGTGTCTCCGACCGAGGCGATACCCGGCTCTTTAACCCCAGTAATCAAATACCCGATTTCTCCGGCGGAAAGAGAGGTGACGGGAGTCTCCTCCGGAGAGAAAATACCCGCTTCAAGCACGGTAAAGTCTTGCTCGGATGCGGCGAAACGAAGCTTGTCTCCTCGCTTGGTGCTTCCGTCAAAGGAACGGAGATACACGATTACGCCCGCGTGATTGGAATACTTAAAATCAAAGATAAGACCCCTGAAGCCCGCGGATGTTCGCAGATGAGACGCTGATGCACGCTGATTTTCATCCGCGTGTATCGGCGTGTCTCTATCTGCGTCAATCTGCGTTGTGGGTGCCGGTACACGGTCAATCACCGCCTGCAAAAGTTCTTCTACCCCCGCACCGGTTTTTCCCGAAACCAAAAGCACCTCGCTTTCAGCAACACCGCAGAGTTCGGCAATCTGCTTTTTCGTCTCCGGCACCTGCGCAAGCGGAGAGTCAATTTTGTTGACCGCGGGGATAATGGTTAAGCCGGCTTCTTGCGCCATGCCGAGTACCGAGATTGTCTGCGCCTGCACGCCCTGTGTCGCGTCTACGAGCACAATAGCGCCTTCCACGGCCTTCAGAGCGCGGGAGACCTCATAGGCGAAATCTATGTGTCCGGGAGTATCTATCAAGTTGAAAATATAGTCCGTACCCCCCACGGAATAGTTCATCCGGACCGGTGTCATCTTTATCGTGATGCCCCGTTCGCGCTCAAGTTCCATAGAATCAAGCACCTGGTTCTGCATTTTCCGTTTCTCAATCGTACCGGTAAGTTCAAGAAGCCGGTCCGCAAGGGTGGATTTTCCGTGGTCAATATGGGCGATTATGCAAAAGTTACGAATGTTGTTCATATTGACAGCTACTTTAAACGGTATATACTAGCAATACAAGTGCCTTCGGGCTCGCCCCGCGCAAGCGGGGAGAAAAGCTAGAAAAGCCGTCAGAGCAAGTCTTTGGCGGCTTTTCGTATGGATTCAAATGCTGTCTTTTCAAGAAAACCTATTTTATTAATGAGCCGTTTTGTATCAATAACCTTGATTTGAGAAAGTAATGCGGACGCTTGTCTCTCTTCTATCATTCCGACTGGTATGCGCATTTTATGCTTTTCAGGAGAGCTGGTGAGCGGAATAATCAAACAGGTGTTCCGACTTAATCCTTTAAGAATCAAAACAGGCCTTTCATATTCTCCTCCTGTTCCATCCTGCTCAAAACCAATGTTAAGACCGAGCGAGCACCACCAAATCTGGCGCTGATGGTAGAGTTTATTCTCGTGGATATCGTGAATTTTCTTTTTTTGCTCATTCCATGAGTCAAAATCCTTTTTCATAAGGCCATACTAGCAGAAATCGGGTAAAGAAAAAAGAAAACCGGCGACTTCCCCATTCTGGGAAGTCTCCGGGAGAAATTTGTTGGATAGCATTTTCAGGTAGCTATCCTGTTCACCTACAAAGTTAGGTTTTAGCAAGCTGTTTCTCGGCGTCACTGAAAATAGGACGTTTATTTCTATAGCACACTCCGAATTGAACTGCGCTTGAAAACGACCGTTCAAGTCTGTCTTGGGCTTCTAATACGCCCAGTCCCTCATTAACCACTTGGAGGACGGAACAGATGTGGTCTCCTCTAATCTTTCCGAAATGGTGCTCCGAAAGGATTACATCTTTTGCCAGGGAGACCAACCTCTCCTCCATGAGTCCCCTCGCGGTGGCCGCACTCATAGGGTCTGGTAGCAGACATGGAACACCTCCTTGCTCTACCGCAGTTACGAATTCATCGAGAAGGCTTTCGCACTCTAGACTTTTCGATTTGCTTTTTCCGGCACTCCACAGCAATGCCACAAACAAAAGCGTACACGCAACCATTCCTGTGACCATTTTCGCAAAAGCGACTCCATAGTTGGTTGCAAAAAATATGATTCCCATAAAGCACAGAGCCGAGACGAGGAGACCTACTGTTTCCATTAACCTTGTTGTCTTCCAAGTCTTGAGACTTCTCGACAAGGTGTGAGGAACCATGCCCTTTACGATTTCATACTGACAGATCAGTTCTGTTGGAAGTGACGTTAAGAGGGACTCTACCTTCGTTGTATTCACAGACTTTTACCTTTCGTTTCAAGGACCATGGGAGTTTCTGGCTCCATTCCGAATGGCTTACGACCAAACGAAATACTTCATGAAATCCGCCAGAAACAGTAGCATGCAAGATGATACCTTGTCAAATAAAAAGGTGGTAAGTATCCACACCTCTGTCATTCCTGCGAAAGCAGGAATCCAGGAAATACAAGCGAAAATCTGGATTCCAGCTTCCGCTGGAATGACAAACGGGGCAGGAGAATGTGCCGAGAAATAAAGATTTTTCGGCAGGTGAAGTCTGCGGCTGTCCCCGCCTGCGCCAAGGCTTCGGCGGGCAGGTGCGTCAGGTCCGCATACACTAGAACGTCGTCTCGGTCGGGTCGGGGCCGATGAATTTCGCCTTCCAGATTTTATGGTGAAGCGTCTTCCAGATTTCGCGGATTTCAAGGTTACCGAGGAGATACAAGATACAGGCTCCGACGACAATACCTCCCGCTCCGGCACAGAGTCCCTGTAGAAAGACGCCGAGCGTCGTATGCAGGTCAAACACCGTAGCAAGGGCGTTAAGCAGTCCGTACGAAACCGCTCCCATAAGTACCGATGAAGCGAAGCTTTGTAAGAACATACGTGACACCGCCGTATCAAATCGTCCGAAATCACGCGAATACAGTATCCAAAAGATGAGTGCGCTTGCGATAGTTCCGACCGAATACGAGAGTGGCAAAATCAGCACCTGTGTGTTCGCGAGGTCGGATACACGGAGAAGTGATTCCAGAAAAAAGCGCACCAGTGGTTCTCCCGCAAACCATGTTGAAAAAAGAAAGGCCGAGCAGACGGTTATGAACGCCCCTGAAAGTGCGACAAACAGTGGAGTATGGGTCTTCCCCGCCGCATAATACGCCCGCGTCAGGAGTAATATCGCGCTCTGCGCTACGACGGAAATAGCGAAAAGCGCGAGCGAAGCGGCCGTGAGCCGAGTGTCGCTCCAATCAAACGCCCCACTCCCGAGTACGGTACGCACAATCTGCGCGCGCAACACGACAAACAACACGAGTGCCGGCACCGACCAGAAGAAAATATGACGCATAGCGGTTGAAAGTGTGGATACAAACGTTCTCGTATCCCCCTTCGTCCAGAGTCCGGCGAGTGTCGGGAAGGCTGCGAGCGAATAGCTTGCCCCTACGATGGCAAGCGGAACCGATTGCAAATTCCACGAGAGATTAAAAACGGCAATCGAGCCGATGCCGAGAAGCGAGCCGAGTGTCGTTAAGAGCAACACCGTAATGTTCTGCAATGAAAGCGCGAGTGTGCGCGGAAGCGACACGAGAAGCACCTCGCGGATAAGCGAAACATCCATCAAAAAACGAAATCGTGGGAGGAGGCCGGCCCGCGCAATAACGGGGATTTGAATACCGAGGTGGAGGAGTGCTCCGAGCACCACGCCCCACGCAAGACCGGAAAGTCCCATGACAGGGTAGAAAAAGAAAACACCGATGATGATGCCGAAATTATACAGAATAGGGCTCACGGCGTAGACGAAAAACCGGCGTTCGAGCTGAGTCACGCTCGCGAACAGATTGGAAATACCGAGAAGTATCGGCTGCAGGAGCAAAATTCGCATCAGGACGCCGGTTGTGCCGAGCATACGTTCATTAAATCCGGGGAACAACAGTGTGAGCAATTCCGGAGTGTAGATATACGCAACGGCGCTTACCGCGACAATACATATGAAGAACGCCGAAAAAACCGTGTCAAGAAAACGGCGTGCCTCTTCTGTGCTTTCGGCTCGCCGTTTGGACAGAAACGGAATCAAAACCGAAAGAGATACCATTGACGCGCTCCAGATGAAAATGAGGTCGGGTACCCGAAACGCGGCGAAATACACATCAAGCGCTTCTCCCGCGCCAAACTGTGACGCGAGCAGACGGTCGCGCAGAAATCCGAGAAGCTGGGAGAGAAGCGCGAAGAAACCCAAAAGATAAGCGGCCTCATGGAGTCCGCTTATCTCTCGTTCTATGAATCTGAAAATCCCCTTGACCATTTTCGCGACTATTCTGTTTCATCTAGCGGAGCGACGGCTGTCGGAGCTTTCGCCCCTTTTTCCTTCACGGGAAGCGTCGAGCGCTTTTCCGGCTTGTTGTCTACGGGCGGAGCCGCGTCAGAGAATGGGTCTCTCCCTGCCTTCAGGTTTGAGAGAATAAGGGCGATTTCTTTGTTATCAGGATTTGTCGTGGCAAGGTCGGTAAATTGCTTGATGGCTTCAGCCTTACTTCCCAGTTTTTCATAGGAAAGACCGAGGAAGTATTTCGCGTTGGCGTACGCTGCGTTGAGCGCAACCGCCCGCTCAAGCGCCCCGGCTGCTCCCTTGTAGTCCTTATCATTGAATCGTAAGAGTCCGAGCTGGAAGAAAATACTTGAGTCATCCGGAGCGATAGTCGCGGCGGCTTCAACCGAGGAAATTGCCGCCTTGATATTCCCTTCCTCTACCTGTACTTGGGAGAGAAGGAAAATCGCTTCGGTGTAATTATTCTTCTGCTGTAATGCCAGAGCAATTTGCTCCTTTGCTTTAACCATGTCTCCCTTCGCGACTTCAAGGCGAGCGAGGGTGAGGAGGATAGCCGGACTCTTCGGATTAAGCGAGAGAGCTTGGTCGTATGACGCCTTCGAGCTTTCGTACGCACCGTCTATGTTAAGCGGAACAACCGCTTCATAGACGCGTCCGAGTGCGAGAAAGTTTTCGTACGATTGAGGATTAAGCGCGACAGCTTGCCGAGCGTTTCCCAGCGCGATTCCGAGCAAGTTCTGGAACTCCGTCTTGACCGCATCCGTCGCGGTGCTCTTGGTATCAGTAAGGAGCGTGTTCATACGCATAAGCGTGAGCTCGGTAAGGAATCGGAAATGAATATCCATCGGGCTCATCTTTGCCGCGCGCACGATAAGTCCCTCCGCTTTATCCAGACTCCCTTCCGTATTGAACGAAATAACGCCCTTCTGAAAGAGAACCGACGCGACATATTTCTGTACCAGCGTGTATCCGAGTGTCACGCTTCCGATGAGGAGCAGGATAAGAAGGAGTACCGAAATGAATCCCGCGCGAGGGTCTCTCACGAAAGAAATGGACTTAGTGGGAGACATTCGTTCCGCGGTAAGCGAGGCGATAAAGAGTCCGGTAAACAGGAACGTAAGCGCGAATATGGTAATTGAGGGAATATAGAAGACACTGAAAATCCAAAGGAAGAGCGAGACGAGGAACGAAGACGTGATGAGGTACTGCGAGAATTTGTCAGAAAGAGTGGATAGTATGGCTTTAAATCCAGAATACAAGAACAGAAGGAAGAATGCTATCCACGCCATCACCCCGAGAATTCCGGTTGTGGCAAGAAACGTTGGTATGAGACCTACGCCATAGCTGAAATCCGTATTCCAGAACACCGTGCCATTAATGCCGTCAGGCTTGTATTTAAGCCATTCACCCGCAAACTCATTCGGACCGGCACCAAGAAGCGGGTCCTTGATAAGTGTTTGCCGTGCGACGTTAAAGGTAGCTCCCCATGACGGACGAGCCTCTATTTGGGAAATCTTGAGTGCCGAACTGATTTCTCCACCGATGGTATTCCCCGCCATAATGAAGATAACCGAGATGAGCAGCATGATGAGCGAGGGAACGGGAATACGCCGAAGCTGTCGAGGGGCTCCCGAAACATCCGCCTCTCCTTCTGTCGTACCCGCAAGCGCATTGGTGGGACTGAACGAAATAAGGTACACGAGAAAGATGAGTGAAAAGAGACCGAGGACAAACCATACGGTGGAAAAATTAACAATTGCGAGGAAAAACAGCGAGATAAGCATGGAGAGATAGACGAGTATCTTGAACAGGCGGCCGAGGGACAAGAATTCTATCGTCACGAGCGACAGAAGCGCCGAGACACCGAAGAAGACGCCGAGGTCGTTCCACTTACCGATGGTGTTGGAAACGGTCTCGGTAAAAATACCAACGGAAAGAAAGTCGGGACCCAAAAGGGATACGATAAGAAGGTTGAGCGCGGTGCCAACTTCAAAGCCTTGGCCGAGAAGCGAGAGCGTCGCGGAGCCGGACGAAAGGCCGGACAGGATGAATAATCCGACAATCACGCCAAGCGAGATAAAGAGTGGAGAACTGGGGATGACAAACTCGCCGTCTTTGAGTCTCGCTACCACCCACAAGGAGAAGATGACGAGTACGAGTATGGAGAGAAGCAGCGCCTTGCTGAATTGAAATGGAAACGAAAGAGCCGGAACAAAAAACACAGGGAGGAGGAACGCGAGTGCAAGAAGAAAGAATGACCCGATTTTCTCAAGTCCCCGTCGTCTTTCAACCCGCTCACTCGTACCGAAATCAATATCTGCCATAGGCTAAGAAATTAAGAGTAACCACTAACCATGGCCTACGAAAACCGCAGGCATACCATGCCGAAACAAAAAAGACCCCGTTATCTCTATTGCCACCCATTATATCGGCCGGTGTCCAATACGCAAAGTGGATAGCAATAGAAATACCGAGAGTGCAAGGAATAGGTTGTCTAGTCCACATTTTTGTGCTATGTTGTAATCCGTTGTACCGGATAGTCGCCCCGACGATAGTCGGGGAGGAAAGTCCGAACACTTACTCCGCCTAATGCGGGTTAAAAAGGTAGCGGGTAACGCCCGTCCGTCGCAAGACGCGAGATGCGAACAGAAACGACCCGGTTTAGTCCGGCTGAAACGGCTAAATTCTTACCCGAGTGCAAGGCCGAGTCCCCCGACGCAAGTCGGAGGAAGTGCCGCTAGAGGCAATCGGTAACGATTGTCCCAGATAAATGACTGTCCGTCCCAGTGCCGACGTTGCATGTTGTCGACATCATTCCAATGCCGAAGTTTCAATCTCGGCAGTCACGGATGTCAAAGACTTCAAGGTAACATCGGCACTGGGACGACAGAATTCGGCTTATAGGTACAACGTGCAACAACAAAACACCCCGCCTAAAGCGTGGTGTTTTGTTTTCATTTCTTAACGGTGGTGAAGACCGAACCAATCCCGATGCCGTTCCTACTCGCCGCACCTCCGTGTAGCTCAAGTACATATAAAGCCCGAGTTTTGGGAAGAAAAATCTCCGGGTAGGTTTCAGGGGCCGCATTTTCTTTCACATCGACAACGGTAAAGGTACTCACTCCTTCTTTATTCAGCCAGAGTATATCAAGCGGAAAACGCATTTCTTTCATCCACATTCCCTGAAAATCCTGTTTCGGAAATTCAAAAAGCATTCCCTCATTTTCTTTCAACGATTCGCGTCCACTAAGACCTCGCGCCCGCTTCGAGTCCGAGGTGGCTACCGAAAGAAAGAGTTCTTTCCCGTTTTCCATTCGGAATATCATACCGGGGCTCTGTACCGTACCCGTATGTTTCAACACAGCCAAAAATGCCCCAAGAAAGATAAGGAGGAAGAGAATGGCAACGATTCGAATTTTAATTCCCATCCTTAAAGTATATCCTCAAATGTGTGTAGACAAAAGCCAAAAAAGAAAAGCGCCGGAACCCTCCGGCGCTCGCCACGACCCGACTTTGATCAAAGCGGGCGTTGATGTTTCGGCTTCTCGGCCTTAGGTTCGGTCCGTTCCCGCTCTGCCTGAAGCAAATCAAGAGCGGATATGAACCCTTTCTTCTCACGCGAGGCAGAATCCCCTCGCCCGTCGCTACCCGCATCCTGCAGGTTGTCCAACCACAGTTTTCTTCCGGAACTCTTTTTCGCTCCCATAACCGCCGCTAGCATATCACGACTTTCTAGATGAACATTGTAGATTACTTCAGAAACGGGACTCGTGATGGGCACCATCCAACACGCCGCGTGTTGGATGGTGCCCATCACGCAAGAAGAGGTGTATCTGGATTATCTAACTCGCGGATGCAATACCAGAAAAATCCATAGCCGAAGCGGAAGGAGGACGAGAAAGAACCATCCGAGCCAGACCCAGACCGGCAAGCCGAGCAATAGATAGTTGAAAAAGGATGAGAGCGGGGCTTCAAGATACACCCATTCGCGCGCGACGGTATTCGGAAGTTCGTGCGACAGCGCGGCAAGCAAGACAGTACAGACAATAATGAGCGAATAGTGCCCCGAATGATGAATATGGAAACGCAGTTTGATAAGCGCGGTTATCATCCAGAGTAGCGCGAGAAAAACGGTTACCGGTATGAGCACTCCGGTTCCTGTACGGAGTGCTCCGGCGATGAAAGCGCCCATCAGACCGAAAAATATTATATGCTCAAGCACGTCAAAGAATCCGTGCCACTTCGTCATTGAGCGCTCACGAAACGTTAGTGGTTCTCCGAGATATCCGCCCAGAAAATACAAAAGCTCCAGCACGGCAAGTCCGCCAAACGGGTAGAGTACGAGTACGACCCACAGCATATCTGCTCCCCGATAGAGTGGATAAAACCAGAGGTGTTGTGTAAGTCCGAACTGGTCGACTATGTACGAAGTGCCCGAAAGGGCGATGTAGAAAAACGCGAACAGCCACGGCCTTCTGTGTGCAAACCAGACGGAACTTTTATGCGGATAATTCAGCAGTCCGAACGCGAACCAAAAGAAAAGCACGAACCCGCCAAGGGGAGCACTGCCTTCGTAGGCAGGAGGGGGTGTATCTTAACTCTTATGGCTATTATACAACAATAAGCTCTTTCGTGACTCCCTCTGTCAGATTCACATTCCCTCTTTTGGTGAGCACCAATGCATCTTCGATACGCACTCCCCCGACATTCGGAATATACACGCCCGGCTCACAGGTGATAACCGCTCCCGCAGGGAGAGCGTTTTCTCTTCCTCTCCCCCTTTCCAAGGGGGAGTTGGAGGGGGTGGGGTTCGGCGACACGTGTGGCAACTCATGCACCTCCATCCCAATCCCGTGCCCGGTTGAGTGGGTAAAATATTTTCCATATCCCTTTTTAGTCAGATACTCTCTGCATACCGCGTCAATCTCCGCTCCGGTCATACCTGCTTTCGCTTTTTGACAACCGAGTTCTTGCGCTACACGGACCGCTTCATACATCTTCCTTAACCGTGACGATATCTTCCCCACCGCAAGCGTCCGCGTCATATCGGACACATATCCCTTATACCGCGCCCCAAAATCAATCGTCACCAGTTCCCCACTTTTAATTTTCTTATCAGTGGGACGGGCATGCGGAAGCGCGCCGTTCTTCCCCGACGCGACAATGGTCGGAAAAGCAATTCCTTCCGCGCCTTCCTCTGTCATCAAATCCTCAAGCCGTTTCGCGATTTCCTTTTCCGACATTCCCACGTGTAGTTCCGGAATCAGTCGCGCAAATGCGCGACAAGCAATCTCCGCGGACTCTTTCAGCAATTGTATCTCTTCTTTTTCCTTCACCACCCGAAGCTCCTGCAGAATATGTTTCCGTGAGATTAGCTCAATTGATGAGAGGGGTGTATCCCCCTTAGAAAAGGGGGTGGCCGAGTCCGCGAGGCCGGGGGTTGTTTTTCCCTTACCAAAGGGGGCTGCCTTGGGGGGTTGTGACAACCCTCCTCCGACGTCACGTCGGAGTGCTCCCTTTGTTAAGGGAGATTCGGCGACGGGGGTTGTTTTTTCTAGAATCTGCTTTACCTCCTCCACCACACCATACGCCGTCACACTCCCGTCAAAAAGTATTCTGCCTACTTTATTTTCCGCAATAATTTCGGCCAATATCTTGAGCGTCGGCTTTTTCGCCGATGAAATTAAAACCGTAAACCCTTTCGCTTCTTTTTTCGCCTGCGCCGTATACCGCCCATCAGTAATGAGAAAGCACGATAGGTGGTGTCTTCCTCCCCTCCTTTCCAAGGAGGGGTGCCGAAGGCGGGGTGGTGGGAGTAAAATCAACGCCACCGACGCCGTCCCCAAAAACCCCGAAAGCCACCTTGTCGCCGGCTGTCCGCTTCCCTCACTGTTCCATACCAAAAGTGCGTCGGCTTGTTCCGATCGCAAAAGCCGTATTACCTTATGTATTCGTGTTTTCACTTTCGCACAGTACATCTATTCGCCAATTCGCGCGAATTGGCGAATAGATGGTGCTGGATAAATTAAAATACTATCTCATCTTCTTTCCGCCACGCGGGGTCAACGATGCACAGAAATTTCAAATCAATTGCGCCGATATTTTTAATATACTGCCTCGCATTCGGAGGAATGACAATCGCTTGTCCTGCGTGAACATTCGCCACTTCATCACCAATATGCATTTCGCCCTCCCCTTCCAGAATATAATACACTTCCGAAGTTTTGAGCGCGTGCGGGGTTGAACTTTCCCCCGCTTTTACTGTCGCGTGCGCAAGGCTGTAGCGAAATCCCGCACCTTGAATCTTTTCGGCATGCAAAAGCTCACGAAGCACCGTCTTGTCTCCGGCGATACATTCCTCACAATTTTTCAGGTCTTTGATGTACATAGCTAGTTAAGATATGCCTCCTTGCTTTTTTCGTCATTGGCGTCAACGAGACGGTAATCAATCGTAAGTTCCTCGCCAACCGCAATGTCGCGTTTAGCCTCACCACAGACTTCTCTATCTCCCTCTAGGACTTTTGTGTTATTGATGTTTGGATGTGCCGAGTGGTTGGTGAATCTGGTGTTATCAACGGAATAGACATACTTCCCCGTCTGTTGGGAAAGATAGGCAAAGTGTTCAATCAGACTACGTTTCAACTCCGTCATCTTCGCAACTTCTTCCGGCTCAAAATAGAGGTCAATTTGCGGATCAAACCTCCACGTGATGGTTCCTTTTGGAATGAACTCATCCGCGAAAAGTCCCAACCCGTGAATTTTGCTCTGTAATACTTTTGTTTTTACGAGTAACATATTCAGTTAATTACAACCTTCTATCATCCGCGAAGAATTCATATTATATCAGCGCATAGTGACAGCACAGGGTACAGTATATCGTTTGACAGCGATACCGAAAAGTGCTTGAATCATGCCAGAAAAAAGAAGGCACCCACACCCCTGAATTTGTACACCCTCTCCTCTGAAGGAAAGTCGCCGTCATCGGCGCTTTTTTCGTTTCCGATACTGCTCAATCACTTCATCC
>LCQF01000019.1 GCA_001004005.1 Parcubacteria group bacterium GW2011_GWA2_49_9
CGTTAACGGGTCAGCATTCAGAAGCGCCGGTGTTCTTTCCAGCACCACTTATGCCATCCACTGTTTTGGTACGGGAAATAGCCAACGGGTATCCGACGACGTAACCGTGGTTGTTGAAGCACCGAATAAAATGCCCTCTATCTCTTTGGTAGATGCACCCACCTCATTTCGGGCTAGTATCAGCTCCGTTTGGAGTGTAACCGCGTCTGACCCTGACGGTGCGGAACTTACGATTACGGCGAATTGGGGAGATGGAAAGCAAGACATCACTATCGCGTCTACCACGGTTGCCGGTGGGAACATGCTCACTCCTTTTTCACACACATTCACCAAAGAAGGCATACACACCGTGTCCTTTACGGCGAAGGACAAGAGAGGAGGGGAGACCGCCCGGACGTTCCCGATCGTTGTCACTGAAGCCCCACGAATCATGAGGATACGAGGGCGATACCAATTCGCCGCCCTCTTTGAGGGGTATCGGGTGTCCTTCCCGTTCTAATGGGCGATTCTTCATTTGCGCATTTCCGGCATTTTTGCTAGGATACTACCCACATGCTTTCAGCGCTCTTTTAGCGCGTATTATGAGTTAATCATCTACATCCAAAGCACGACTGAATCCTTAATCCTTCATCCTTAATCCTTAACAAAAGAGAGACGCATCTGGTCTTAGTTAAGGATAAAAGATTAAGGATTGCAAAGTCGTTTTTCGGGTACGAAAAACTATGGCAGAGGAATTTAAAAGAGACAAGCCGCACGTTAACGTCGGCACTATCGGTCATATTGACCACGGCAAGACCACCCTCACGGCGGCTATTACCACGGTACAGGCGAAGAAGGGTCTCGCGAAAGCGGTCTCGTACGACCAAGTAGCGAAGGCTTCAGAGAAGGAAGGACGCCGCGACCCGTCGAAGATTATCACCATCGCGATTTCTCATTGCGAGTACTCAACCGAAAGTCGCCACTACGCGCACGTTGACTGTCCCGGACACGCGGACTACGTGAAGAACATGATTACCGGTGCCGCTCAAATGGACGGCGCGATTCTCGTCGTGTCCGCTGTTGACGGTCCGATGCCCCAGACGCGAGAGCACATCCTTCTTGCGAAGCAAGTCGGCGTACCGAAGATTGTCGTCTTCCTCAACAAGGTAGACCTCGTTCAGGACAAAGACCTGCTTGACCTCGTTGAAGAGGAAATTCGCGAACTTCTCACGAAGTACGGTTTTGATGGCAAGGAAGCTCCTATCGTCAAAGGTTCGGCGCTTAAGGCACTTGAAGGCGATGCCGAAGGCGTAAAGAGTATTGAAGCCCTTCTTGCGGCTCTTGATACCTATATCCCGATTCCGCCCCGCGAGGTGGACAAGCCGTTCCTTATGCCGATTGAGGACATCTTCTCCATTGAAGGGCGAGGAACTGTCGTCACTGGCCGTATTGAACGCGGACGAGTGAAAGTAGGCGAGGAAGTTGAAATCATCGGCCTCAAACCGACGCAGAAGACGACCGTGACCGGTATTGAAATGTTCAACAAGAACTTGCAGGAAGGTATGGCAGGCGACAACGCCGGTATTCTCCTCCGAGGCACGAAGAAAGAAGACGTACACCGTGGTCAAGTTATCGCAAAGCCGGGTACGGTAAACCCGCACACCGAATTTGAATCTGAAGTGTACATTCTGAAGAAGGAAGAAGGAGGCCGTCACACGCCGTTCTTCGCTGGCTACAAGCCGCAATTCTACATCCGTACGACCGATGTTACCGGTGAGGTCACCCTTCCCGAGAAGACCGAAATGGTTATGCCGGGCGACACCATTCAGTTCAAAGTGAAGCTCGTCGCGCCTGTCGCGCTTGAAGCACAGATGCGTTTTGCCATCCGCGAAGGAGGCAAGACTGTCGGCTCGGGAGTCGTCACCAAAATTGTGGCATAACGAATATTTCTACTGTATTTCTAGATATTTCAACTCTAACTCCGTCTGAAACATTTTGAAATATACTTTGTGAAATATAGAGAAATACATTGTTCACAATCAAGAAAATTATGGCAGTGAAAGCATCCACAACCGAAAAAACAGTAAAGCCAAAACGAGCCCCTCGTGCCAAAAAGGTCACGAAAGCTGAAGCTGTTCCTAAGCTTCGTATCCGGGTCCGTGCCTACGAGCACAAGATTTTGGATGCATCCATCAAGCAAATTCTTGACGTGGCGTTTCGTTTTGACGCTACCATACAAGGTCCGATTCCGCTTCCGACCGAGATTAAGAAATACACGGTCAACCGTGCGTCATTCGTTTACAAAAACGCGCGAGAGCAGTTTGAAATGCGAGTGCACAAGCGTTTGATTGATATCATTAATCCTTCACCGAAACTCATTGAAGCCCTCACCAATCTTTCGCTCCCCTCCGGAGTGACGATTGATGTTAAGATGTTGTAGAAAATTGGCCTTGCAATGCAAAGTGCAAGGTCAATTTTCAAAACCGAGCACTATTCTTATAGTGCTTGGCAACAGAAAATCAAAAACCGCCCCGACTGAAGTCGGGGCGGTTTTCGGTTGCCGATTTTTGTGTTACTATCCAACTATGCTTCAAGATTACATCTCAACCTATCTTAAAAAAGCAAAGTATGAGCGCATTGAAGGCGGGAAACAGTTTTATGCTGAAATAAAACCGCTGCGTGGTGTTTGGGCAACGGGAAAGACGAAAGCGGAATGCCAAAAGAATCTCTCGAGTACATTAGAGGGGTGGATTATTTTCCGTCTTCGCCGGAATCTCCAAATGCCGTACTCTTTCAGAGTCTGATATACTATACCTATGAAAAAGCAAGCTAAAAGAAAACAAGTTTCCCATCTAACTTTCGACACCAAGGTAGGCACGATACAGAAAAAGTATGGTGCTGACTTGGGCGTTAGTCCTGATAAGAAAATAGGCGAGTTTCTGCGTGAGCGAGGATACCCCTCTCTTGCAAAAATGCTTCAAGAGGCATAGGACGTCGCTATGTCAGAAGCTAATTTCGCTTTTGTTACCGACGCGATACTTCAGAGAAATCTTGATATAACTTTCGAGCATCTGATTGAACTTCTTTCCCTTTCCGAATCCAACAAGTACACCGAAACGCTCAAAAGTAGCTTCCGAAAAACGGTTATCATCTACACGGCTTCAATTGTCGAAGCCCTTTTGCTTTGGATGTTAAAGCAAAACACAAGTGAAGAAACCTTGGCAAAACGCCAAACCGTGTTTAAAGTGAGTAAGGTCATTTATGACATCAATCCGGCCGAGAGAATCGTACTCGGAAAAGACGAAATAAAAATAGAGAAGTGCCGATTTGAGAAACTAAACCTCGACCAAGTGAATGACTTGTGCAAAGAGCACGGAATCATATCCGATTCGATATTTAAAGATGTAGACAAAGTCCGGGGACTCAGAAATCGCCTGCACATCAGTACGCTTGCAAAGGTAGAGGGAGATTATTCAAAAGACGATTTGGAATTTGTATTTTCGGTTGCGCGGATGGTAAAGAATCTTGCAAAAGCATGATTTACGAACAGTTAATTCAGCAACAACTAAATAGTTGTGATAGTTGTAGGTTACTTGGATTCTTTTTTGCTAATTATGTAACCTATGAATATGGAACAAAGCGCAGAAATTATTTGAAAAATGGTAAACACATTTTGCCAAGCTGACCAAACAGTACCTTTTTGTAGAGTCGCATTAGCTACTGTTATTAGAGCATAGTATTCATTGTCTTGTTGTCTTTGCCCTTCTCGTATTAAAGCCAATGATTTGTTTGTGCATTCAATGCGATCTTGACGCACCACAGAGTTACATCCCTCAATTTGATTTAGCTTAAGTTGAAGTGCTGTTTCGTGTCCGCTAGAGAAAGAGAACGCAATGTCTACAGGTGGCGTACCTAACATTGCATATGTCTCTAGTTTTGTGCTCTCCACTTGATTAAAAATTTGCCACAGCAACTTGTTATTGAGGAAATTCCCAGTAATTATTTGAGCTTTGTTAAAGTCATTTATCTTTGAACTGGCAAGGTTATTTAGAAAAGCTAAAAGTAAAATCAAAACAGCCAGTATTAGCTGTAAAAACAGTAGTCTTTTTGTTTGCGCCATAACCGCCTTATCCTAACACCTTAATGGTAGTTTTCCAGTGAGTGAGCTTTACTTTTTCCACGTCCTCTGATAGTCTTTCTGCCACAACCACGGAACGGACGTTATGGATGCACAGGAACCTACGGTGTAGCCGTCGCAACAGCGAATAGGCCGCCGCGTTCAAAATCATATGAAATTCCTCTTAGGCACAAAAGTGAATATGACGCAGGTATGGGATGAGCAAGGAAATGCCCGTCCGGTTACCATCGTGTCCGTTTCGCCGAACGTAATCACTCAAGTGAAGACGGTTGAGAAGGACGGCTATAGCGCTGTTCAGCTCGGCTACGGTGTGCGCAAACCAAAGAACGTCAATAAGGCGGTGAAAGGTCATGTAAAGGAGCTCGGCAGCTTCCAAGGACTTCGCGAGTGGAAGCTTACTGTTCCCGCCACACAAGCGATTGGAGACAAAATCGGCGTAGATATTTTCAAGAAAGGTGATGAAGTTACGGTGAGTGGTATTTCAAAAGGACGCGGATTTCAGGGTGGCGTGAAGCGCCACGGTTTTCATGGAGGAAGCCGGACACACGGACAGAAACATTCGGAACGAGAGCCTGGAGCCATCGGTGGCGCGGCGCGAGCCGGAGGCCGTGTTGCCAAAGGAATGCGAATGGCCGGCCGCATGGGCGGAGAGCGGGTAACGGTCATAGGACTCAAGATTGTTGACGTGCTTCCGGAAGAAAATCTGATACTGATTGAAGGAGCGGTGCCCGGACGACGCGGGACGGTAATAGAAATACGGGGATAGCCATAATGCCAATACCGCGAATGAAGAATGCAAATACCGCAAATTAGATACGCATAATTCGCAGCATTTGCATTCGGAATTAGCGGCATACGCATTAACTAAAATGGAACACATTATTTACAACCAAGACGGAAAACAGGTAGGGAAGATGACACTTCCTGAAGCGGTATTTGGCGCGAAGTACAACGCCGACCTTCTGCATCAGGTTTCCCAATCTCTGCTCTCAAACGCTCGGCAGGGAAGTGCTCACGCCAAGAACCGAGGTGAAGTCCGTGGTGGCGGTAAAAAGCCGTGGCGTCAGAAAGGCACCGGCCGCGCGAGGCATGGTTCTTCACGTTCCCCGATTTGGGTAGGTGGTGGTGTCGCGCATGGTCCCCGAAACGACCGGAATTATTTCCGCAAGATAAACAAGAGCATGAAGCGACAGGCGCTCTACATCGCTTTGTCCAAGAAGCTGAAAGACGGCGAAGTGCTTCTCCTTAACGGTATCGCGATGCCGAACATCAAGACAAAGGACGCGAAGGAGGTACTTGTGAATCTCGCCAAACTCAAGGGATTTGGCGCGCTTACAAAGAGCAAGAACGCCGCTTGTATAGTGATTCCGGCAGCAGATACACATGTGGAGAAGAGTTTCCGTAATTTCCCTCACATTTCGGTGGGACAGGTGAAAGGCCTGAATTTGCTTGACCTGCTTACGTATAAATACTTGGTCATCGTCAATCCTGAAGAATCGGTTAAGGCACTTTCCCGCTAATACTATTTCATCATGGCATTCCTCAATTCTAAAAAAGAAAAGAAGGCAGTCCCCGCGTCCGCAAAAGCGCTGGTTCCAAAAACAGCGGCTACAAAGAAAGTTGCCACCGTGGAGGGGGTAAAGGCGGCGAAAGGTCTCGGAACGGCCCGCCCCCATATCCTTATGCACCCGCATGTTACCGAGAAAGCGAGTGCTTCAGCGGAAAAGGGTGTCTATGTATTTCGTGTCGCGACAACCGCGGGTAAACACGAGATTGCGGAGGCGATTCGCGTATTCTATAAGGTGACTCCGCTCAAGGTGACTATCGTCACTATGCCGGTTAAACGCAGAATCGTGAAAGGCAAGCTCGGTGCGTCTGCGGCGGGAAAGAAGGCGTATGTGTACCTGAAGAAGGGAGAGAAGATAGAAGCCAATTAAAAGCTTATAGCTTATAGCTGATAGCTTTTAGGAAGAGAGTCAAGTTTCTCTTTTTCTGGAGACTATAAGCTATAAGCTAACAGCTATAAGCTATGAAATTTTACAAACCAACATCCAAATCACGTCGCAGTATGACCGGTATCAACTACCGTGATTTCATCACGACCACCACGCCCCATAAGGCACTTACGTCGGGAGGGAAGCGCGACCAAGGACGCAACAACTATGGACGTATCACGGTGCGACATCAAGGTGGGGGACACAAGCGTCTCTATCGTGATGTGGATTTTATATACAATAAATTTGATATTCCCGCCAAAATCGCGAGCGTGGAATACGACCCCGACCGCTCCGGCTTCATCGGTCTCGCGGTGTACGCTGACGGTGAGAAACGCTATGTCCTTCTTCCGCTCGGCGTCAAAGTCGGTCATACGTTTTTGGTTTCCGCGAAAGCACCCGTCCTTCCCGCGAACCGTCTTCCTCTTCACGCCATACCGGTTGATACCTTCATCTATAACGTATCGCTTAAGCCGGGGGGCAAGGCGCTCATTGCCCGTTCAGCGGGAAATGCCGCGAAAGTGAAGGCGCAGGAAGGCGCGTACACATTCATTGAACTTCCTTCCACGGAAGTACGAAAGGTCATCAACACCGCGTGGGCGACCGTCGGAACCGTTTCCAATGAGGAGAATCACCTTGTTTCAATAGGAAAGGCAGGCCGTTCACGTTGGCTCGGTATCCGCCCGACGGTCCGAGGTTCCGCGCAGAACCCACCCGACCACCCGTACGGTGGAGGTGAGGGACGCCAAGGACGAGGACTCCGTCGCGCGAAGACCCGCTGGGGCAAACCGTCAGGCAAGGGACAGAAAACAAGGACGCCCAAAAAGTATTCCAACGTATTTATCATATCGCGTAGGAAAGTGGGAACAAAACGCAATTCCTCGCAATAGGAGTCCGCAGTCCAGCACCAATATCTTTTGGTGCTGTGGCGCGCACACCGAAGAAATACTCAAACGTGTTCATCATCTCTCGCCGCAAAGTCGGCAGTAAACGAGGAACCGCACTGCACTAACGCAAACCTATTCAGAAACAGAAAGTTGAAAAACGGCTCAACGGTTCCCTCCGTTGAGCCGTTTTGGCGTATCGGTTGACGTACGTCTATTCGGTGCATACACTTTCGGTATGCTTGCTAAAGGATTCCTCGGACTTCTTTCAGAGTGGGTATCGGAACAAACCGGCAAGGATAGAGCGGTTATGGACAAAGCCGCAGAGAGGTTCGGCTTGCGAAAATTTCTTGCGCACACCAAGGAGCCGGAAAAGATACTCGGTCTCTTTTCGGAGTGGCTGGTGTTTGACTACAAACAGAGCATTTTCGGCAATCGCACCGGTCTGGAGTCTTTTACGGAGCACAATCATCTGCATCTGCCCAAAGAGGAACTAGACGCCTATACGGAAATGCGCTCTTTTGAAGTTGGGCTTTTTTCGGTGAAAGAGGTAGAGCGGGGTAAAGGCGTTGTGCTCGCTTCTCTCGCTTCCGGCGCGGAGTATTTCGTGCATGATGTGAACGCGAGCTTGTCTTTACGGGGCAATGAAACGGTGTGGTCGCGTATCGCTCCTGTGCGGGAGCTCTATCACGGTGTTGGGAGTCTTTTCTTTGTTATGCCGATGCGGGTTATGGCGGGTATGCGGGAGGTTATCGCCGGATGGAAGAAAAATTCGTATGATGCGAAAGTGGTGGCTTCCTTCGCGACAGATTCTCCGAAACGCGAACAAGCCGACCCGCCTTCGTATGAAGTGTCCTTGCAAAACTTCAAAGACGCGCTTGCGAAGTGCGGTATGGCCGGCTTTTTCTCCATTGAGGCGTTTACGAAGTGGGTTTCGGACGAAACAAAATATGATATGGGCTTTGCTCCCCGCGCGCTTGACGGCCTCATTCCCGAAGACGTGGAGTTCAAGGATACGGCGGAGTTGATACGAGTTGCCGCCGAATTTACCAACAACATCCCCCGCAAGAGACTGAAAGGGAAGACCCCGAACGAGGCAATACGCGAGAGGGAAAAAAGGAAGGAGGAGGGCGACTGGGAGACGGATGTGTTTTCAAAGGAGAAGTATATTAAGGCACTGGAAAAAGCGAGCGAGTATATGGCGAAGGGTGAGTTTGAGAAGTCGTACAAAGCGTTTGAACAAGTAATACAAAACCTGCTGAAAGACAGACTCCCGTTTTTTCACGTGTTCCGGGTGTACGCCAACGCTGCCGTCTGCTGTTTTCATAAGGGAGACGAAATGTTGGGAGAAGCTCTACTGGATGCCTCGCTTCGCATCAATCCTCTGTACGACTTCGCCACACGGCAGAAAGAGCGGTATGTACATGACCCGACACAAACGGAGGAATTCAAGTCGTTCCCGAAAAAGGGACAGAAAATGATTCAAGGTTTGCGGGATGATATGCAAAAGACAGGACTGCGAATGTATCAGCACCGCGTCTTTTCAAAGTATGAGAAATTCTTAACAGAACTCGGCGTTTCTCTGGCGTACAAGGCGAAAACTGTTCCCGCGCTCTATTCGTTTGATAAAGACGGCAATCCGATGAAAAAGCCGAAAATCGGCCGTAACGACCCCTGTCCGTGCGGTTCGGGTAAAAAATTCAAAAAATGTTGCGGCAGATAGCGAATTGAGACGTACACATTTCATTCTATTTCTGTCATTCCCGCGTAGGTGGGAATCCAGTGTGTGCGGGAGAAATCTGGATTCCTGCTTTCGCAGGAATGACAAGCCGTGCTGTATTAGGAGAATATTCATATTCTCCAAACTTGTGCAATGGCGTGGATTTTGGGGCGAAAAAATGATATGGTGGGGTGATTATGGCGGAGAAATTGGACGGGAAGTCAAAAGATATTCTCGCAAAAGATAGTGCAGACTTACTTGAAAGTCCGTTGGGACGAGATATGGCGAAAAAATAATATGGAAGGATTTTGGTCATCAGTCTCTAGTTGGTGGAGCGAAAAGACAAATAGTCCACTGTATTTTACCTATCTCGGCTTCCTTGCTGTTTGGAACTGGAAGTTCTTTCAAGTAATTTTTCTCGAAAGCGCAGATTTATTTTCAACACCTCGTATCGAGTATGTTAAGTCTGCCCTCCTGTTTTCTGTACCAGTTCCTGAATCTATACCCATTTGGATAAGTGGCTTAATTGATTGGCTCGCCAATTTTTCATGGCATCTAATGCCGCCAATTATTTTCACCTATCTTGCTATAGTATATTTACCAAAACTTAACGCATGGGCTTTTGATATTCATCTCACGAATCATTTTTCTCGGAAGAGTGCTTATCGTGTTGCCAATCTTGCTTATGAAAAGGGAATGGAGCAGTCAATGAAAGAAGTTTTGGAAAGTAAAGACAGACAAATACAAACTCAACAAAAGATTCAGAAAAAAGAAAAAACACTACAAAAAACCTTAACCGATAAGGAACGGTGGGAAATTGAGTATAATGAATTTGAAAAACACCCGCTGTTTTCTAAGTTTCAAGAAATTCTTACTTCCGTTTACAAGCATAATGGAGTTATTGAATATGCCGACACTCTCTCGTTTCGCAATAAAGAGATTTTGAGTCTCGGTGCGGATATAAAGGCAGTAGCTGATGCCAAGAAGCTGATTACTATTACTGATAGCGATGGAAATGTGACAAAGATCGCATTGACCGACAAGGGAAGATTTTTTGCAGAGAAATATCTTGAGACATACTCACTGATTTAACCATTATGAACCTATCCGACAACGAAAAACGGGATGCGGTGAAAATGATACAGGAGGGCAAGCCCTTGCCGGAAAAGTATCGGTTTTTGCTGTTCGATGATGACAGAGAGGTTGAGTTGGTATGGAACGGAAAGACGAGTGAGGTTGCGAATACTGTTTTGCCTTTTCAGACCATAGAGCATATAGACGAGCCGAGAAGTGAAAACACAAAGCTCACTTCACCGCACACATTATCTCTGCTTGATACATCAGGGAGACAGGTAAAGGGTTGGACGAATAAACTGATTTGGGGAGATAACAAACTCATTCTTTCCTCGCTTAAAAACGGGCCAATGCGAAAAGAGATTGAAGCGCAGGGAGGGTTGAAATTGATTTACATTGACCCACCGTTTGATGTCGGCGCGGACTTTTCCATGAATATAGAAATCGGCGACGAATCATTCACTAAACAACCTTCCGTCATTGAAGAAGTTGCCTATAGGGACACATGGGGTAAAGGGGCGGATAGTTTTATCGCCATGATTTACGAGCGACTCAAACTCATGCACGACTTACTGGCTGATGATGGCAGTATTTATGTACACTGCGACCATAGGGTCTCTGCATACATGAGATTGATTCTGGATGAAGTATTTAGTAAACCCCAATTTAAAAACGAAATTATTTGGAAAAGGTCAACTGCACACAGCGATAGTGGCGCATACGGAAACCTACATGATGCTATTTTCTTTTACACAAAATCGGACAGATACACATTTGAAACGCAGTATGATCCTTATTCAGATGAGTATGTAAGTACCTACTATCGACATGAGGATAAAAAAGGAAAGTTTCTAGATAGAGACTTATCCGCGAAGGGTTTACAAGGCGGAGGCTATTTTTACGATTGGAAGGGTAAATCGGGACCTTGGCGATGTCCAGTCCAAACAATGAAAAGATACGAGGCAGAGGATAAAATTTACTACACCTCAACCGGAACACCTAGACTAAAACAATATATGAACGAGATGGAGGGTGTTCCCGCTCAAGATATTTGGACGAATATATTTGCAGTAAACTCGCAAGCGAAAGAAAGAGTTGACTACCCGACTCAAAAACCTGAATCTCTTTTGGAGAGGATAATGAATACATCTACAAAAGCAGATGATATGGTTGCGGACTTTTTCTGTGGTTCTGGGACAACCTTGGCTGTTGCTGAAAAGTTAGGCCGTAAATGGATTGGCTCTGACTTGGGACGGTTTGGAATCCACACCGCGAGAAAGAGGATGATTGGGGTACAAAGAGAGTTACGGAAAGAGGGCAAAGATTACCGGGCATTTGAGATTTTGAATGTCGGTAAATACGAGCGTGAGTATTATGTGAATCACATAAGCACGGACTTACGGGAGGAGGAAAAGAAACAGGTTCGGGCGAGAAAAGAAAAGGAATATATCAACCTCATTCTTTCCGCATACAAGGCAGAGCCGGTGGAGTCATTCAATACTTTTGTCGGCAAGAAGCGAGACCGACTGGTAGCTATCGGCTCGGTAGACGTGCCGATTTCTTCGGGCATGATTGCCGATATTGTCAAAGAGTGTAAGGAAAAAGGCATCACAAAGGTGGATGTTTTGGGATTTGATTACGAAATGGGGCTGGATTTTGAGGAAACAAAAAAACAAGGACTGGATATTCAGTTTAAGAAAATCCCCCGCGAGGTGTTTGATAAAAAAGCGGTGGAGAAAGGACAGGTGAAGTTCTATGATGTCGCCTACTTGGAAGCCAAGCCGCTCGTGAAAGGCAAAGGAAACAAAAAGACTATTGCGGTAGAGCTTACCGATTTTAGCGTGTTCTACAATCAAGAGGACATCGGGGAAACGGAAGAAAATCTACGGCCGGGCGGGAGCAAAGTAGTGATAGAAAACGGACAAGTAATCAAACTGTCAAAGGATAAGAAAACGGAGCTTATCGAGCGCGAAGTGCTGACGAAGCAGTGGACTGATTGGGTGGACTACTGGTCGGTGGACTTTGATTTTGAGAATAGAAAGGAAGTGGTGAAAGTAATTGACCCGAAAACAGAGAAAGAAAAAGAGGAGTGGACGGGTGGGTATATCTTTGAGAACGAGTGGCAGTCATTCAGGACGAAGAAAGATAAGAAACTGGAACTCATAACATCGGAAAGAGAGGTTGCGTCCGGTAAGTACAAAATTGCCGTAAAGGTCGTGGATATTTTTGGGAATGATACGACGAAAGTGATTGAGGTAAAGATATGAGCGATTTTGACCTAAAAGATGTGAAGAAACTGGAGGACTTGAAAAAAGCATGCAAAGAGTTCTTTGAGTTGGAGAAACCTTACGGCTGGATGATTGAAGAATTAGCAAATTCATTCTACGAAAAAGACAGTGAAATACAGGGTAATTATTTAACGGCAATCGGTCTTTTTTGCTATTCAGAAGCTATAGGACGAGAAATAATGCATTACAGACATCCAGGAACTAGCAGAAATCGTTTTTCCGGCAAGGACTGCTTCAATTTTTTTCTTAGGGAGTATATGGGTTACGGGAGCATATTGGATAAATGGCAGGATGTATATAAGTGGTACCGCCATGGATTATGTCATGAGTATAAAATAGATGGGCCGACTACAACTGGCGTATTCGTCTATTATCAGGATATACTCGCTTTTCAAGGCATGGGAGTAGATACTACAAAAGGTATACTGTTATCAGAGAAGAGTTCCAAAAGAATGTTTATTCTGCTTCCATATTTAGAGGACTTTGTTAAAGGGATAGAAAAGTTTCTTAAAGAAAAGAGCGGGATGTAAATCATTGGTTTGAAGAAGATCGTCAAACGCATGAGTGCATCGCGCTAAAAGAGAGTGAGAAACTTGTTATTGATATCCTAAAGTTAAAAGAATTTTTGTCTATTTTCTCAAATGATACGCGATTCTACTACGGCCATGACCCCCTGAATCAGAAGTCGGTTTGGTTTATTCAAAAGGCTGAAGAAATTTTCGGTAAGAATAGAGTTTTTAGCAAGTCCCTACAGAAAATCAGACATTATCTGGAAACAAAGGGTGAAAAAGTCTCAAATACAAGAGTGTTACAGCATGACGGACAAGGAGATTTTGTCTATATCCCAAAGTGCAATTTTGATGTAGAAATTAGCGTTGATGCGATAAAAACTATTGAACACTACGACACCCTCTGCTTGCTTTCAAGCGATGCTGATTTTACCTATCTTTTGCGGTTTATAAGGCAGAAAGGCAAGAAGGTGATACTTATCAAGGGCGGACATGTGGTTCACCAGCTTCGAGAGGTAGCTGATAGGGTGATAAGCGCACAGGATATTAAAAGTCATATTACGGCAATAAAGCAAAAACCTGGCGTTAAGCCAGGCCTTGCGGATCGTAATCCCGAATCCACGGGTAGGACGACCAAAAGGCCGTAAGTTAACACTAGCACATCGTATCGTATGGTTGCAACAATATGTTGCGAGCAAAAAAGTGGATAACTCATCATAATCTAACACTATATGGCTCTACACAAAGACTTTCCCAAAGACCCTTACGAAATACTGGACCCGAAAGTCCGGTGGTTTCCTGCTGATGAGAATTTGCGAGAACAAGAGGAGTATCTAAGACTCGTCGCTCCGTTTGTTCCAGAGCTCCGAAAGGAAGTCAAAAAGTGGCGGGATAACAATTATAAAGATGCGAGTGCGACAAGCAAGGCGTTGTTGAATTGGTGGTTTAAGACAGAACATACAGTTTTTGATTCAAAGGGGATAGCTGTGTCGTTTCGGTATTATTTCGCCCAGCGCGAAGCGGTGGAAACTATCGTCTGGCTTTATGACGTTGCGGGTGTTGAAAGCAAGTATGACTTGCTGAAATATGACAAGCTCGGACGAGTGAGTCCGAATATGTTCACGGAGGACTGGCTCCGGTTCGTGATAAAAATGGCAACCGGAAGCGGAAAGACAAAAGTAATGAGTTTGATTCTCGCATGGGCGTATTTTCATAAAATGTACGAGAAGGGTTCGGGGCTTGCCCGAAACTTTCTGCTCATCACTCCAAACATCATTGTTTTGGAAAGAATCAAGACGGATTTTTCGGATTTACGGATTTTCCGCGAAGATCCTGTTTTACCGGATAACGGATACGAGGGGCAAAACTGGCAGGATGATTTTCAGGTAACGCTTCACTTGCAGGACGAGGTACGGACTATATCCAGTACAGGGAACATTTTTCTTACAAACATTCATCGGGTATTTGAGGGAGATGTGAGAGAGGCGAGCTTTGATGATGAAAATACCTCGGACTATTTCCTTGGAAACAAACCCGTTACTAAAACGAATGAATCTCGAATAGACCTCGGCGAGATTGTCCGTGATATTGATGAACTGGTGGTTATCAATGACGAGGCGCACCATATCCACGATGATAAGCTTGCGTGGTTTCGCTCCATTCAAGATATCCATAATAAGCTCCTACAAAAAGGCAAAAAACTAGCACTCCAGATTGATGTGACGGCAACTCCAAAACACAATGATGGGCGTATCTTTGTCCAAACAATTTCCGATTATCCACTCGTTGAGGCTATTCATCAAAGAGTGGTAAAGAATCCGGTACTCCCCGATGAAGCGAGCAGAGCTAAATTGATCGAACGGCAGAGCGCGCTCTTTACGGAGCGATATGAGGATTTTATACGGCTTGGCGTTGAAGAGTGGAGAAAAACATACAAGGAACTTGAGCCGACGGGAAAAAAGTCAATCCTGTTTGTAATGACTGACGACACCGCTAACTGTGATGATGTAACTGATTATCTGGAGAAGAATTATTCGGACTTGAAAGGTGCGGTGCTTACTATCCACACCAACAAAAGCGGAGACATTTCCGAGACAGTCAAAGGAAAGGACGAGGAAGAATTACGGAAACTACGAGAACAGGCGAATACGATTGATAGCATGGAAAGCCCGTTTAAGGTAATTGTGTCTGTTTTGATGTTGAAAGAAGGATGGGACGTTAGAAACGTAACTACCATCGTTGGGCTGCGGGCGTATTCCGCGAAGTCGAACATTCTACCGGAGCAGACACTCGGGCGCGGACTTCGGAGAATGTTTCTCGGAAAAGAGGGCATAAACGAATATGTAAGCGTTATCGGAACTCCTGCGTTTATGGAATTCGTGGATTCAATCAAAACCGAGGGTGCAGAATTTGAGAAGCGAAAGATGGGCGTGGGTTCGGGTCCGATAACGCCAACGGTGATTGAAGTGGATAGTCAGAATGCAAAAAAGGACATTCCCTCACTCGATATCGAATTACCAATTCTTACTCCTCGGATTCAGAGGGAGTACAAAAATCTTGGAGAGCTGGACATTGCAAAGTTTGGACACAAGAAAATCACGCTGAAAGAGTTTAGCGAGAAGGAGAAGAAGGAGATTGTGTTCAAGACGGTGGTGGAAGACAAGGAACACCATCGGACAGTTTTGGAAACAACTATTGAACCTAACTATCAAAGCGCGGTAGGATTTTTCGCACAGCGAATAATGAAAGAGCTTCGCTTGTTCGGGTGCTACGACATCTTGTTTGGAAAAGTGAAGGAGTTTGTGAAAGGCCACCTATTCGAGGGTCAGGTTGCTCTTGAAGACTTGAACGTACTCCGAAACCTTTCGGAGTTGGAAGCAACTAAAGCTATCATCGAGACATTCAAAAAAGAAATAAATAACTTGACGATAAAAGACGTCGGGGACACGGAGATTAAAAATTACATAAAGGTAAGCGACAGCAAGCCGTTCGTGGTGAATGGCAAAAAGTATTTTTTACCCAAAAAGAGCGTGTTTAACAAAATTGTCGGGGATAATGATTTTGAACTGGAGTTTGCGGGTTTTCTTGAGGGGTGTGACGACATCGTTTCTTTTACCAAAAACTATGACGGAATAAAATTTAGAATTGACTATAGAAAAGCGGATGGTTCGATCTCTAATTATGAGCCGGATTTCTTTGTGAAAGTAGATATCAAAACTACATACATTATTGAAACAAAAGGTCGTGAAGACTTGGATGACCCTCTCAAAATTGCGCGACTGAAACAGTGGTGCGGGGACGCAACTGGACGTCAGAAGAAGTTCACCTATAAGATGCTCTATGTAAAACAGGAGGAGTGGGAGAAGTACAAACCGAAAAGCTTTAGCGAAGCGGTTAAGTTGTTTAAGAGTTAGTTATATTTTCCATGGAATTATTTGTGATTTTTCTAATCGGGGTTGTGGCAGGAGTGGGCGGAACACTGCTCTGGCAGTGGGTTGTGGCGCAGAAAAAGAAACCCCTCGACACTGCTCGGGGTAAAGAATCGCTGATTGAACGGCAGAAGCGGGAGAAAGAAGAAGACAAGGAACGTATCTATGGACTCTTGGAGTCAAACACCCCGCTTACTGTCGGACATGTGGAGATGATGCTCGGTATTCCCGAGTCCACCGCCACGCGCTATTTTGACGAGTTGGAGAAAGAGGGTAAAGTACGACAGGTCGGCACAACTGGACGGGATGTCCATTATGAGAGGGCATAGAGATTCTTGCCATAAACTACCCCCTCTCAATCTCCCCCTTTGAAAGGGGGAGAGGAAGAAGGACGGAACGGCTCAACGAGGAGTCTGTTGAGCCGATTCGTAATTTGACTTTTAGGGCTTATTTCTGCTAGTATTGCCCCCACACCGCAGATAGCGCAGATGACACGCAGATAGACGCGGATATGAAAGTCGGCGTCTTCTATTTTTGTCAGCGTGAATCAGCGTTTTTATCTGCGTTAATCAGCGTCTTCCATGACCCGCTCCCTCAAGAAAGGCCCCTATATTGACCCGCGCGTTTTGAAGAAGATTGCGGGGAAGCGACCGGAATCGGCCGCTCCTATTAAGACGTGGTCACGAGCCTGCGCTATTACCCCCGAAATGGTAGGGTTCAAGTTTTTGGTGCACAACGGCAAGGATTTTCCGGAAGTACTCGTGAATGAAGATATGGTGGGGCACCGTCTCGGTGAGTTCTCGCTCACCCGCAAATTCGTGAAGCACGGCGGTAAAATGCAGAAGGAGCTTGAAATGAAGAAGAAAGAGGCCGAAATCGCCGCGACACAAACCGCGAAGACAGCCGCTACGGAGGCTAAGAAATAATCATGAAAGCCATTCTGAACAACTACCGCCAATCGCCGCGCAAGATGCGTCTCGTGGTTGACGCGGTGCGAGGCAAGACGGTGCGAGAGGCGGAAGCGATGCTTTCTCTGATGCCAAAAATTGCCACCGTTCCGCTCCGCAAGCTTTTGAAAAGCGCGATAGCAAACGCAAAGGAGAACCAGAAAGTATCCGACACCGGAGCGCTCGTGATTACCGATTTTCGTGTTGACCCCGGCGTGGTGATGAAGCGTTCTATGCCCCGAGCACACGGCTCGGCGTATCAAATCCTGAAACGAACGTCCAAAGTCACATTGGTTTTATCAGAGGGTTCTTCCAAGCTAAAAGCTAAAAGCTAAAAGCTATCAGCTTTCTTTATGTCCCACATCGTCCATCCATACGCTCATCGCCTCGGTATCATCAAGGACTGGAAGTCCCGCTGGTTCGGCTTGAAAGGGCAGTACCAAAAGCTTTTGAAGGGCGACATTCTTGTCCGCGAGCTTCTCGTGAAGCGTCTTCGTGGTATGTACGTATCCGGCGTGGATATTGAACGCGGCCCGAAGCTGTTCCGTATCATCATTCGCACTTCTCGCCCCGGTATGCTTATCGGGAAGAGCGGGGAGGGGGCGGTCAAACTCAAGAATGAGCTCCTCACATTCGCGAAAAAGAACAACCTTTCCGGCTTTGAGAATCTTAAGCTTGATATTGAAGAGGTCCGTTCACCTGAATCAAATGCCGCCATTGTCGCGCATATGGTCGCGGAAAGTCTTGAGAAGCGCCTTCCGTTCCGCCGTGTGATGAAACAAACGATTGATAAAGTCATGGCCAACCGCGATGTTAAAGGCGTGCGTATTTACCTCGGGGGCCGGCTCGGCGGCGCGGAAATGGCGCGCACCGAAGAACTCAAGAAAGGACGCATCCCGCTTCAGACGCTCCGCGCGGATATTGACTATGCCCGCGAACGCGCTCATATGACGTATGGCGATATCGGTATCAAGGTGTGGGTGTATAAAGGAGAAAT
>LCQF01000020.1 GCA_001004005.1 Parcubacteria group bacterium GW2011_GWA2_49_9
GAAGTTTCTCGACGCCCGTCGTTTCCTCCGCTTCTTCGTCGCCTTTCTTTGTTTTCGCCGTCTTCTCAAGCTTTTTGTATTCAGGTTCAACAATATTCTTATGATACGACTGGATATCGCGCACCGACTCCGATTCCAGAATATCGTAGCGGCGGTCCATTTCCTTTGCCGCCCATTTGAGCGCGAGTATCGCTTTCTTCGCTTCCGTGACGACAGGCGTCAACAGGTGAGGAATTTTATTGTACAGCGTGAGTTCAACACGCTTCGGGTCAATCAAAATGAGTTTGAGGTCATCAGGCGAATTTCGGAAGAGAAGTGACGTGAGAATAGTATGTATCGTGACCGATTTTCCCGAACCGGTGGTGCCGGCGATAAGCGTATGCGGCATTTTAGAGAGGTTCGCGAAATGCGCCTTACCGGAGAGGTCTTTACCAAGTGACATAAGGAGCGGCTTCTCCGAAGAGGCGAATTCGGCGCTTCCGAGCATCGTGGCGAGACCGACCGTCGCTTTGACCGTATTGGGGATTTCAATACCGACGAGTGACTTGCCGGGAATCGGCGCTTCAATGCGGATAGGATGGGCGGCAAGCGCGAGTTCAAGTTCGCGCTGGAGTGCGACAATTTTGGAAAGACGGACGCTTTCGGCGGGCTTCAGCGCGTAACGCGTCACCGCGGGTCCGATGGATATTTCGTCCATCTCAACTTCAATACCGAAGTTCTGAAGTGTCCGCTTGATGATATTCGCATTCGCTTTGATATCGCCGACCCCCGGCTTTCCCTTATCGGCTTCCAAAAGCGAAAGCGAAGGAGGAGTATACGGGCGCCAGCTCGGACGCGCGGGGATTTTTCCGGCAAAAGCAGGGACAACGGCTTCCATCCCGTTCTTTACCTTCACCTTTTTTTCCTCCACGTTCTCTGCTTGCCCCGCGCCATCCTCATCTTCATCCGATTCCTCCGAGGGGTCTTCCCCGACTTCTTCAGCGTCCAGCCCTGTAATCTTCGTCCTCACTTTCTTTTCAGTGCGTTCCTTCCACCATATCCCAAATGATGCGATGGGAATTGACGCCTCAAACATAATAAGGAGCGCGATAACAAAACAAGCCGCGAGAATAACAATGGAAATATAGATGTCAAATAGTTCCACGAGCGGAGCGGCCAATGTCTTTCCGAGCCAGCCACCTTCCATCGGGAAGATAAGCTCGACCATACCGAGTCCGGAAAGGAAAAGGACAAACGCTCCTATTGTTTTTTTAACCGGAAACAATCCACGAAGCGCACGAAGAAAACCCGCACTGATAACGAAAGCGAGAATCGGGATAAGGTAGAATCCTACGCCGGCAAAACGGACGAGCCACTCATACAAGAATGTTCCGCCACTTCCCGCACGCCCAAATGCGGCAAAAATAAGCGTGAGTCCGGCCGCGAAAAAGAGCACCGCGAGCACCCCTTGCAGCGTCTCCTCTCGGAGGATAAGTTTCTTTTCATTTTTACTCTTTCGGGACATAGTCGCTTGATGGGAAATAGTATAACACGTAAAAAAGTCTTTTTTACCCTGCATTCGATGCATCACAAGACTTCGGCTTAGACACACTTTCTGTTATTCCAGCGACGAAGTAGTCGTAGACTATGCTGGAATCCAGATTTTTGGCGTGTACTATTCTTGATTCCTGCTTTCGCAGGAATGACAAAGTGAGGGTTTCGTAATTCACATGTGACACGAGAGATGGCAGAAACAATGGATGTTGTAGTCCAATACACCGAAGCCGACTCCTCTCCCTCGGGTTGATACAGAGCTTGCATTTTTCGTTAAAGACACGATAATGGACAGAACGTTAGTAATAACTCTCCAATCCCGTCGGCTTTCCTATAAAGGACACTTTCCGTGTTGTGCGGTAATCATAAAAGTCACTTAGGTAATCTAAAGGACAATACTACGTATCAAGCTGCAAAAAGATGAATCCCCGCAGATACAGTCAAATAGAAAGAGCCTTACAGATACTGGATAAATCTGGAAGTGTGGACATTCTTAAAGAGGACCACTACCTTCTTTTTCTATTCAAAAAGACAGAACGAATAGTTGCGGCACTCTACGTCATCACCGGCCTGTTTCCCGATGCCGAACCACTCAAGTGGAGTATTCGTGAATGCGGTACGCTCTTTATAAAACATACACTGTCCTTTAAAGAACGTGCGACTGTGCATAGCAAAGAATTTCCGTCGGACACGCTTTCCGAAATGGCCAGACTCCTTTCACTCCTTGACCTCGCGCACATTGCGGACCTCTTGTCCCCTATGAATTTTTCTGTCGTCAAAAGGGAGCTTGAAACGATTTCAGGCATCATAGAAGGGAAGTGGCGCACGGCAGGACTTCCGACATCACAGCCCTTTCTTGATGAGAGTTTCTTCGGGGTTACTAAGAGTATCTTCGGAGAGGCAAAAGGGAAAAGGCAAGAGATGTTCACGCCTGCGCCATCTTCCGAGTACAAGGAAAAACAGGAAGATTCATTTCTCCGGTCGTTTTCCGATTTTGAATCACTCAAACGGAATCAGAGCACTAAAGGACAGGAAGAGATGAAGGACATTGTCCTTTATAAAAAAAGGGAAGGGTTACCAACGAAGTCGCGCAAACATTACGATAAAGGACATACATCGGACACCACTTTGGACCAATCAAGAGAGGAACGAAAGCGAATTATCTTTTCAGTTCTTAGAGATAAGAAGAGCGCGATGATAAAAGATTTTTCTTCTGTTATTAGCGATTGTAGCGAGAAAACTATTCAACGACTTTTGCTTGATTTGGTTCAGGATAATGTCCTTAAGAAGGAAGGGGAGAGACGCTGGAGCAGATATACTATTTTAGAAAAAAAGGAGAGCGGATTGTCATCCAATTCTGTTCTTTAGCCTCTCTTTTTAGATAGCTCATACGGCCACTATACTTACGCCCTCTTGCTTTGGGGGGACGTCCTCCGGCCTTGTGCCATGGCGGCCTCTGTTAGTATGGTAGAAAGGCGTGTGGCCATTCTACTATAGGGCCGCCTCGGCCTCTTCAGAGGGTATTTTAAGCCTTAGTACTAGGGCATATTTCCCCTTCGTTGACTTTGGAGGGGGGCTATGCGATACTCTACTCCGCTGGATACATCTAATAAAACGGGTCAACAAGGGCGTTTACGCTTTTGTTTCCCGTCTTTGGAGTTATCCACAGAACCTGATTTTGCAGGGCTGTCGCCAGACCGTATAATTGACCCTGAATACTGCTTCCATTTTTGATGGGCATCTCGCCCGTCCTTTGGAGAAGGACTAAGGTCTTCCAGAAGTTCCGGAAAGGAGGCACATTGACAACTACATACGACAGTCACATCTTTCAGTTAGATACAACCTCTGTATTGCAGATTTTGTTCTGAACTCCGGACCGTTTTAATTCTGTTCACGCCGGTTGGCGAAAACAGGAAGCTGACGAGTTATCGGAGTAATTCCGCATTACTGTTTGACACATTTATTCAACACTAGACCTTTTACTTTTCGTCGATAAAAGAAAAGTATGAGGATTAGTAACACACCGCTACGTTTCAGTTTGAGGCGTGGTGGAAGTTAGAGATCAGGAAATAGCATTAGTTTTTGAGTCGAAAACTAATGTCTTCGTTTTCGGTTGAAGGTCGGCCGTTCACACGGCAGGTCTCTCGCTGGGAAAGAAGATTTCATCAATGCGATACGTCGCACTGATGATGTCCTTTATTTCGGCTAGCGAGGAGCACCGCGAAAACTTCTTAGTTTGCATGGCGTCCGAGCAAAGACGAAACAAGGTAAACCTTATATTAATTATACATATGACAAGTAAATCCAAAACAAAGAAAATCGTTGCGGGTGTCCTCGGTCTTATGCTCTCTCTCACGCTGGTAGCGGGAGTAGGAGCGCAGACTGCGAATGCCGCATTGTCGACTTCTCAAGTGGATGCGATCATCTCGCTCCTTACTTCGTTCGGAGCTGATGCTGGAACCATCACTAACGTGCGCGCTTCTCTTACAGGAGGCACGCCGACAGCTCCGACAACAGGAGGCGCCACTATGGGAACCGGCTACACCTTTACCCGTAACCTTAAACAAGGTGACACGGGAGAGGATGTCAAACAGCTTCAAATGGTTCTCAACGCGAATGGATACGGCCCCACTTCGGGAGCCGGTTCTTCGGGAAATGAGACGACCTACTTCGGTGCAGTCACCAAAGCGGGAGTCGTTAAGTTCCAGAACAAATACGCCGCTGAAATCCTCACTCCGGTCGGACTTACCTCCGGCACAGGATTCGTCGGTGCGTCCACTCGAGCACTGCTCAATAGCTTGGGCGGTACTACGGGAACCGTTAGCACAGGTACAGGCACAACCGGCACAGGCACGACAGGAACAGGAACGGTCGTCGTACCGTCAGGTTCAGGTCTTACCGTGACCAAGTCACCGGTACAGCCACCGGAACAGCTCGTTCCGCTCAACGCGGCTCGCGTTCCGTTCACGAAAGTCGTCTTTACCGCGGGCTCGTCTGACGTAACCGTCAACGGAATCGTGGCAAGGCGGGTCAGTCACGCACGATGACCGTTGCGGCGAACCGACCGACTTCGACCACCGCCGCACACGCGGGTATGATCACTTCACTCTCGCTTGTTCAAGTCAACACCTCGGCGACCGTGAGTGGCTCATTCCCGATTGTCGGCACTGCACAGACCATCAACGAAGGTCTTATTATCGGTACGGTAACTGCGGACAAAGGGTCGCTTGACCCAGGCACCTCGGTGACGAAGCCGGTCGGTGAGACAGGGTACACGTTCTCGTCCATCCGCGTAACCGCGGGTTCGGCAGAAAACGTGCGACTTCGCTCAATCCGCTGGAACCAGACGGAATCAGCCAGTGCGTCCGACCTCGCCAACATCAAAGTATATGTTGACGGTACGGCGTACACACCGGTTGTTACGGATGGTGGTCAGTATTACACTGCCGTCTTCGGCTCGGGACTCGTCATTGAGAAAGGTTTCTCAAAGGAAATCTCAATCAAGGGCGACGTCATCGGCGGTTCAGGACGCAAAGTTGACTTTGATATTGCCAAGCAAACCGACATTGACCTCGTAGGCGAACTCTATGGCTACGGCATTATGCCTGCGTTTGCAGGTACAGCCGCTTCCACGGATGGCGGAGCAGTCAACAATGCGGACGACTACTACTACGATGCGGCAGTGCTCACGATTGATGTGGGAAGCATAAACATTTCCACCTCAAACGCGTCACCGGCACAGAACATCGCGGTTAATACGAGTAACCAACCCCTCGGCGCGTTCATCGTGGACGTGAAGGGTGAAGCTATCTCGGTAGGACGCCTTGGATTCAACGTAAATATGTTGCTCTCCAGCGTTCAATCAGCTGACGACGTTGATGACATTACGAACATTACGCTCGTTGATGAGAATGGTTCAGTTGTCGCGGGTCCGGTTGACGGCACCGCGGCTGACAGCTCCTACACGACGAATTATGCAACCGGTTCCTTCGTCTTCTCTGATACGGTAACCTTCCCGGTTGGAGCGAATACCTACTACCTCAAGGGCAAAATTGGTACGGATGTTGACAACAACACCACCATTCAGGCTACAACAACCCCGAGCGCAGACTTTGCAACAGTGCGAGGACTCACGACGGGTAAGACCATCACTCCGGCCCCGGCCTCGGCACTTTCCTTCAGCATTATGACGCTCAAGTCAGGAGCGCTGACAGTTAGCAACCTTGGCCAGCCGGCGGCGCAGACCGTTATCGCGGGTGGTAAAGGAATTGAGTTCGCGCGCTACTCTCTTGATGCTTCGGCTTCAGGTGAAGATGTCCGCGTAACCACACTTCCTCTTGACTACTCAACCAACGGCACGGCCAATGATGTCACCAACTGTCAGTTGAGGGATGGTTCAAAGACAGGCACATCACTCACCACGGGTTCAAACACGAAGAATCCTACCGCTGTGTCCTCAACAACCACCTTTACGTTTGACGGAACAGGTCTTCTGATTACTAAGGGTACAACCAAGACACTCTCTCTTACTTGTGACCTTAAGAGTGGTACAACGTCAACCTATCAATGGGGTCTCACCGCGACCGCAGACAACGGCACGTGGACAGGGGCTACGGGTCTCGCATCAGCGCAGACCATCGTAGAGGTCTTCAACGTCGGACAGGGTAATGTGATGACTGCATCATCCGGCGGTTCGTACACTGTTGCCGCCGATAGCGGAACCGCCTACAACTACCGCGCGGTCAAAGCGGGAACACTCAACGTTCCGCTCGCCGCCTTCAAGTTTGAAGCAGACCTTACTGAAGAGCTTATGCTTAAACAGCTTGCGCTTCAGATTGGCAACGTTGCGTCTAACTCTCCGGCTGACCTTGAAAACCGAAAACTCACCTTGTGGGTTGACGGAGTACTGGTCGGTTCGGCTGATATAGGAGCGGGCGCGGACTACGCGACCTCTTCTACCCTTTCTCTCAACGGCTCAAGTGGCGTGAAGCTCGGCAAGGGCCCGTCAGGCGTGAAGACCGTAGTGGTCAAAGGTGACCTCCGCGCACATGACGCGAACACCAATTCCAACAGTACGGCTGATAATGGCGGATATGGCGCATTCTTCGCGGTTACCTACGACGGAAACAACGTAGGTATCAACGGTAACTACGCGACAGGAGTTGATTCAGGCTCCAATATTTCTGGATACACGACCGACGTTACAACGAACGGTGTACGCATCTTTAGGAACGTTCCGACCATTACGGTCACGAACTTGGGAGCGAACACGCTCGTTACTGGTGACCCTGTCTACAAGTTCACGGTCACCAACCCGGATGCGACCAGCGATATGATGCTCTATAAGGCAAGCTTCGGCATCTCAACTTCAGGCCCGACAGGGTTTAGAGTTATGAGCTTTGAGCTTCGCGGAGGTGGAGTACTTGCAAACGCAACCGCGGTAAACGCGATTGACGTGGAAACTTCCGGTTTAGACCTTGACGGTGTTGAGGTTGTCTTTGACGCCAACGAAGCGCGAAGAATTCCCGCAGGAAGTAGCAAGGAATACATCCTTTCCGCAACCGTTTCTGGTATGACAGCTGGTACTAACTCGCTCAACGTGAAGCTCCTCAACGACACGTCATACCCGCTTCTCCAGAATGCAAGCGATTACCTTATGGGTACGGTTGCTGGAATTGACCTCACAGAGAACAACGCTACGGCAGGGTATGCGTCGTCAACCAACAACATTATCTGGTCACCGTTCTCTACAACGAGTCCGACTACCGCCGCTACAGCCGAGACAAACCTCGACTGGACGAACAGCTACGGTATTCCGATTTACGACAAGAACGGCTCACTCCTTACGCCGACAGGCTCTCTGTCCACGCAAGCTTCAGAGAAGTCCATCTAGTGTCCTCTCTTAGTTATATAGTTATAGTTAATCGGTTGCTTGTGACAATCGGTTAGCAAAGCGAACCCCCTCCGACTACGGTCGGAGGGGGTTTTGCGTTGGCTATAGAACTTACATACTCGGTGTCTTCATTCCTCCTTTGTAAAGGAGGTGGTTCATTCCTATGAACCGGAGGATTTAAACAACCCCCTAGCCCCCCTTATTAAGGGGGATATACCCTCACACCAAATTTGCCGCAAATTTGGTGTGAGGGTATACTACTCCCGTTATGATAATCAAAACCCCCCTAGTAATCGTCGGTGTACTGGTACTAGCTGGTGCCTTTTTCTGGATAATCTATACAGGACCAGTATGGAATAGAGGACAAGGAGAGAGTAAACCCCCTTCAATTGTTTCCCCCTTATCAAAGGGGGTTCCGTATTCAGATACGGCGGGTGTTGTTTCTCCTGGGATTGAGTACGATTTTGTGACCAGCACTTCAACACCTGAAAAGGAGCAACCTCGCGTGGTTACGCCGAAACTTGACCGCCCCATCATTATTCCCTCTAGTTTTTCTCTCGAGGAGGCCAATTCAGCAAGAAAAGAAATAGAGGCATTTATTGCTTCTCTTAAGACAAACCCAACAAATGCCGCTCTCTGGGGGCAGTTAGGTATGGCGCGAAAGGGTATTGAGGACTATGAAGGAGCAAAAGAGGCCTATGAATATGCTCTTGAGCTTATTCCGACGGAATCCGTATTTGCCGATAATTTGGGGGTGATTTACGGAGATTACCTCAAGAACTACCCGAAAGCGGAAGCATATTATCGTCTGGCGGTCACATTGGACCCTAAAACACCATACAGGTATCTACGTTTATATGAATTTTATAGTTATTTGCTTAAAGATTCGGCGAAAACGAGAGCTGTACTTGAAGAGGGATTACGCGCGATTCCCGGGGAACCGAGTTTTATGGCACTTTTGGAGGCGTTATAGACAAAAAACACTTTCCGGAAATCCGGAAAGTGTTTTTGTGTGTCCACACTGTAACCCCTCACACTCGTCTGATTCTCCCCTAGTAAGGGGAGCACTCGCCTCTTTGGCGAGGGAGGGGTGTTCTGTAACATCCCCCGGCGCATAAGGATGCGTCCACCCCCTTTGTAACGAAGTAGTCGTAGACTAGGGGGACAGTAAGAGTGTGAGAGGTTACCCATCACTCTGTTGTCCTGTGGATAACTCAATGTTGCAACGCAAGAAAGGGAGTATAATGAACAGTGAGTAATTCCGCTTTTCGCGTGTCGGTGAGAAGCACACTCTCTTTTTTAGTAAAAAGGAAACTTTTATTAGTAGTCAGGTTAATTTTAGAATCTATGCAACGATTCTCTAGCAAAGGAAAAGGCGGGATGATGAAATCACTCGCGCTTTCCCTCGTTTTTTCTACACTTTTTATCGGAGTTTCGGTGGGCGCCGCAACGACGATAAGCTCTAATATAACTACAGGAGGTAACCTTACCGTTAGCGGAACAGTCGGAATTACCGGTTTGACCACAATGGTGTATGCATCGTCAACTGGTCAATCGCTCACTGGAAATCTTCAAGTTGCTGGCGGGGCTGCCGTCGGTTCGTCGGTGACGAATAGTCTCGCTGGTACTATTTTACTTGCAGGGTATACAACCGCGGCCGAACCGACCGGTGTGACACAAGGAACTTTCTATTACAATTCAACGGATAAAGTACTTAAAATGTTTGACGGTACCAACTGGTTTACCGTCGGTACAACTACGAGCGGCATTAGCTTGAGCGGAAGCCGTCTTCAATTCGCGACTTTGGCGACACAGTACCTCACGCTTGGTACGACAACTCAACAGGCTTCTGGACAAGGTGTAGTCACACTTGAGGCAACAACCACAACTGCTGTTCCGCTTTCAATTGTCGGCTATTCTGGTCAAACGGGACACCTGCTTGATGTGTTGAGCGGTACTACTATTGCAGGGCCTAAACTTCTCTACATAAGCTCTTCAGGCGGGCTCTTCGCTTCAAGCACAGGCGCTTTCGGCGGAACACTTACTGTCGGTGGAGAACTTACGGCGACTTCTACGCTCGTTGTAAGTGGTCGTGCAGACCTCAACGGCCAAGCTTCCACGACACGATTGTCAGTATTTGACACGCTCTACGTGGGAGGTACCTCTACCACGACGATTACCGGTAACAATACCGCTTCTACGATTGCCTACGCATCTACAACCGCGATTACTAATTCTGGGACAGCAAGCACCTCGGCCTTGATAGTCGGAGGAAACAGTATAAACGGGACGCTTTCCGGTTTAATCTTCGGAACTTGCGACCTCCAGCAAACATCTATTACCGCAAGCACGACCAGGGGAGTGCAATGTACCACCGCGACCGGAGTATCTACGGCTTATAAAGTATTTGTAATGGCAACGAGTTCGCTTACTGGCACCTTAGGCACTGTACCCGCCAGCAACGGTTTCGTTATTGTCAGTGCTTCCTCAACCGCGGCAAATGTCATTGGAGTAGAATTGTCTAACCTCACCGGCGCAGCCGCGACACCAGCCGGTACGCTTAACTTCTGGGCGGTTCGGTAAGCATGGATAGTGATATTCTAAAATTCTATTACTAATCATGCTCACGAACATTATGAAACTAAAGTTTCTTCTCGCACTGGCGCTTGTCGCCGTGCTGGGTGCTTCTCCGGGTGTGAGCTACGCCGCGTATAATGACGTAACGTTAACGTCTGATACCGTCATAACGACAACGTCAGCCACGTTCAATGTCTCCGGGGCGAGTGCCTCTTTGCAGTCAATCTCGGTTTCAGGAGATGTGATGACGGTTGCGATGACCGGAAACTCATATCTTAAAATTACATCTTCCAACAGGAAGACACTCTCCGCTCCCAATAAGGGTTCCATAACCCAGACAAGTAGCTGTACCGATTCTCTGGCCACGGATATGTTTGAAGCTCCCACCGCAGTAACTTCAGTATTTACGTTTGATATAACCGTTGATTCGGCAACGTGCACTGTGGGTGGTACGGTTGGTGGCACCGGTGGCGGTGGAGGAGGAGGCGGTGGAGGAGGTGGTGGCTACACCTATGTTCCTCCAGCACCGGAACCGACTCCGATTGTGACGGCAGCTACTCAAGCGGTAACGTCACCGGTAGCAGGCACAGTCTCGTCGGTCGGTGCCGTCACCCGTGTGCTCGCAAAAGGGGCGACGAATGCTGAAGTAAAGATTCTCCAGAAGATTCTGAACAGCGACTCTGATACTCGTATCGCCGTGACGGGCGCGGGTTCGCCTGGGAGTGAAACCGACTTCTTCGGTCCCGCGACTCTCAAAGCAGTACAGAAGTTCCAAGTCAAGTACGGCATCGCGAAACCCGGGGATAGCGGATACGGAAATGTTGGACCCCTCACGCGGACAATCTTGAACTCTCTTTCCGCTAAGGCTGTACCAGTCTCTACGCCTGCGGTAGCGGCTCCAGTAGCGCCTGTGGCAAGTGGAGCAACAGGAGTCGGCACCATCACGCGTGTCCTTGCGAAGGGAGCGACGAATGCTGAAGTAAAGATTCTCCAGAAAATTCTGAACAGCAACCCCGATACGATGGTTACCGCGACAGGCGCGGGTTCGCCGGGAAATGAGAGTACGTATTTCGGCCCCGCGACGCTCGCGGCAGTACAGAAGTTCCAAGTCAAGTACGGCATCGCGAAACCCGGGGATAGCGGATACGGAAATGTCGGACCGCTTACACGTTCCGTTCTAAACGGCCTTTCTTCAAAAGCCGGTAATCCGGACCAGCAGGTTGAGGACGCGATGAAGCAAATCAAAATCCTTCAGGACCAGATGAAGGCATCTCAATAAGCGATACGCTTTCAAAACTCCCCCACGCGGGGGAGTTTTGTTGTGCGAGTAAATATGGAAATCAGCCATCGTGCTATACTTATTAGGACTTACACAGTCAATGTCATTCCACTGGAAGCTTGTCCTCGCGGAGGCGGGGAGTGGAATCCAGTGTCTTATCAAACGACCACACACTGGATTCCTGCGGAAGCAGGAATGACAGAAAAGTGCAAAGTGCGTACGTTTTAACTTGTTATCATGTTCAAGTTTCTTGATAGGACGTTTTGGAAATTTTTTTCCAGTTTTGTGCTTATTCTTATTGTCAGTTTCTCCATTCTGACGATTTTCAGCGCGTGGCGGGAGACGAAAGAAAATTACGCGGCGCTTAAGCAGGCATTTACCCCCACACCTTGACCACAGGACATTAGGCTCAAGGTGTAAGGGTTTACAGAAGACTCAACTAATCGTTAAAACGGTTATCCCCAGATACTTGTCGGAATCCCGTGTCATACTAGTACTTTAGGGGCTCATTTACAGGCGGATGGGCTTTTTTCGTGTCCAACACATTCCCTACAACTTGATTCCGCATGAAAAGGAAAAAATTCCAACTAAGCAGAAACCGTCCCTCCAGGTTTTTTAAGGCCATTGAACGAGGAGATGAGAGAACCTTTCAGCAACTACTTCAAAATGGCACTGACCCAAATCGAAAAGAGAATGGTAACAGTGCACTTTTTCTGGCGGCGTGGCGCGGCCGAACGCACATGGTCAGATTGCTCCTCAAAGCGGGCGCAAATCCCAACTGGAGACATAAACGACACAACGCAAGCCCGCTTCAGATTGCGCTAGAATGTGGACGATTTGAGATTTCACGGGTTCTAGTCCGATATGGAGCTGACCTTGAAATGCTCACGGGAGCCTCCACCCCACTTGCGCAGATAGCCACAGACCACGGGCAGGAGACTTTTTTTGAAGAACTCCGGCAACTTTCCAGAAAGGGTAAACTGTCGTTCTGTGTGGCACTTCTCCTTTTTCGCAAACGCATGCTCTGTCTCACGGCAGAGCGTTTCTTTTGACAAATTATCAGAGTATGGTAGCCTTGTCGCTACAAGGTCAAAGACAGTCCCGACGTTCCGCGGAAGCGGAAGTCGGGATCCCGACCAAAGCGTCGGGACAGGAAGTCCGCTTTAGTGGACGTTAATACCCGTAAGGGTCCTGCCGAGACAGCTAACGACTTTACGTTGGCAATTCTCTAGACCTTAGGTCGATTAAAATAACGAGCGTCGCGACTATATTTTAATACGATCCAGCCGTAGTTTTCTGAAATGAAAACTACGGCTGGATGACGATTTTTATGTCGCTTCGCTTCTAAAAATCAATCATGGCAATTACCAAACAAAAGAAAGAAGAGATTGTTGAGAAGCTGAAAGGTATTTTCGCGAAATCGCCGGCAGTCGCGTTTGTGCAGTTCAACAAGCTCACCGTAGCCAACGCGCAAGCGCTTCGGAGGAAACTTCGCGAAGCGGGCACCGGTTACTTTGTCGCCAAGAAGACGCTCATTCGGAAGTCGCTTGAAGGAGGGAAGGTGACAGGGGAACTTCCGGAACTTAGTGGAGAAGTCGCCGTCGCCTATCTTGAGGCGGGAGACGACATCACTGCTCCGGCACGCGAAGTATTCGGGTTTGAAAAGAAGTTTGAAAAGGCGGTGAAGCTCATCGGAGGTATCTTCGAGGGTGCGTTCATCAAAGAAGAACAGGTGATGGCCCTCGCAAGCATTCCGTCACGACAGACACTCCTCGCGCAGTTTGCCAATTTGGTGAACTCGCCGATACAAAGGTTTGTGATAGGACTCTCGGAAGTGGCGAAAAAGAAGTAGTAAAACCAATCTGCGAATGAACTAATGCAACGAATACCTACGAATCAGATTCGGGCATTAGCAGGCATTAGCAGATTCGTACCATTAGTAGATTAGTTTTAACTTTATGGCAGACGAAGTAAAAACAGACGCTCCGGTTGAAATTCCGGCGAAGTTCAAAGCAATCATTGATGCGGTTGAGCAGATGTCGGTTATTGACCTCAATGAACTCGTAAAGACACTTGAGAAGAAGTTTGGCGTATCGGCTTCGGCTGTCGCCGTCGCAGGACCGGCAGCGGGAGCTGCTCCGGCCGGAGAGGAGAAGACAGTATTTAACGTAGAACTCACCGATGCTGGCGCACAGAAGATTGCGGTTATCAAAGTAGTAAAGGAGGCTCTTGCGATGGGTCTTAAGGAAGCAAAAGACCTCGTTGATGCCGCTCCGAAGATGCTCAAGGAGGGCGTGAAGAAAGATGACGCCGAGAAACTCAAGAAGGACATTGAAGCGGCCGGAGGGAAGGTGACACTTAAATAACTTTTTAGTTATTTAAGTGTTATCCCCACGAAAGTGGGGGCTCAGTTTCAATGTCACCCCAGCGAAAGCTGGGGTCCAGGAAAAACCGACTGGATTCCTGCTTTCGCAGGAATGACAGAAGAGAAAAATCGCCCGCGGGACTTGCGTCCTGCGGGCGGTTTGCGTATAGAGTCAAATATTCCAGTTCGCAGCATCCGCTAAGTGGCGCTTTCGGATTTCGCGGCGGGCTTTGGAGATCAAGAACCGCTTTGTTTCTTCCAAGTCGCCTGAGATGAGAGGCCAGGAAAAGCTGAAAATTTCTGTCAGACCGGGTATTTCCGGTTGTCCTGGTAACCGAAAGCAAGCATAGTTCAACCCATCCTTCGCGTGAACAATTATTTGCAGTTTGTCAGTGTTCATAGGGTGCTCCTTTTGGAGGTGAGATTACCTCACTTTTCTGGATTGTCAACTCCCTAGCGCAATTTGGAGGCGGTGCTAGAATGCAACACACAGCTTTATTCTCCCTTTCTTAAAGGGAGCAGACGAGTCTTCGAGTCGAGGGATTTAAATCCTCCGTCGCCGAAGACGTCGACACCTCCTTTAGGAAAGGAGGAATAAGACAAAACTTGTTCGTGGTATTCGTGCTTTAATTTGTGGTATTCGTATTATGGACATCCTCGGCAAACTATTCGGCTCCGAAAACAAGGTGAAGATGATGCGTCTTTTCCTATTCAACCCGGACATTCCTTTTACACCGGAAGCCGTCGCGGAACGTAGTAAAGCTAGCCTCTATTCCACCAAACAAGAACTTGCGATACTCCGGCAAATGAAGCTCTTAAAGAACAGGGCGTTCTTCGCGAAAATCACGAAAGGGAAGAAGGGAAAGCAAAAAACAGTGCGTCGCAAGGTATCCGGCTTTATCCTGAACACATCGTTCCCGTATCTTGCTGAATTACAGAGACTCCTTCTTGATACCAGCATGCTTAAGGGTGATGAGATTACTCGCCAGCTTTCTTCCGCGGGGAAGCTTAAACTGGTCATTATCGCCGGCCTTTTTATTCAGGACCAAGATAGCCGGCTTGATATCCTCGTCGTCGGAGACCATCTGAAGAAGAGTACGGTAGAGCATAAAATACGAACGATGGAATCGGAAATCGGCAAAGAGCTCCGCTATGCGGCGTTTGAGACAAGCGAATTCAACTATCGTCTCGGCCTCTACGATAAACTGGTGCGTGACGTACTTGATTATCCCCATACAGTTGTCTTTGACCGTCTCGGTCTTCCTCCACTCGAAGCGGGCCGTCGTCCCTCCGTTTAAGACCTCTTTCGTACTCTCGTATCTTTTTTCGTACGTTCGTATTGTGAGAGATATCCACAGTGCCACGCGAGAGAGGTGGTATAATTTAGACGTGGAACTTAAAGCCAAATAAGGTCGGGTTGGCGTGTGCTCATTCCTATCGGGTGCGTGCCACTATTTGGTTCCTTTACCAGTTATTTAATTAATTCTTTCGCTAAAAGCGTCATGCTTTTGGAGAACAGATACTAAACGTCGTATGTTAGAAACATGGAGTTCGGGTCTTCGAGACTCGTTTGACGGTTTGTGGGGTGGGGTGGTTTCATTCATCCCGAATTTGATAGTCGCTATCGTTATTTTCGTCGTTGGTTGGGCGATTGGTTCGCTCCTCGGTCAGGTTGTTAATCAAATCATCAAGTCGCTCAAAATTGACAATCTGCTTCGCAGCGCGAAGGTTGATGAAGTCCTTAAACGAGCCGGTTTTAACTTGGATTCCGGACGCTTTGTCGGAGACCTCGTGGAGTGGTTCATCATCATCGTCTTTTTGGTTGCTTCGCTCGACGTGCTCGGTCTTACCCAAGTGACCTCTTTCCTTAATCAGGTCGTCCTCCTCTATTTGCCTCAGGTTATCGTGGCGGTCCTCATTCTCCTCGTGGCCGTGGTCATCGCTTCAGCGATGCAGCGTGTTGTCGTGGGAGCCGCTATGGCAGCAGGCGTAAAGTCGGCAAACTTCCTCGGTTCGGTAACGAAGTGGGCAATCTGGATTTTTGCGGTCCTTATGGCACTCTTCCAACTCGGTATCGCGGCACCATTCGTACAGACACTCTTTACCGGTTTTATTGTCGCGCTTTCTCTCGCGTTCGGCCTCTCATTTGGTCTTGGCGGACAGCAAGCGGCTGCGGGATTCATTGAGAACGTTCGCGAGGAAATCAAGAGCCATCGCAAGTGATAGAGTACTAGTACTTAGTAACTAGTGGATAGATAAAGAAACACCGCCCCGACTTATGGTCGGGGCGGTTTTCTGTGTTTTTATTGGCTATCCACAGGTAATACCCAGCTTGGTAAGACCTCCTGTTTGACAAAAAGTCGCCCATGGCTATACTTACCGCTACAAACGATGTCAAAAAACACCCTAATTTCAGAGCGGAAAACCTAGACGCAGAGCCATTTTGCGTGTTTAGGAAATCCCGCTTTGAAAGGCGGGGTTTCTGTTTTTACGGGAATGAGTGAAAATCATTCGTTCCCGCGGACACAGAAAAGTGGACATTCCCTAATCCGCCGGAGGCGGACGGGTACACAGAACGACTGACACTTTGAAAACTCCATCCCGTCACGAAGCGCTTTTGATGCTATGTTTCTTTAGGCATGGCGTCAGGGGTCTTTTAGCTTCGGAGTCGGATGTTCAGACAAGCTTGAGTAAAGCTTGCGAGAACAAACTTAAATGGATTTTTCAAGAGTCCATTTGAGCGTTCTGAATCATATTGAGAGATATGGTTCGGGACATAACAGGTAAAAAAGAAAATGCTTCATAGTAGTCCCGCAACACGTGCGGGATTGAAAATTCTATGGAGCAGGATTAATTAAGTGGTTTACCATTCCCGACTATAGTCGGGAGGGTATATAAGTTTCCTGATGGGAAACAAGGGCGTATGGTGGATGCCTTGGCTTAAGAAGGCGATGAAGGACGCAGCGTGGCGGCGATACGCTCCGGGGAGGTGCCGAGCAACCTTTGATCCGGAGGTCTCCGAATGGGGAAACCCTTCCGTGTAAACCACGGAAGCCGTGTCTTACACAGAATGTCTAATTTCTAATTAACCTAATTCACCTAATAAAATTCCAAATACCAATACCAAATATCCAAACCGGACTTTGTGATTGAGCATTTCTTTACTTTGGGTTTTTATTAGAAATTAGAATAATTAGATGAATTAGGAATTCCGCGTAGGACGCGGCGCGTACCCTGGGAAGTAAAACATTTCAGTACCAGGAGGAGTAGAAACCAATAAGTATTCCGTCAGTAGCGGCGAGCGAACGCGGAGAAGCCCAAAC
>LCQF01000021.1 GCA_001004005.1 Parcubacteria group bacterium GW2011_GWA2_49_9
TCCATCGGGTCTGCGGCAGTTACTAACCCGAGTCTTGTATCACAAGCAGCAAAGGAATTCGGTTCCCAATGCATTGTTGTGTCCGTAGACCCGAAACGGTTTCTTAAGAATTTCCCGTATCCGCTTCACGTTGGGGCCTTCCAGAGTTCCGTCTTTTTGAATATCGGTGTAGATGATGTCGGTGACCCCCAAATCGGTAAGTTTTTGAAGCAACGTTTCAACACTCTCCAAGGACGTCTTCCTCCATCCTTCCGTTGCCGGAGTATTTTCCTTCACGTCTACCGAGACGACAATTCTCCCGGACCCATAGTCGGCAATCACCCTTCGTATCAATTCGGGATTGCTGAGGGCCGAAGTGCTCACAATAACTCGCTCCACTCCGGCATCCAGATAGTTCTTCGCTTGCTCGAACGTGCGGATGCCTCCTCCGACTTGGACAGGTACGCCCGCTTTTCTCGCTATTTTCATAATGAGCGCGCGGTTAATTGGCTTTCCTTGCTTTGCACCATCTAGGTCAATGACGTGTAGATACTTCGCCCCCTCCGCAACAAACGACCGTGCAACTCCCAGAGGATTCTCGCTATATGTTGTCTTCTCGTCGTAGTTACCTCGCACAAGACGCACACAGTTCCCTTCGATAAGGTCTATGGCGGGAATGACGAGGATTTTGTTCCGCTCTACTGTGCCGAGTTCACAGAAATTCTTGAGAAGTTGTAGACCTGCTTCTCCCGACTTCTCCGGGTGGAACTGAACTCCGTAGAAATTATTTTTCCTCACGGCCGAAGGAAGTGTCGTAGTGCCGTACGTAGATTTCCCTAGCACATAGGCGCTCTCGGTTTGGGCATAGTACGAGTTCACGAAATACGAATAGAACGTGTTCGGCATATCCTCAAAAAGAGAATCGTACCGCGCTATGGTCACTGTATTCCATCCAATTTGCGGAATTTTCATATTCGGCTCGCGAAACTTCCTAACGCTTCCCGTAATAATTCCGAGGCATTTCGTATCATCCTCTTTTGAAGAGTCGAACAGGAGTTGCATTCCGAGGCATATGCCGAGGAAAGGTTTCTTTATATTTCGTATGGTTACATCAAGACCCGCCGTCCGCAGGTTCCGCATCGCGGGTCCCGCTCTTCCCTGTCCGGGGAATATCACCTTGTCGGCCGAGAGGATTGTCTTTGGGTCGGAGGTTATGACAGCGGAAAAGCCCAAACGCGTAAGTGCGTTCTTCATCGATGCCGTATTCCCCCCGTTGTAGTCGATAATAGCGATGGTCATAATCTTTTCTCGATACTAGCAAGGAATTTCTCGACCGCCGTTTCCTTGAGGCTCTTTGAACCGATTTCCACACACTTCGCAAGCGCCAGAAGCGATTGTGGCGGTGTGTATACCTTTGGGTCTATGAGATTCTTCACCAGAAAAGGACAGCAGAAGAACGCGGCACGAAGGTATTCTTTCCAGTAGGAGGGTAACCAACCTTTTTGTGTAAGTTCCTGTATGAGAGGAACCCAGACCTCCTTTGCATAGAGATTAAGTATTTCTATCCGAAGAGGAGAGAGTTTTTCTGTCTCCCAATTGTGGCTTACTCTGATTTCATTTCCGCTTACTGCCACGGAGATTTCCAATTTTCCTTCAAGCCTGTTCGGGTCGTAGCGCCAAAATGGATGAAGCAGGGTGTTGTGAACGGTTGACTTCACAAAACTAAGGAGTGCTTGTTGTCTTCCCGCAAAAGCGGGGTCGAAAGACAAGAACTCGTCGCCAACGAAGAATTTATTCCCGTTGTGGTCATCGCCGTGACCGATAACAGTGGGAACAAGAGCTTCTTTTCTGGGGTCGAGAAGATCTTTCGCTTTCTCAATAAGGTCGTCCAAGGTCTCTTCGTATCTGATTCCGTTTATGACCCAATACATCTTCATAAGCTCGTTAAACGGAACCGATGTTCGGTCGGGAAGTGTGACTGTCTGATTCAGGTAGTAGAGTTCAAGCCGCGGCGGGTTGTTCCCAGTTCCGGCGAGGCGAGTGAAGAAGAGTTGATTTAGAGACGCTCTTGCGACTGTAACGCTTTTGGTAAGCTCAAGTGAACTCTGGTATGCGTCTTGGATTTTTCTACACAGCTTTGATTCTGCACTAAGTAAGGCACGAACTTGTTTGGTGTCATATGTGCCTGTTTCGAAGTAACGAAGTTCCTGTTCTTCATACTTGTCAAAAGCAGTCGGCGCGGTTATATAGTCATATAACACGAACTGGCTGCCAGGTTCACTGTTTTTGAAAATCGGCAGAATCATTGGCAGACCGAGGTCTGACAAAAGCTGCGCATTGTAGTACTCGGTATTGTTAAGCGTTTCAGTCTCGTTCTCTTCAGCGTGAAATTTAAAGAAGTATGTCCGGTTATTGGTTGTTATGCGTCCGATTACGGAATTGAGCGACAACTTTGACTCAAGAATCGTTACCGTCTTAGCCCCGAGTTTAGGGTTGATATCTTGTACATAGGCAAGCGTAAGACGCTCCGCGTGAGTACGGTCGGTCTTAGCCGCCCTTACAATCTCAAGGGCTCGATTCTTTTTGTCCGGTTTAGAAATTTTCATATGCTTTGTTACAGTACTGCGAATAATCTTGGAGTACTTCCAGTGAAGTGCCTCCACTCGCGACTCCTATAACATAACATCCTGCGCGCTTCCCCGCCTCAACTCCGGTGACTGAATCTTCAATCACAACCGCCTCATTGGAGGAAATACCGAGTTTCAGAAGAGTGTAGAGATAGATATCGGGAGCCGGTTTTCGTTTCATGTCGGAAAGAGCGTCGTTCCCGACTACAATGTCGAACTTTTCCAGAATTCCGGCCCGTTCCAAAATTTCTTCTACCTCTTGCCTCGGATTATTCGAGACAGCGGCGTTTTTGATTCCTTGGCGCTTCGCGGCTTCAATAATGCTTTCGACTCCCGCCCCGACGGGAAAGCGCGACTTCTGTCGTAAAGCCGTATAGGTTTTGACTATCGACTTTTGTTCGATAGCGGAAATCGGAATGTTGAATTCCTTTTTCACTCTCTCAAAAATGAGTTCCCAGAATTTCGGAATGTCGAAGGCGAATATTGAACGAATGAAGCCGCGGGGTAGAGTTACTTCTTTACCGGCACACTTCGCGAGAAGTTCGTTCACGACCCAAAGGTCGAGACTGAGCGAGTCGACAAGCACGCCGTCCATATCCCAGAGGATGGCTTTGGTTTGGCGAGGGACTTTGATTGTGCTAAGAGTTTTCATGTTTGTTTCTTACCGAAGCGAATCTGCACGGAACGTTTGTGTGCGTCGAGTCCTTCGACATCAGAGAGCGTTTCGACTATCGGTTTCAGTGTTTTGAGGCCGCCTTTTGTCAGATACTGATAACCGCTTGCTTTCATGAACATTCGGACTCCGACCGGCGAAGCGAATTTCGGCGCGACTCCGGTCGGCAAACAGTGATTCGTGCCACTCGCGTAATCGCCCACGGCAACCGGCGCATAGTTACCTAAGAATATCGAACCGGCATTTGTAAGCCGAGACAGAAGCGATTTTGGATTTTTGGTCTGCACCTCTAGGTGCTCCGCGCTGTACTCATTCGCGAAACTGACCATTTCATCGAGAGAATTGACGACTATGATGGCGCTGAATCGCGTGAGTGCGTCTTGAATGTATTTCTGGCGCTTCAATGCCGGTGCCTGACGTATCACTTCAGCCAGAGTTTCCTTAGCAATTTTCATTGAATCGGTGACGACGACACCGGCCGAGTCGCTTCCGTGTTCACACCGCGCGAGAACATCCGCCGCAAGATATGCGGGGTGTGAGGTTTTATCTGCCAGTATGAGGGCTTCCGAGGGACCGGAGAGCATGTCAATACCGACCTTCCCGAACACCTGAAGCTTGGCGCTCTGCACGTACGGATTACCCGGTCCGGCAATGAAATTCACCGGCTTAATCGTCTGCGTACCGTAGGCGAGCGCGGCGATTGCCTGTACTCCCCCCACCCGATAAATCTCCGTCGCACCCGCTTCGACAGCCGAGACGATAATTTCCGGCAGGTCCGCGGTTGGCGGGAAACAGACGACAATCCGAGGAACCCCAGCCGCCTTTGCCGCGACCGCGAGAATCTGGGCTACGACCGGCAGCGGTGCTTTTCCTGCGGGGACATATAGACCGACGCTCCCGATAGGGGTAAGGCGCATGCCGGTTATAACGCCGGAAGTTGTCTCAATCTTCCAATCAATCGTCAGTGTGGCGCGTTCTTTTTTTGCGTACGCGCTTGAAATCTTGATTTGCCTCCGCATTGTCTTCACTACCTTTGGGTCGACTGCCCTGTAGGCGGTTTCTACGTCGCGCTTCGTGACTCTAATCATGCGCTCGGTGAATTTCTTGTTGTCGAACTTCTTTGTGTGGTACACAAGAGCTTGGTCACCTCGCTTTCGGACATCGCTGATAATGCCCTGCACATAGGGTTGTATCGATTCCATATCGGCCTGCGAACGCGACAAAATTCTCTTTTTGTCTTTCGCCGGCGTTTTGTTCCATTGGTAAATTTTTATCATATTGATGTATTACAATGATTTATTCCACTCTTCGATTCTGTCGAAGGCTTCATCGATGGTTTTAATAGAGGCGCCGTAAGAGAATCTTATGTACCCTTCTCCCTGGGACCCGAACGCGCTTCCGGGTACCGATATAACCCGAGCTTCCTTAAGCATCTTCAGCGCGAATTTCCACGAGTTAAGGTTTGTTTTCTTGTACTTGGCGAGTAGGTAATACGCTCCCTGCGGCTTCACATAGGAGAAAAGGTCGCGGAGTTTGTCGAGACGCGAGCATATAATTTCACGCTTCTTCGCAAGTTCGGCTTTTATGTCGACGTCCTCCGGTTTTGGCTTGCCGGTAAGGGCGATCAGCGCGGCATACTGGGAAATCGTGGGAGCGCAGATAACGAACGCGTCGTGAACCTTCATTGCTTCCGCAAGGATGGCTTCGGGTGCATAGAGATATCCGACACGCCAGCCGGTCATAGCGAACTCTTTGGAGAAACTGGAGCAAAGAATCAGGTTATTTCTGATTGCGGGATAGCCGAGCATAGACGGAATCGTTTTTTCTTCGTACGAGAGGAACTCGTAGGTCTGGTCGCAAATCACAAAGAATCCATACTGCCGTGCAAGTTCCGCGATAGTATCGAGGTCTTCTCTTTCGAAGATGGTTCCAGTTGGGTTTGATGGACTACACACGATAACCGCCTTCGTCTTTTCGGTAATTGCATCGCAAAATTCCTTACGATTGAGTTTCCATCCCTGTTTTGCATCAAGAGGAACTGGAACAGGTACTCCTTCGGCAAACAATATCTGTTCTACATGCGAAGGATATCCCGGGTCAAATACGATTACCTCGTCTCCTTCATCAACGATGGACGAGATAACGATGGCAAGGGCTTCCATAGCGCCCGTGGTTATGCAGATGTTTTTGTCCGGGTCTGCAGGAAGACCTAGCGAAAAAAGGCGATTAGCAATGGATCGCTTCAATTCTGGTACTCCCGGCTGAAGGGAGTACTTTCCTATTTTGTCACTTTCATTCAGCAATTCGATTACTCCTTCACGAATGTATGCAGGGGTTTTCATATCGGGAATCCCTTGGCCAAGCGAGAGCGCACCCTGTACACTCTGCGCGAGAAGCGACATCTGCCGTATCGCTGAGACCTTTATGTTTTGTACTCGTTTTGATAGGTTGTTTTTCATATTGAGTCTAATTAACGTACACATAACTTAAGGAAACCGGTTTTCGTCCGGCTCTTGTTCGGACTCTCGATGAGTACGGCTTCCGATTTCAGAACGGTTTGTATGGGAACAAGGTTGAATTCTCGAAGTGTCTTGCCGGTTTGAGTGATATCACACACTGCGTCCGCGGCTTTCAGATATGGAGCGAGCTCAACCGACCCCTCCACCACGACAATCTTTGCCGTAATACCTTTCTTCTTGAGGAACGCCCGTAACACATTCGGATAGCTCGTAGCAATTCGTTTACCCTGCAGTCTTTGCACGGCAGTAATTCCAGAGTCCGCGGGCACCGCAATGACAAGCGCGCATTTGCAGAAACCTAGTCTCTTGCTGACATTCACCTGAGCCTTTGATTCCCTCACGACATCCAATCCGACGATACCCCAATCAACGTCGCCTCGGCTGACAAAATTCGGGATGTCGTTGTCCCGCACATTAAAGATGCTCACTGGCTTATTGGTGCACTCGGTAACAAGCTCCTTCTCGCTCCCACAAAGAAATTTTAAGCCAAAAGAAGCCAAGAATCGCCTGCTTGGTTCGTTCAAACGACCTTTTTTCTGTATCGCTATTTTGACTCGTTGTTCTGCGTTCATGTGTGTTTAAAAACTACTAAAAAACGGGCTCTCACTCGAGAGCCCGTTTGTGTGTACCTTTTGAAATAGATTCGTCCCTAGTACCGAAGGATTCGGTAACGGGCACGGCAAACACAGACCGACTCTTGAGAGTTGGTTCCGTGATGATGGAGAGTGTTGAATTGTAATTGGTTGTTTTTCATATCTTTGTCTTATTCCTCCCTAATAAGGGAGGTGCCGAGGTCTTCCGAGGCGGAGGGTGTCACACCCCTCCACTCGAAGACTCGTGTGCTCCCCTTTCTAGGGGAGATTCAGAATTGATGCTTAGAGCGCTTAATCGCAAGCTTGTAGCCTCCCTTTCCGTGCTTGTACCACTGCTTCACGCGGGCGATAGTGCGGGAGCTTAAGCCGGTAGCCTCTTTAATAGCGGAGTAATGGGTACTGCCCGCTATGGCCCGTGCCGCGTAAAAACGCTTGGAAAACTCAATGATTTCCGACTCGGTAAGCAGGTCGCGCATAAACGCCTTCATTTCCCCGCTATCTTTCATAGAGAGAAATGCGCGCGCGAGTGCTAATGCGTTAGTATCGGTGATACTCCATTTTGCCTTTGTTTTTCGCTGTTTTTGGGCCATATCTTTGTTTTTTCCGGTATTGCCGCCACTTGGCGTCTTTACTTGGGTAAAGTGTAGCAAAACTATGCCTGGCCTGTCAACCCCGTAGTGAATTTTGGCATTGCGCCGGAGGCGCAGGCGGAGCCGATGCCAAAATCTACTACGGGGTCAAGGGCTCCACTTTACTTGAGTAAAGTGGAGCCGAGGAGGCACCTAGAGGACAACGGTTTCAAGAAAAAGAAAAAGCGGGATTTCTTTGCGGGCACGGTCTTCCGCCACGGCACGCGGGCCAGATTCACTTTTCCGATGCGATATCCACTCCTCAAGCCGAGTGATGACAAAACCATTCTTCGCGAGTGCCTTCACATAGAGCTGAAGGGGGCGATGAAACGAAATAGTGGTGGGTCCTCCCTTCTTCCCCGGAGCCATTTCAATGTCCGCTTGCGACTCGGAAAGATACGCGTCCACACGCCGGTATTGTGTGTGTTTCGCTTCATCAAATCCCCATTCGGATTTCTTGGGGATTCTGAACGCGGGATGATTCAGTACCAGAAGTAGTCGTCCGCCCTTATCCAGCACGCGCCGGCACTCGGCGAGTGTCCCATCAAGATGTTGTATGTTTTGCAAAGCGAGTACGACAGTTACTACATCAAACGATTTCTCCTTGAGCGTGGTCAGTGTATCGGCCGAAGCAACTACATACGTTATTTCTTTCGGGGAATGCTCCCGCGCTTTTTTGATAAGTTCCGGCGAAATATCCGCGCCCGTGACTAGAGCCCCCTTCCCCGCGAACGCGCGCGAGAAATATCCCTGCCCGCAAGCAAGGTCAAGCACACGAAGTCCTTGCTTCGGCTGGAGAAGCCTAATGAGATTCGGGAGAATGACTTTCTCTTGATAGGTATCGGTGCCTCCCAGAAGTTCGTCGTACCAGCCCGCAACCTTACCCCATGATGTTTGTTTGTTGTTCATATATGTCTGTCATTCCCACGAAAGTGGTAATCCAGGAGTTTGAAGTTATACGCTGGATTCCCGCCTACGCGGGAATGACAGCCTAATTGAAGTCGTATTTTTTTCGTTTCAGTTTCATTGCATACTCTCCCGCTTCAGATGTTTTGAGCCACCCTCCGGCAGCCGGAAGCGCAAGTATATCAATCGGTTTTCTCGGATCATAGAACGCGTCACCCGGATAGAAGAAGCGATTGGCGATAAAATAGCCCGTATTCACGACCTGACCGTAGTCTTTGTAAATAATCGCATGCTTTTCACCATAGCCTTCGAGCAATACGCTCGACACGGTCTTATTCTGTTTGTCTTCAAGTATCTCATACGAAATGCCTTCTTTTTCCAAAAGCTTTCCTGCTCCGCGGTTGGTGATAACTTTTACTCCGGGATTATTCTTCAAGACTGTCTTCAATGAGTCTATATGCAGATGGTCTTGATGCTCGTGAGTGATGAGAACAACATCGATATTTTTGACGTCATTTTGAGCAGTCGAAAACATCCCGGGGTCGGTCATAATCCGGACTCCAGCTTCTTCAATAATCAGACAGCAATGTCCGAGTTTGGTAATACGCATAAAATCTCAAACGAAAAAGCTGGGGTTATTTCTTCTTCGGTTGGCTTTTCGGAACGGGACGTGTAGAGCCTGTACCAAACGTAACACCGACGGACATCCGGCCAGGAGATTGGGTCTTAATCCATCCGTCATTCGGCTTTTTCGGCGGATGGCTTGCTATTTCACGGTGCATCTCAAATGACGTTACCATCGCGTCCAACCGTGCGGAATCAAACGTTACTCCGAATTTCTTAAGTCCTTCCGCCTCCTTCTTCATATCCTTAAGACTCTTGGCGTAGCGATTATCAAGCGAGGGAGTTTGTCCCGCGGTCTGCCGCTTGGACGCTTCCACGAAGGTAACCGCCGCATTCAAAGCGTTCAAGGCCTTCGCCGCGTCATCCGGCGTCTTGGCCTTCTTTACCAATTTAACCGCCGCCGTGTAGCGTTCCGTGAAGGCATAAAAGCGGTCGTTCCTCGTGGCGTCGTTTACCGGCCCTCGTTCCGAATACGACTGGGGTTCAGCCGCGTGTGCTTCAAAGTCAGGCGTCGTTGCGGCGATTCCCGCAAGTGTCGCTCCGAGCGCGACAGTGGTTTTGGCTTTTTGGATAAACTTCTCAAACGCATTCTTGTCGGGCTTAATCGCGGGAGGCATTTTGTCTTCCGGCGGCTGGACCGACATATTTTCAAAACCCATAAATATAGAAATTAAAGATAACAATAGGACTTACGCAGTTGACCGAATTCTCCCTTAAAAAGGGGAGCACTCCGACGTGACGTCGGAGGAGGGGTGTTACAACCCCCGCTCCGATAAGAATCGGAGTCGCCCCCTTTACTAAGGGGGATACACGCGACCGAACTCCAACTGCGCAAGTCATAAAAAAGGGATGCCTCTATTGTATCTTGCTTAAGCGATTCGGCAAGAAAGACACACTTAGTTCAGCGTCTTGAGAAACGCTCTGAATTCCTTTCCGATTTCGGGATGTTCAAGAGCGAGACGAACCGTTGCTTTGAGAAAGCCTATTTTTGAGCCGGTATCAAGCCAATCCCCCTCAAGGACTCGACCAGAGAGCTTTTCCCCTTTTTCTGCCATCGCTTCAAACGCACTTGCAAGACGAAGTTCTCCGGTAAACGACGCGTCTTGCTTGAGTTTTTCCAGAACTTCAATGACACGCGGCGTAATAATGTATTTACCCACCACAACCATATTCGTTGGAGCATCTTCAGCTTTGGGCTTTTCCACGAATGTGGTGATGTCCCAGTGTTGCGCATCAAGTTTCGTACCGCCTATCACCCCGAATTTTGAGACTTCTTCACGGGGTATCTCCGAGAGACCGAGTATCGGGGCCTGTACTTTCTCGTACGAATCCATAAGTTGCCTTACCGGCGGAACATCGCTCCGATACAGGCAATCACCGAAAATAACGACGACGGGCTCATCACCGATAAGATGCGAGGCGGTAAGTATCGCGTCGCCGTCTCCAAGCGGATACTTCTGTCGGACGTACGCGAATCGCGCAAGATTTGAAATTTCATGAACAAGCTTAGCCGAGTCGGTCTTCCCTTTTTCTTGTAAGGTGCGCTCAAGCCCCGGAGCCACGTCAAAGTGGTCCTCAATAGTGCGTTTGTCACGGCCGGTCACGAAGATGATGTCCGTAATTCCCGAAGCGACGGCTTCTTCTACGAGGTACTGCACGACGGGCTTATCCACGATGGGGAGCATCTCTTTCGGCTGGGCCTTGGTCGCCGGCAAAAAGCGGGTGCCGAGACCCGCCACCGGAATAATCGCTTTTGTAATTTTTTGGGCCATATATGGTTTTAAGTGGTACGGCTATTATAACTCCGATTGGTGGCAAAAAGTAAAATCTATCCCTATACTTACCCGTTATGGCAACACTTAACCCTACCCTATTCCGCGAATACGACATACGCGGGCGAGAAAATAAGGAGGAACTGAATTCCGAATCTGTCGCCCTTATCACGCGAGCGTTCGGCACCTTGCTCAAAAAGCGGAAGATAACAACCGTAATTGTCGGCCACGACAACCGGAATACTTCCGAAGCATTCTATGCCGTGGCAGTAAAGAGTTTCCGCGCGTGTGGTCTTACTGTCATCGGTATCGGCAGGTGCCTCACGCCGATGTGTTACTTCGCGCAGTACCAGTATAAGGTGAAAGGTTCATGTATGATTACCGCCAGCCACAATCCTGCTGGCTGGAATGGGTTTAAATTAAGCGATGGATATTCAAAAACACTGCTTACCAATGACATTCAGGAAATCCGGCGCATCGCGGAGAAAGAGGACTTTTCAAGCGGTAAAGGTTCCTTTACAAAAAAGGATATTGAGGAGGCCTATATACACGACATCACTTCGCGTGTGCGTATCGGTAAGAAATTGAAGGTACTCATTAACACCGCGAACGCGACCAGTAGTTTCTTTTCACCGAAAATCTTCCGGAAAGCGGGGTGCGAAGTTGTGGAGCACAACACGAATCCCGACCCTACTTTTCCTAACTACATTCCCAATCCCGCGAATGTGGAGATGATGCGAGATACCGGCAAGCAGACGGTAAAGCACAAGGCGGACGTGGGTATCGGTATTGACGCGGATGGAGACCGTCTCGGCATTACCGATGAGAAAGGCGCGACGGTGTGGCCCGACCGATATATGATACTGCTCTCTCGGTTGATTCTGGAGAAAAGACCCGGTGCTAAAATCGTGTTTGACGTCAAAGTATCGGAGGCGTTACCTGAAGATATAAAAGCACATGGGGGCGTTCCGATTATGTGGAAGACGGGGCATTCCTACATCAAGCAAAAAATGACCGACGAAAAAGCCGCGCTCGCGGGCGAGCAATCCGGCCATATTTTCTTCGGAGAAGGTTTCTATGGATTTGATGACGCCAACTTTGCGGCACTGAAACTGCTTGAATATATCGCCAAGCACAAAAAGCCGCTTTCAAAACTGGTTGCCGAAACTCCCTACTATATTTCCACACCCGCTCACCACGCGCACACTGACGATACGAAAAAATACGCGATTGTTGAACAGCTGACCGTTGCGTTCAGAAAAGAAGGACACCGGATTATTGATATCAACGGCGCGCGCGTGTATCTGGAAGACGGCTGGGGGTTGGTGCGTGCGTCGTCAAACCTCCCCGCGCTTGTGATTCGCTTTGAAGCGAAAACGCAAAAAGGGGTTGAAAAAATAGAAAAAATCTTTAGGAAAAAGCTCTCCAAATTCCCCGAAGTCGCAACAAAGTGGGACTCCGCGTAGTTCTTTCTACCTCCTCCCCTCTTCAGAGGGGAGGACTGAGGTGGGGTGATTCGAATTTTCGTATTTTGTACTCTCAGTTCGCACGTTCGTATTGTTCAAAAACCGCTTGATGCGGTCCGTGGATTCCCGTTGCAAGAACTCCTCCTTGGTAATCCATTCATACTGGTCATGCTCCCAACTAATGACGACCGCTGCGTCTTGCGGAACGCGCGTAACATATCCAAGTGTGACCCAATAGTCCCCGTCCTTTGCAACAAACCCGATAGCATCAAAGAGTGTGACCTCGGGAACCACAAGTCCTGCCTCTTCTTTAATTTCACGAATGATACTTTGCCCCAAATCTTCGCCAAACTCCACGTCTCCGCCGGGAAGGTCCCACGAAAGTGGCCGGCGCGGGCAGGTCTTTGAACGCCTGAGCGCGAGAATGTTCCCGTCTTCACGAACGATAACCGCTTTTGCTGAAATATAAGGCTGATTCATAACGTCTTAACACATTACAAGATTGAAGCTACTGCCGCAACAAGGAGTACTCCGAGAAAGTTCATCACAAATGAAATCGGGAGAAAAAGGGCCATTCGGGTACGTGAAAGGCCGAGGAGCGAGATACCGAACTCATCGGGAAGCGGAGAGGCGATAATCAGTGCCCCTAAAAGTGGAGCGAGCCATTTCCAAAAACCGAGATGGAACGAGTTAAGAAATCGTCTGACCGAAGCTTTCGGGAACATTCCTTTAACGTCATCGGCAAGTCTGTCGCGGATAAACAGAAAGAGGATAAGGTCTCCACACATGGCGCCAAGTGCCCCGAAGAACGCTACCGTCCATGGCGAAATGGTTTCGGAGAGTTGCGCGAGAAAAATCCCCGCGGGCGCAAGTGTAAACGCGGAGGTGAAAAAGAGCCCGACAAAAAAACTTTCAACAATCCTCCCCGTATCCGTTGAGGCAAGCAACTGTGCAAACATGCCGGAGGTAATAAGTACCCACGCAAGTAAAATGCCGACGCATATCGCGAGAATATCTTCTCTGAAGTTCCTTCTAGCCTTCGCGCGAGTAAGCATAGAATACAGCAACCGCTAGAAACTCCCGTAGGAACTTATCGTCCCAAGAAATGATGGAATCGCGAAAACAAGACCTATGAGCGGTACGACAAACGCGACTACCGAAACGATAAGCACGGCTAAGAAATATTTACGTGTCTTCTCCGCCGAGACATACACGGCATCTATCTTTTGCTCCAGCAAAACTAATTTTTGCTTTATTTCCTCTTCGTTCATAAGTTTATGATAGCACTGTTCGCGCGATATGGAGAAGCTTCGCGTGAATGCTCGGATGTGAGGCGACAAAGACGCGGTCGGTTGGTTTAATATTCACTTCGCCTACTTTGTTGGTAAAAATACCTCCGGCTTCTTTTATGAAAAGACTGCCCGCGAAATCCGGAAAAGTGTCCTTGGTTAAGGCTATCACCCCGTCAAATTTTCCCGAAGCGACATACGCATAGCTTATGCCGTCCGAGAGTGGAAATCGGTATATATTGAATTCGGTGAGTGCTCTCACAAAGCGGTCAAACAACGCGGGAGGATTCCACTCCCGAGAAATCACGAGAAGGACTTTAGGAGAACGTGCATCAACCACACCCACTTGTTGCCGTTCGCCATTCAAAAACATACCCTTGCCTTGCTCCGCAGTATATACATGACGCATAGACGGGTCGTACACCACGGCAAACTTCACTATCCCTTTCACAAGGTGCGAAACGACAATGCCGTAAGCGGCATTCCTCGCATAAAAATACTCGTCCCGCTTATCGGGTCCATCACCCACACATTATCGGATGTCTCAAAGAAGTCGTGCTCTTCCTCCGCAAACAGACGATGGTCCGGTCCAAATGTCTTGATGAGCTCTCCAAACTCGCGCTCGATACGCAAATCTTCTTCTGTCAGAAAGTCTTTCGTCACGCCGATATCGGGAATATTCCCGGCCTTTTCGCGGAGTCGCTCTCCGGCCTGCTTCACAAATTCAATAACTTTGTCGTACATATACATTAGGACTTTGAAACAAGAAATGTTCGGATTTTATCCGTCATATCGTTTCCGTCCGCATACTCGATATAGTCCCCCTTCAAATATTTCAAAGCCGAGGAAGATTTCGCTCCCTGCTTCCGGACAAACAGAATCGGTACATTCAGCATATCCGCCCAGCCAAACTCAATCCCCTGCCCCGTGGACGGATACGAAACTTCGCCAATCACCAAATCCGCATTTTTCAAAAACTCTTTGGTTGACTTGTTCTGTGCGTGCCAGACATGCGGAAAGATAAGCTCATGGTCGGTTCCTTCCACGGCTTTTTTGAGCGGAGCGTAGAACTCCTTTTCGTAGTCAAAACTGCTGGCGTGAGTGACAATGATTTTCATAGTATCGAAACGCTCTTAACTTTCATAATAGGGTTCTCCCTCGCCGAGTTCGCCTAATTGGCTATCTACTTCTCGGTAGTCCGCGAACATCTCCTCTCCCGCTTTTATATCCCTTTTGGCAAAATATCCCTTCTCATTTTCAAGCCGGGCGTTGTTGTTTTTGGAATGGTTCAGATAATTTCCAATATCCAAACGATTAAACAACTTTGGACAGAGGAGCTTTCCATCCTTTTGCGGAATACAAAACCCCTGCAGTTCCTTGGGGACCGCACCTTCAGCAACCAATTCCTCCTCAAAATTTTCCAAAAAGAGTTCAAGAAAGGTGTCTTTGGCAATATCATGCAACGCAAACACCCCTACGCCGGCTCCCGCGACGGTGGAGGGTTTGAGTATAAAGGAAAATCTATCGGTACTTTTTCTCATAGTAAGACTATCGCGCATGAACAAAAATAATTTTTATTTTGGGGCGACTAGAGAGAATCGAACTCTCGAATTTTGCTCCACAAGCAAATGTTTTTCCACTAAACTATAGTCGCCATCCTTACGTATGTAATACCTTTTCCAAACGTAATTTCTCTACACTATCATAATGCACCAGATGATGACAATTCCGACAAAGCCAGGCGAGATTTTTGATGGAATTGTTAGACCTGTTTTCATCTACGTGATGCACTACGATTATTCTCTTATCTTCTTCTTTACAGAGAAGACATATCGGCTTCTTTCCACTCGCAAGCAATATCTCTCTGTACTGCACATTCCATCCTCCTTTCCACAATTTGTGCTTGTCGCCGACATATTGCTGATTTCTCCATATTGTCTGGCAGGATTTGGAACAGAAGAATTTTTTACTCTTGGAGTGCGCAAGTTGTTTTAGTCCTCTATATATTTCGGCGTGACATACCTCGCATCTCACTATCTTACCCTTCTGTACCGAAGCGTAGTAGCACGCGCGGGAACAAAAGAGACCGTACCCCCGTTTGCGGTAGAAAGGTTTTGCGTTAAAATTCTTACCGCATTGTTTACAGGGTACTTCCGGCATATTCTGTGTTATGAACTAGAGCGAGCGCCTCTGTCCGATCTTTATAGTGATGCACTAAGAAATGACAGTTATGGCACAACCACGTTAAGTTAGAGAGTGCGTTATTTTCTCGATTCTTGTCTAGGTGGTGGACGAGTAGAATGCGCTTATCCTCCTTACCACACAGTCGACAATATGCTTTTATGCCCGTCCTTAGTACATGTTGTTTATAAGAGGATTCGCCTGTCTTCCAGTTTGCGTGTTTTTCTCGAATGAAATAGCTATTGTGCCAAACGAGACTACACTTTTTGGAGCAGAACAACTTGCCAGTTTGGGAACCTTTTATGCTTTTTAGAGACTTGTAAACTTCTTTGGAACAGGTGTGGCATTTCACCTGCTTCCCTCTTCGTTTTGCAAGACCTCGACAATGAATTGAGCAATACTTCCCGTGTCCAATCTTCAGCCAATTTGGCTTTGCGTAGAACTCTCTTTTACAGAGACTGCAGGCAACCGTTGGCATATATATACTAGCGTAATTTTTTACCGAAGTAAAACGCCGTTCTGTGGATAATTACAAAGACGACTAACCACCCTCCTTCAAGATATGCTATTCTAATCTTTATGGTCAAGATTGAACCGTCGTGGAAAGAAGCGCTCAAAGATGAGTTTGAAAAGCCGTATTTTACGGAGCTGACGGCGTTCGTAAAAAATGAATATCTTTCGGCAAAAGTCTTCCCTCCTCCTAAATTTATTTTCAATGCGTTTGAGCTTTGCCCATTTGATTCCGTAAAGGTAGTCATCCTCGGACAAGACCCGTACCACGGCGACAAGCAGGCGCACGGACTTTGCTTTTCGGTGCCTGAAAAAGTGGCTGTTCCTCCTTCCCTTCAAAATATCTACAAAGAAATCGCGCAGGATATTGGTGGAACGATTCCCAGTCACGGCAATCTGGAACACTGGGCGAAACAAGGAGTACTACTTCTCAACGCTACACTCACGGTACGGGCGCACACCGCTGGATCACATCAAGGGAAAGGCTGGGAAGAATTTACCGACGCGGTCATCAAAACGCTCTCAGACAAAAAAGAGAATCTGGTGTTTATCCTCTGGGGAAATTACGCGAAGAAGAAAGGCGAGCTGATTGAGTTTGAAAAACATCTGGTGCTTGAAGCGGCGCATCCTTCCCCGTTTTCCGCATACAACGGCTTCTTTGGCTGTAAGCATTTCAGCCGAGCGAATGCGTATCTCAAAAAGCACGGCAAAGAAGAAATAAAGTGGATATAAAAACATCCAACAGCTCAAACACATCAAATGTGGCTGGAGCTAGTTCGCTCCATATACCTTCTCAAGACAGTACCGTTTAGAATCGCTCGTGACACTGTCACATACAGACTTATCTATATCTACCTTTGCGTATGTAAACTCTAACACGTCCATTATGCAGTGGGATTTTGCCTCACTCCAAAGGTCAATGCGAAAACACTTAGCGGTAAGGTCAGATGCATTTAAGGAGGCGCCCGAGAACTTGTAGTGACTGACTTCTGTTACTATCGAAAGGGAGCGATTGTCATTGATGTATGCAACAAGCAGGATTAACACAAATATCGAAATAATAGCTAGCTCCATTGCTTGAGTTCGAGGAGTACATTCTCCCCTCACGATGTCTAGAATAGAAAGTAAAAGCACCAGAAAAACCGTTGCGCCAAACAGCATACCGATAATCGGAATCGTATCAGGAGAAAAGTAGAAACCCGAATGACGGAGCGTTTCTACCCCAGCAAGTACCGAAAGTAAAACTCCGAAAAATATTGAAAGCTTTTTCATAAACGTCCAGGCTCTATATACCTAAGCTGTCTTCCTTCAAGGATAACTTAGAATACACTGCGAGTCCACTTCGGTTCGGCGTCGCTTAACCCAAAAAACAAATCGGCAGAGCCGGTTTTTTCGGGTGCAAGCATTTCAGCCGAGCGAATGCGTATCTGCAAAAGAACGGGAAGGGGCCCATCAAATGGTTGTAGCGATTTAGCAAAGATACCACGGCCGTAGTAACTTTGCTAAATCATTGAAACGAGTAAAAAATCTTGATGCTTATCTCACTTCAAAATCAATTTCCCCAGCGGATAGTCCATAATCAGTTGTGATTTCTTCATCTTCCTGAATATCGCGAGCCGCGATATCGTAATCTTCCCCACCTTGCACCTCCACCGAAGCGGTGTTTGGATGGTTGGAATGATTAGTAAATCGTTCGTCATCCGCAGGGAGAATATAATTCCCCGTTTTCGGACTGATATAGGCGTAGGTGTTTAAAAATTCCTGTATATGGGACGGAAATGATTTGAACTCTGCCGGAGTAAACTCTCGGTCAAAATCTGGAGTGAATTCCCATGTTTTCGTGCCTTTAGGAATGAACTGTGCCGCAAATAAACCAAGCCCTGCAATCGGGCTTTTTAAGACTTTGACTTTTACCAACATCATAATGCGCGAGAGAGGACTTGAACCTCCACGCCCGTAAGGGCATAGCCACCTCAAGGCTACGTGTATGCCATTTCACCACTCGCGCACACTTTTCAGATTTGTCAAGTTTTAATCGACTAATGACTTGCCTACTATATCCAACATCTTCTTTATTTTCAAGTATTTCCTCGGCAAGAAAACGCACCGCTTTGAGTAATACATCTTTTTAAGGACCTGAAAGCTCTCGCCTTTCGCATATTTCAGCTGGTACGTCGAACCTCTTCCGTCTTTGGTGATGTGTCCTGAAATGCCTACAAACTCTCTGATTTTTCGTCTAAGCCAATCGGTAAATACTTTACTCGCCGAGGCAAAACCGAGATAGAACATAAAGCTCGACTTCCATCGCTTGTCCCAGTAGGAATAGGTTGAACCGTCTCCATCGAACACACCTCTTAAAAAATCAAAAAAATACTCATCTGGAATCTTGAGTACACCAATAGTTTTAGACTTTGCCGGAGATAAACCTATTGATTGTAAAAATCTGTAAAAGAGAACGTCTCCGAACTGAATGCGATGCGCCCACATGTCATGATACCCTGAAAAAGTCTTACCGATTTTCACTGAAATTTTCAGACATGTAAGGAAGTTATTAATTTGCTCAATTTCTTTTGAAACAAAAGTTATATGTCTGCCATTAGGAGATAAGTTCCCATCGCTGGCAATAAGACCTATCGCATACGCAAAGTTAGGAGACCATTTAATCTCTACCTTTCCTTTTGGCCTTTGTCCTCCCTTTCCCATCATCTAAGCATACCACACCTCAAGTAGATAGCGTCTACCAATTGTGGATAACGTAAACCCCGCTTGCGCGGGGTTTTGTTAGGATGTTGTTTCTACCGTTGCGGGAGCTTCGGCGAGAACGGGCACTTTCTTTTCGGAACGCTCGTGCCGCATCGCTTTCTTGATTTCTTTAGTCGCCTTCTTGCGGATGTGGTAGAGCTTCGCGCGGCGAACCTTGGCTCGTTTCAGTATTTCAATCTTATCAATCGTCGGCGCATAGAGGGGGAAAATACGCTCCACCCCCACCCCGTCAATGACGCGGCGAACCGTAAACGTTCCGCCTGCCTCCGTGCCGTGTTTCCGTGCAAGAACGAGCCCTCCAAAGGCCTGTAAACGGCTCTTTTCCTTCACTTTATCCTTCTCAACCACGCGGTCGGTAATTTTCTGCCAGACGCGTACCGTATCTCCGGCGTGAAGGCCGAGAGTCTTGCGTTCTTCAATATTTGCGGATGAAATGGTGATTGGCATAGCAACGGAACTTTACCAGAGGGGGGTCAAAAAGTAAAGTTCCGAATTTTCAAATCACAATATCCAATTCCCAAACCAGAAAAATTCTCCTCATTTTAGGTTTTGAGATTTGATTATTGTTTGGTTTTTGGTGTTTGTGTATTGGCTTTTTCCAGCGGTTTTTTAGCCGCTAAAAAATCTGCTGGGTATGGGGCTTCAACCCGCATTCGCTTCCCATCCGGAAGTAGAAATGAAATCTGGCGGGAATGAAGTGCAAGACGCTTAAAACCCAGTGCCGGTTCGTTTTTTGAATACAGCTTGTCTGCAACAATAGGATAATTAATGGCCTTAAGATGCACTCGAAGCTGATGGGTGCGTCCCGTGCGCGGATAGAGTTCTAAGAAACTATAGTCACCGCCCCGCTGTAATACACGGTATTCCGTGATTGCTTCCCTATCCTCCCCTTTCCGCCCGCGCGTGGCGGACCAGAGAACAGGGTTCGTCCGGCTCCGCGCGATGGGCCGGTCAATGAGGCCGTCATCATTTTTTACTTTGCCGTAGACAAACGCGTGATAGGTTTTGTGCACCTCTTGTTTTTTAAACTGATGCTTCAGAAAATAAAACGCCTCCTGATTTTTGGCGATAATGAGCGCTCCCGAAGTTTCGCGGTCAAGGCGATGGACGATGCCGGGGCGCAAATTCGCGTCTACGGTAGCATGTTCAGCATCAAGCGGGTCACCGACACCTTTAATCTTCGGGTACTTCTTCAGAATCCACTCCACCAGTGTCGGCTCTTTGGTTCTGCCATCGGAGTGTACGACAAGGCCTGCCGGTTTGTTAATAACCAGCACATCTTTGTCTTCGTAAAGAATGGGGATTGATTTAAGATTCATGATTTAGGATTTAAGAGCCTATCCACTATCTTCCCCCTGTCCCAAAAGCCTTATTTTTGGCTCCAAAACTTCGTCTCGTCCTCAACATAATTCATTATGTTTCGGACTCCGC
>LCQF01000022.1 GCA_001004005.1 Parcubacteria group bacterium GW2011_GWA2_49_9
TGAAGCGATGGAAAAAGAAAAAGGAATGAAAAAAGATGTGACTTTGTTACAATGTAGCGTATTAACAGAAAGGTTCGGATTAGGGGTTTAATGTGGGGCCTTTCTTTTCACGCTAGGTTACTACACTAATTACATTATGTCAAGGTTAAGCAAAACCCGATTTTAGGCTATACTGCCTTGTATGAAAGATACGATTTATACATTTCGCATTATGGTTGAGAAAGATGGCAAAGGCTATCATGGGTTTGTGCCGACACTTAAGGGTGTGCATACCTGTGGAAAGACGATTGAAGAAACGAAACGCAACCTTAACGAAGCGATTCAATGTCACTTGCAAGGGCTGATGAAAGAAGGAGTTTCTGTACCCAAAGAGGAAGATTCGTTTGAGTTCGTGCAATCTTTTTCCTCTAGAAATTTTAGCCCCGTAGTACGCTGATGCCGAAACTCCCTGTCGTCAAAACTCGGGAGTTGATACGAGTACTGGAGAAACTCGGTTTTTATCATTTTCATCAGGTCGGTAGTCATGCTCAGTTTAAGAATGTCGCAGGGGTCAAAGTGACGGTTGCGATTCATGGCGGTCGTGAACTTGGCAAGAAGACCGTAAAAGGTATACTGGACGACATTACTGTTTCTGTGGAAGAATTTATTGAGCTTTTGCGTAAATAATATGGCAGTACCACTCACGTTTATATTTGCAGGACCTTCGGGAAGCGGGAAGGGAACACAGGTTGACCTTCTGAAGCGTTATCTCTTGAAGAAAACACCGGAGATACCGCAGTTTTCGTCATACACCGGAGATGGCTTCCGCGCACTTATGAAAGGGACGTCGCTCACCTCCCGTCTCGCGAAGGAAATCCAAGATGCCGGAGCGCTCCAGCCGGAATTTCTCGCCGTCTATCTGTGGGCGGACAATCTTATCAAGAACGTGACCGGAAAAGAGCACTTGTTTATTGATGGCTCTCCGCGCAAGATTGCCGAGTCTATGGTGCTTGATTCCGCGATGCAGTTTTACAAGCGCAACCCTATTCACCTCATACTTGTGAACGTCTCGCCTGCCGAGGCCAAGCGCAGGCTTCTTCTCCGCGCCCGTCACGACGACAGTACGGCGGAAGTTGACCGAAGACTCGGCTGGTACACGACCGAAGTTGTCCCCGCGGTGAATTATCTCAAAGACCGTCCCGGGTATATATTCCACGATATCAACGGCGAGCAGACGCCTGCTGAAGTTCACGCAGACATCTTGAAGGTACTTCAGCTATAACTAGTAACCGTTAACTCTTTACTGTTAACAATATAAGAGTCAAAAGTTAAAAGTTGATTTTTCCATGAAAAATCCTACCATCATCTCCCTCGGCGGTTCGCTCGTCGTCCCTGACGGCGTAGATACCGCGTTCGTATCGGCATTCCGCGCACTCATACAGGAGCGGATTAAGCTTGGTGAATCGTTTATCGTCATTGTCGGCGGGGGCAAGGTGTGCCGAAGATATCAGGCCGCCGCAGGGGAGCTCGGCGTTATGGATAAAGACCAGCTTGACTGGGTCGGTATCTACGCGACACGGCTGAATGCGGAGCTTGTGCGTGTCGCGTTCGGCGATGTGGCACATACGGAGCTTGTGCTAGACCCTGCCGTCTTACCCTCGGTGTCCGCGCCACTCGTGATTGGCGCGGGGTGGAAGCCGGGGCACAGCACCGATTTTGACGCGATTCTTATGGCGGAAAGCGTCGAAGCGAAACGAATCATTAATGTCTCCAATATTGACTACGTCTACAATAAAGACCCGAGAACATTCCCCGATGCGCAGAAGATTGAGAAGGCAACGTGGGCGGAATTTCGCGCCATTCTTCCCGAACCGTCGGCGTGGGTACCGGGACTGAATGCCCCCTTTGACCCCGTGGCCGCGAAGCGCGCGGACGAACTCTCGCTTGAAATCGCGATTATGAACGGCAACAATCTGGAACACCTCAAAAACTATCTGGAAGGAAAACCGTTTACGGGGACCGTCATCAAATAAAGCGTATCGCTTTTAGCTGATAGCTTATAGAAAGAAAATGCAAACCACCCCTGATGGTCGCCCCCTTTTTCCCATAGCGGTGCTTATCTTTGTCATTCGGGATGGCAAGCTCCTGCTTGGGAAACGGAAAGAAGGGTATGGTACAGGTGAATGGTGCGTCCCCGGAGGGCATCTTGAATTTGGCGAAGGTCTCGTAGAAGCGGCACACCGGGAACTTCGTGAAGAGACGGGACTGACAGCACAATCGCTCACGTTCAAAAATATCGTTAATCGCTGCGGTAGGGAATCCCAGTATCTCCATATCACCTTTCTCGCGGACGGTGTAACCGGCGAGCCGGAAGTGCGCGAACCCGACCGATGCGAAGAGTGGGGCTGGTTTCCCCTTGCCGCCTTGCCACAGCCACTCTTTGAGTGGAATAAAGACCCGCTCTCGGCGCTTCAGGATGGGCGGCTACTGGTAGATGTGAAAAGAGTAGTATAGTATCGTCCAATGCCTATTTCCATAAAAACCAAACAAGAAATCGCCATTTTACGGGAAGGAGGGAAACGACTCGCGGAAATCCTGCGTGCCGTCGCGGCGGAAGTGAAAGCGGGAGTCTCTACTCACGCGCTGAACGACCTTGCCGAGAAGCTTATCACCGAGCGGGGAGACACTCCTTCGTTTTTGGGCTACTCGCCGAGCGGAGCGAAACGCCCGTTTCCCGCGGCGCTCTGCGTGTCCGTAAACGACGAAGTGGTGCACGGCATTCCGAACGAGACCGAAAAGTTTTTGAAAGAAGGCGATATCGTCACGCTGGACGCGGGACTGATTCATCAGGGACTGTTCACGGACAGCGCTATCACGGTGGGGGTGGGGAAGATAAACGAGAAGGCGCAAAAACTTATTGACGTGACCAAAAAGTCACTGTCAGTCGGAATCAAAGCGGTTCGGGCGGGAGCGACCACGGGAGATATAGGGTACGCGATTGAGAAGTTTGTAAAACCATTCGGCTACGGTATCGTGCGCGAACTTGCGGGGCACGGTGTCGGCTACGCCGTCCACGAAGAACCGTTCGTACCGAACTTCGGGAAACGTGGGGAGGGGGTGGTACTCAAAGCGGGAATGGTGCTCGCGATTGAGCCGATGCTGAACGAGGGTGGCGCGGTCGTGAAGCTTGCGAGCGACGGCTACACCTACCGCACCCGCGACGGCTCCCGCAGCGCCCATTTTGAACATACGGTGGTTGTTACCGAAAACGGCTCGGATATTTTGACCGCCTCTTAATTCTCCCTTTGGAAAAGGGAGTACCTCCGTCTTCGGAGGGGAGGGATTTAAAATCTTCTGTCATTCCCGCGGCGAAGTAGTCGTAGACTATGCGGGAATCCAGATAGTAGTTAATGAAAAAGAGAAACAAACAACATCTCATGACTGGTGAAGAACGCCTTGCAATTTGGCGACGGGCGCAGGCAGTACTGGGAAAGAAAGCGCCTGCGATGTTAAGGCATGTCGAGAATGGCCGGCGCGAATGGGAAGAGCGAATGGGGGGACTTGAAAAGCTCTGGAAAAAGTTGAGGAAGAAAGAGTCTAGAAAAGGTGTGTAGCAGTTGGCTCGTGCAATTGCTTGCGCACAGCTTTGTATAAAAGACAAGGCCCGGAAATAAATTTCCGAGCCTCGGTTGAAAGAACTGTTTTCGCGGGGACCTTGTTATCCCGCTATACCACGGAGCCTATGCTTAGGTGGTCGTTTGTGCTGCCTCGGCTTTTTCGAGAGCCGTGGCGAGGTCGTTTCTCGCTTCCCCTCGCTCGTTCGCGGGGATAGGTTCGGGCGCTTGCGCGTCCGCCGCCGGTTTAGCCTCCGACGTAGGCTGTGTCTGCCCGTTTCGGTTTTCGCCACCACCGGACCGTTCCTTTCGGACGGCGGTGATTCTGTGTTCCCCTTGCCACTTTGAGATGGCACCCCGATAGTGGAACGCGTGCTGAATGGCGATAAGGATTTCCACCGGGTCAATTGCGGAAGGGCGATAGTCCTCCTTGTTGTACCCGTTGTCTATCCTCATATCCCGCATGAAGCAACTCCAGATTCCCTCCACCTCTTGGTGAGGTTTGAAGGCGGCAAGGTCGTTCCATGGGATATCCCTCGGCTCCCAGCCCATGGCCAAGAGTTCAAGTGTTTGGATCATCCGCCACAGAGGGGTGAGGTTGTGGCACTTCGGCAAGTTCTTGTTGACATAAATCGCGACGTTTTCAGTCGTGGGATTTTTGATAACAAGGATGTCAATGTGCGGAACCTCTGGGTGATGGCTGGCGCGGGGAATGATGGGGTTGTCCGCGCAAATGAAGACCGCGTTACGTTCCACATATTGCCACTTCTCCCTTCCGATGCGGTCGGTCATCAGCACTCGGTGCCGGTCTGCCTGCTTGCAGAGTTCCACACCCTGCCAATAGACGCACTGGACGACGAATGAGAGTTCCATATTGGACTTCGTCCTCCGCGCGATACTTTCCGTAACGAGCTTGTCCAGCGTACCCAAGACCCGTTCGTCCTTGAAGTCTTTGGCGTCAGAGCTTTTTTTCCACTCGTCGTAGAAAGCTTGAAGCCCTTTATCCTCCACCTTTTTGGAAAGGTGATTGATAAGACCTTCTTGGACGGCATCTTGAACGAACATGATGATGTTCGGAAGCGCGTGTCGATTGACGGCGCGGGGAAGCGCTCGGATTACCGCAGGAAGTTCCGTAGGCGTTCCGTCTTCCTCCAGACTGCGTTTGATAGTCCGTGTTATTGCTCGCAAGGACGGAGGTTCCTTGATACCAAGAATTTCGGTCATCTTTTCCGTCTTGCTTCTTCTCCGCGCCTTCCCTTGCTCCTCACTTTCGTTTTCCGGCTTCTTCGGGTTACCGAACAAGCCACCTCCAGTGCCAATGACGAGCCGTCGTTGTTGTCTGAAATACTCTTCCCCCTCTTCCTTACTGATGCCTTCAGTGAGTTCCAGCATGGCCGAGCTTGACCCAGGAAACTGTGCTTCGCCCCGTTGTTTTCCTCGGAGACGTCTCACCGCTTCAATATGGTCAAGCCTGAAGTGGCGGGGGAGCAAAATGGTATCCACGTTCCACTGCACTTTTGTCAGTTGGCCGGGGATTCCTTCTGCTTCGGGTTGATTGTTGATGGTTGCTGTTTGTTGACCGGCGGTTGCTCTCTTTGTTTTTTTCATTATCGGACTTCTTTCTATGTGGGTGAGGGGGCTAAAGAAAAAGGCCCCACGTTGTGGTTTCTGCAAGTAGCACATTTTTTAGTTGTAAATGAGCCACCGTTGACTAGTATAGCATATTATTGTACTATAGTCAATAGTTTAAATGACTACCGAGTTAGCACAGAAAACGGAGTTTCCGCGAGACTTTCTGTCATCCTCGCGTATGCGGGGATCCAGAATATGGCTCTATTTCAACAATAAGGCTACAAAAACGTTTATCCACTCATTTTTATATTTTTTATCAGCCGTGTGTTAAACTAATCCCTATGGCAAAACCAGAAGAATTCAGCCCCGGAGATATTGACTTATCTTCCCTTCACACTGACCCCGAGCCGGATGACGTCGTAAAACCCACTCCAGACGTTGTTGCGGCGGCGAAGGTCGCCTCAGCAATCAACCTGCCCCCCTCTCCAGCGGGCGGAAACACACCCGATAATCAAGATAAAAAAACAGGCAGGCAAAAAAAAGGGGTTCCGGCGAGGGTGGCTACACAAACCGGAGCAGGACAGCCTCCGGCAAAACCTACCGCAACACCGCTTCCCGGACCACAGGCACACATTGTCCAACCGGCCGCAGCTCCCACGCTCGCGAAAGCTACCGCAAAAGCAACTTCACAACCTGCTGTTCCTAAAACTGTTGAACGCGCAAAAACGGTTGAACAGCGGACGGAGGCGATTGCCGAATATGTGAAAGGCGTACAGACCGGCAATGATTTGATACAAAAAATACTGAATATGCCGAATGACGCGACCTTGAAAGCGCGAGGCATCGGTTTCAAAAAGCTCTCGGGACTATCCGCTGAAATATACGACAAGGTCATTGATTTTTTCAGAGAATTTGAAGAGCTGAAAAATGCGCCCGCGACAACGGTCGCGATGCTTGATGCTTTCGGCAAGACGTTTATAGCAACCTTAAACAAAGGCGACCTTGCGGGCTTCCAGCCCGCGCTACGCTCCGTCGTCTATCAGGACGTGAAGAACAGGTTGTTCCCGTCCGCTCCCGCAGGGGCTTCCGCTCAAACGCCGAAAGGGCAAATGACTGTTGATGAATTTCTGGGACCCGCTAAACCGGCAGGTGGAGCCTCTGCATCCGGAGCTGCGGAAGTGTCTGGAACGCCGGAAGCATCTTCCCGTGCCGAACGATGGGCAGAATTTCTGCGAAAACATAATCCTCGTACGGCACCGGTAACGGAGACACGAGTTGAAACACCCCTAGCTCCTCCTTCAGCCGGCACTCCTCCCGAGATATCCGAAGCGGCCGAACGAAGGGCGGAATTTCTCCGGAAGGCTAATCCGCGAGAAGAGCAAACAAAAAATACACCCGAGAAGTCCACGACAGCCGCTGAACAAATACCGTTGGCCACATTTGAAGACCTTGCGAGGGTAAACCAAGACACGCTAGAAAAAGCATTAGCCGTCGGGACTCCAAGAGCATGGGGGAGGGCAATGAGCGGTTTTGCGGAGAATCCGAAGCTTCTTTCGTTTGTACAAAACGTCCGGGCATTTTTCGCCGGTGACAAAACTCGCGTAAATGAGTTTGACACGGGCCTTATGTATGTTGAGTCAGACCAGAGTCTAAAGGTACTCCGGAACTTTCTTCTTTCACAGGCACGCCGTGCGCTGGAGCAGGAAACTCATTTAGATACTAAGACCTCGTCGTCTGAATCTGAAGGTAAAAGTGCTACCGTGCCGTTAGTGATTACCCGCGATATGGAGCAACAACTCGCGGATAAAGGTTTGGACAAAGAAGCAAGAAATAAACTTACACCAGCAGAGGCATGGGAGGTTATCAACGGTAAGAAAGAAGGGGTAACTGAGACTCTGGCGAGAAAAGCGGAGAGTCTTTCTACCGCAGATAAAATTGGGCGAGCGTTCATTCACTTTGCCCAATTTGGTCGTTTTGATGAGGAGGAATTTCTCCAAGACCTCAAAGCTTCTGGTATTCCAAACGCACAAGTTCGCTCGGTGTTTCGGCCAACAGGGGCCCAAGAGTTATATTTTTCAGAAACCAGAGAAGGAAGCGCTTTGAAATGTTTTCTGGTTACGGTTGGAGGGGAGAATTATTTGGTGCCTACTCCGGCAAACAAGGAAAAATTTGAAACCATTCAAGGATTTGAAATTGGCGCTGACGCTTCTCCCGCTACTCTTGAGCAGTTCACTCCTGCGGAAGTTGTTCAAAATGGGACACGATGGGAGATAAAAGACAAAGGGCGGATGAACAAACCTCCGGCGGAAAGAGGTGAACAACTTTCTATTGAAGAAACGCTGGCGAAAAAAGCGGAAAGCTTAGCTCAAGCGGAAAAAATCGGGGAGGTGTTCGTGCGGTTCTGTCGTACACAAACTAAGGAGTTCCCGATAAGCTCTTTTTTGAAAATGCTTGTTGAGACAATTCCCGGCGCTACCGTTGCAGAAGTGTATCGCTCTTCTGGCGCACAAACCGGTGATATTTACTTCACTAGGACAAGAGAAGCGAGCCCACAGCGTTATTGGCTTGTAACCATCGGAGCGCGGAAGTTCATTTTGCCTAAGCCGGTTAAACCGGAAAGTTTCGATGACGGGAATAATCCAAAAGGTTTTTCTAAAGACGACAAAAAAGGGGAAGAAGACTACGAAGGAAAGGTAAGTCCAAATTCACTTACCAAATTTCTGCCGGCTGAAGTTAGCGAGAGCGGGAAACGGATTGAAATAAGAACACAAGGTTGGTTCAATGAACCGACTAAACAGGAGTAAGTAACCCCTCACACTCGTCTGTATCTCCCCTAACAAGGGGAGCACTCGCCTCTTTGGCGAGGAGGGGTGAGGAGTAATACTTGCCAAATTATGTATAGTATGTTATCATTAGAAGCATTACACATTACCCCCCATTCTATGACAGCCCCCAATCCAGACCTTATGGAAACTCCGCCGGAAGCGACTCCGGCAACTCCGGCCGCACCGAAACTTTCCGTCACCGACATGCTTGACCGGGAGGGTTTTGCCAGCTGGCGGGAAACCATTCCATCCGCGAGAAGCATTCCGCTCCACGAAGACTACCGCGACAAAATCGCGGCGCAATTTGAGGCGTTTGAGGCAAGTCAAGTAGTCAGCGATGGTCTCCGCGATGTATGCGACGAGAAGCTTACCGGCGACGACAAGGAGAGTGGTATCGTGAGCCGGATTTCCGAAGAAGAATTTCAAAAAATGCAGGAAAATATCGCGCGTAGAACCCTCTCTAATCCCGGCTACGCGGCGGAGCTCAAGAGAGACCTTGAGGCAATTCAGACGAATCCTGCGGCGATAGCCACGAACGAGCAAGAGCTTATCGCGTTACAGCAAAAAGCCGTTGGTGCGGCGGACCTTGCCGAGAAGCTTAAGAAAGCGCATGAGAAATCGGGCGAGGTTGTGGACTTAATACGGAAGGGGAATAGTGTGCCGACACTTCGCTGGCATGAAAGAGTCCAATACGCTCTTAAGTACAATACCGACTTTGACACGGAAATCGGGAAGCTTGCGGGGAAAACGGACAAGAGCAGTCTTGACAAGAAAGCGAAGCTGGAAAAATTCAGAGACGTGAAAAAGGCCGAAGAAGAACTACTAAAACTTCGGGGCGCTTTTAAGACGAAATATGACCTACCGTTTGACGTAGACTGGAATACCCAACTTGAAGAATTGGGGCGGGAAATCGCGGAACTCACGCCGAAGGTTGCGGAAGCTGGGACGGTGGAGGCTAAGCTCGCGACGCTGAAAGCGGAAACAGAACGGCTCAAGCAAGATATTCAGACAAAGCGTCAAAAGGTGTTTGATTCCATCCCGAACTCCGCGGAAATTCGCGTCCGAGCGGCGGGGGAAATTCACACGCAGCTTAAGGAAGCCCTCACCTCCACAGACTTGGATGCTCTGGACCTCGCGGTGGAGAGGGTGTCTCACTTTGAAGAACTCGCGAAGACAGGTGTAACAAGCAACTATCTCAACGGCCTTTTCCCTAAAGGGATGTCTTTGGAAACATATAAGACGGACTTGACAGCACAAGTCAAGGGTGTTGTCGCCGAGATGGTTCGTGATACGCTTGACGGAATGTATCCGGGAGAACTCTACGGCGCGTTCAGGAGGGACTTAGACGAGCTCATTACACGCGGCACGAAGAAACTCGGCTTTGACAGCGAAGCCAAAAGTCGCGAATTCTTTCTCGTCACGCTTGAACACTTGAAAGACGACGCCGCCCAAACGCCCGGAACAGGCAAAGCGAGCAATCTTGAATGTCTTATTTTGCAACTTCGGCGCGGTAAAAGAGCGTAATATGGTATCCTATTAGTTCATCACCTACGCACACCCCTCCCGCGCTATACGCGCGTGTGCTCCCCTTATGAGGGGAGAATTAAGAAAAGTACGTACATCCTATAGTTATTTATTTTTATGAAAGAATTTCTCGCGCAATTTGAAGCGCTTCTCAAAGCCGACAAATTTGAAGAGGCAAAACAGCTCCTTTCTACGTTTGGAAGTCTGGAATCCACGCCGGAAGAAAGCGCGGAAGCCAAGCTTTTTATTACGCATTTATATATCAAGCTCACCAATGCGGTTGATGGGGCGTACCTTAGGGAGCTAGAGGACGCGATGCAGAAATTAAAGATTTTGGACGCCAAAGAAAAAGAAATAGACGAGAAAGCAAAGCTTATGCAAGCTCGGATTAGCCTTGCGCAGTAGACGCGGCATTTTTGGCGCGATACTTTTTCTTAATTCTCCCTTACTAAAGGGAGCACTGCATTCTTATGCAGGAGGGATGTCGGCATATTTTAGTTCAGGACAACAACCCCAGTCTACGACTACTCTGCCGCCCTCGCTGACTCGGGGCACCCCTAGTCTACGACTATTTCACTTTCCTAAGGGGGATACATCCTCCGGCCTGTCGGCCACCTCCTTTTCCGACGGAGGCGGATCCGCCCTTTGGCGGAAGAAAGGAGGAATGAAGAACTACCACCCCTTTATCCCCTCCTTGGAAAGGAGGGATGGGGGAGGGGGAAGACGCGACATCCTTGTCGTTTCTTTGTGGTAGTATTATGGGTACCTATTTCCCACGAATCATATGCCCGAAGGCCTCGCCACAATAGAAAAGCGTTTTTCCACCCCCGAAGAGGAGCTTACCTTTTTGCGCGGGGAAGTATTGCGGAAAGAAAAAGCGCTTGCCGAAAACGGGATGGCACCCGAGCGTGGGGAGGTTATCAAGGAGACCGTATCGGCGTACGCGACCCTGCCGGTACAGGACGCCGTCGCGCCACATATGGAGCTTCCGAAGGCACAGCAGGAAGCTATCGTGCTGGACCTCTCTCCCGAGCCGCACGACAAGCAGATTGAGGCGCTTGTCGGCATTCTGCAGGAAAAGGGCGTGCGCACCGCCTTTGACGTGGTGGAAAAGATGGATAACGTGCACATCTACGATGATTTACATAGGTTCATTGTGCAGTACATTGAGGCCGGTCTTCCCGTGAAAGACCTTCCCGAAAGGAGTCCTCTCTGGCGCCCACTTCATATGGCGCTCTTTGAAATCTCCCTTCCCGAGACGACCAAGGAAGAAGCGGAGAAGGAGCTGAAAGTCCTTATCGCGGGGATGGAGCAGTTCTACCAAGGTATGCTCGGCGTGGCGGAGCGTGGAAACGAAGATGTGTTTTTTAGCGTGGAAATAGCGAACGCGAATGGGAGCGACGAAACCATTTTCTACGTCTCGGTTCCCACCGCGAAGAAAGGCCTTTTTGAGAAACAGGCGAAATCGCTGTTCCATAACGCAAAAATCCGCGAGGTAAAAGATGATTACAATATTTTCAATGAAAAAGGTATTTCGCTCGGTTCTATCGCGGAACTGACGAAGCATCCCATCTTCCCACTCAAACTTTACGATGAATTTCAGGTAGACCCGCTGTCCGTTCTCCTGCACGGCTTTTCAAGAATAGACCGAGAGGGAGAGGGCGCGGCGATTCAAGTGCTGCTGCGGCCGCCCCAGCATTCCTATAACGAGCGCTACGAATACGCACTCCGGCAGATTCAGAAGGGTATTCCGGTACGCAAGGCGATTGATATTCCTTTTACGTTCGCCGGACATTTCTTCAGGGGCATCAAAGATATATTTTCCAACGAGGAAGAAAAACTGCGGAAGAGGCAGAAAGAAGATAAACAAGGCCCCAAGGTGGACGAACTCGCGGTGGAGGAAATAAAGAAGAAAGTTTCCTCACCGGCGCTTGAATGCGTTATCCGTATCGTGAGCTCGGCGGGTACGCGCGAGGCGGCGGCGGAAATCATCGCGGACCTTGAATCGGCATTTAACCAATTCAAGAGCGGGACGGGGAACGAACTCCGGTTCAAGCGCCTTGAGAAAGCGGCACTCGGGAAACTCCTGCGGAGTTTTAGCCTGCGCCAGTTTGACGAAAGCGCCCTGCTCCAGCTGAATGTCAAAGAAATCACCACGATGGTGCATTTCCCGTCCACGAAACTCCGCTCCGCGCCGGCTCTCAAACAAGCGAAAGCGGGGACCGCGCCTGCCCCTATCGGCCTGCCCGCGTCCGGACTCCTTCTTGGGGTCAACCGAGTGCGAGGGTCCGATACGAATATCTATATGACGCCGGACGACCGACTTCGCCATTTCTATACCATCGGTCAGACCGGTACCGGTAAGACTACCTTCCTCAAGAATATGATTGCGCAGGATATCCTGGCGGGGGAAGGGCTCTGTTTTATTGACCCGCACGGCGTGGACATCTTAGACGTGCTCGCGATGATTCCTCCCGAGCGGTATGAAGACCTGATTTACTTTGACCCCTCCAATACGTCGCGTCCAATGGGGCTTAATATGCTTGAGTATGACACGCGGTTCCCCGAACAGAAGACGTTCGTCGTGAACGAAATGCTCTCCATTTTTGACAAGCTGTTTGATATGAAGACCTCCGGAGGGCCGATGTTTGAACAATATTTCCGGAACGCCGTACTACTCACGATTGAAGACCCGACAAGCGGTTCCACGCTCCTTGATGTGTCGCGCGTCCTCGCGAGTAAGGAGTTCCGTATGCTCAAACTCTCTCGTTGTCAGAATCCCGTGGTGACCCAGTTTTGGACGGAGGTTGCCGAAAAGGCGGGGGGCGAAGCATCGCTTGCGAACATCGTGCCGTACATTGTTTCCAAGTTTGACAACTTCCTCTCCAACGAAATTATGCGCCCGATTATCGCGCAGGAACGTTCCACGTTCAATTTCCGCGAGATTATGGATACGAAGAAGATTCTGCTCGTGAACCTCGCCAAAGGGCGCCTCGGCGACCTTAACGCGAACCTTATCGGTCTTATCCTTGTCGGCAAGCTCCTCATGGCGGCGCTTTCCCGCGTGGATTCATTCGGTAAGGATATGCCCCCGTTCTACCTCTACATTGATGAGTTCCAAAACGTCACGACGCCGTCCATTTCCTCCATTCTCTCCGAAGCGCGTAAATACAAGCTCGCGCTTATCATCGCGCACCAGTTCATCAAACAGCTAGATGAGAAAATCAAAGATTCCGTATTCGGCAACGTCGGCTCTCTCGCGATGTTCCGCGTCGGCGCGGAAGACGCCGAATTTTTGGCGAAGCAGTTGGAACCGGTCTTCACCGAGCAGGACCTCATCAATCTGGACAACCGCAACGCCTATATGAAGCTCCTTGTTGGTGGCAAGCCGGTGAAGCCGTTCTCGCTTGAAACGCTCCCGCCCGGGAAAGGAAATCGGGACAACATTGAGAAGCTGAAGGAACTCTCATTCCTCAAATTCGGCCGTGCGAAGGAGGAGGTGGACGCGGAGATTATGGCGAAGTACAAGAAATAGGAGCTTATAGCTGATAGCTTTTAGCTTATATAGGAAGAAAAGAGAAAGAATCCTTAGTCTACGATAGTCTACGACTACAGGCTTACTCCGCTACTGCTCCCGCTTGTTTTTTGTTCGTTTGAACATTATGATGATGGCATGATTGATGAGGAACAAAGGAGGCAGATTGGGGAAATAGCGAAGAAACACAAGCTTTCGCTCGTGGTGCTGTTCGGCTCACAGGCGACAGGGCGTGTCCACACAAAGAGCGATATTGATATTGCAGTGCTTTCTCTAAAAGCCGAGAGTCTTTCCAAGGCCGCCGAAGACATTGGTGATGTGTTCAAAAGAAATGATGTAGAAGTTGCCGACCTATCCGTACCGTCGCCGTATTTATGGCATGCGGTGGCAAAGGAAGGTGTGTTATTGTTTGAAGCAAGTGAAGGATTATTTTCAAACTGGAAGCTTCGCGCTATGAATCTTTGGTATGACACTGTTCCGCTCCGCGCGAGGCAAAAAGCGGCGCTTCGTTCGTGGGCGAACGCGCAATAGCACTACCATGCCAGAATCATTCTCAAAAAAGATAACGCTCATTCAGGACTATCTTCGCCAACTCGGGGAGTATCTGGCCGAATGCACAGAAGGCACACGGCCTCCCGACTCCACAGTTTTCTCGATAGAACGACTCTTTCAGCTTGTGGTGGATGAGGCGGTGGATGTGAATGCACTCATCCTTGAAAGGGAGAAGCGTCCTCTCCCTGACACTAATCAGGCGACGTTTGAAGCACTCGCGGATGCCGGAATAATTTCTCGAGATCTTCACGCGCGTATAGCAGGCTCGGTGGGTCTCCGGAATCGGCTGGTGCATCGGTATGAAACCGTACAGCGAAGTGTACTCCTGCGTGAAGTCCCCACATATACGGCGGCGTATACTGACTATCTCGCGATTGTCATCAAGAAGTACCTATCGTGATTCGGCCGCGACAAGGAGGGGGTGGACGCGGAGATTATGGCGAAGTACAAGAAATAGCAGAGAGCTTATAGCTGATAGCTTTTAGCTTATATAGGAAGAAAAGAGAAAGAATCCTTAGTCTACGATAGTCTACGACTACAGGCTTACTCCGCTACTGCTCAGAAGAGACGACTAGACCCAGCGAAGTAATTACCGAAAAGGATTCAGTATACCGATATTTGCCGGACGGGAGGACTCAGCGATTCAAGACGGTAACCGGAAAACTGGACGAACCGCAAGATACTCTGACTTTTCTTCCACCCTACGACTCTGTGAAGGAACAGGCGTCGAGATTTTATCCTGCCGTTTTTGCAGGCATAGAAACTGCTGTTGAATATGACCAGCTACTGCTCAGTTATGCGCAACTTAATGGACGCACCATACGAGTTATTGACGAAGCCGGAAAAGAGCTAGCAACCGCCGCCGACGTGGAGGCGGCACCAAAGGTTTTTTTGGCTTTCATTGACAAGGAAAAACCAAAAAACAATTTCACGCTCCCCGTCTCCAAGGAACCTAAAATTGGTTACCAGACATTCGATACTCGGGTATTTAATGGAAAAGATGGCGAGAAGCTTCGGGAACGGCATATCGGGAATAAAGTAAAGGAGATTAGATATGTGTCTCCTTGAAAACGCATCAATTGGCTTTTTGACCCGTTTTTGTTAGGATAAAAATATGAAATACATCATCGCCATCAAAAAGACAAAATACGGTTATGACACGCACGTTCCTGCTCTGCCCGGGTGTCATAGCCAAGGAAACACCGAGCGCGAGGCGATTGCGAATACTCGTGACGCGGTTTTGACGTATCTTGATATGGAATAAATGTTCTAAAAATGTACAACAAGAACGTGAACGAAATAACGAACATTAGCGCGCACTCAAAAAGCTTTGATTTTCTTACGGAAGAACCCGAATTGTATTTCGTTGCGGATTTGAAGAAGACAGAACTTACACACACCCCTCCACTCGAAGACTCGTGGCTCCCCTTATTAGGGGAGATGAGGAGATTAAGAAAAAGATGAGCAAGTTCTAGGAGAAATATCCGCTATCAGATTAGTTGGCTTTTGGGCGCATTTTTGTTAGGATAGCCACATTCTTTTCTTATTCGTATTTCGTTTTGATTCGTAATTCGTCCCCCTTCGCTAAAGCTTCGGCGGGACAAGCATTATGGCAACACCACATCCCAAAACAGAACGCACGCTCGTTGTGATTAAGCCTGACGGACTCCAGCGGACACTCGTCGGAGAGATTATTCAGCGCTATGAACGGCTGGGGCTCAAGCTTGTCGGGATGAAGCTTCTTGTGCCGACGGCATCTCACGTGAAGGCTCATTACAACCTTGACCCGAACTGGAAGCGGATTGTGGGGGAGAAATCCATTGAAGCGTACCAGAAGAAGGGGCTAAAGGCTCCGTATACTGACCCGCTCAAAGTCGGAGATATGGTTATTGAGGCGCTTCAAAAATATCTCACCAGCGGTCCCGTCATCGCGATGGTCTGGCAGGGCGCCCATGCCGTCAAGATTGTGCGGAAGGTAACAGGAGGAACCGAACCTCTTACGTCCGATGTCGGCACCATTCGCGGGGACTTTGTGATGGATTCCTACCAGATGGCGGACATTGATGGCAGGGCGGTCCGGAACCTCATTCACGCGTCCGGCTCGGTGGAGGAAGCAAACAACGAAATCAAACACTGGTTCAAGAAAGACGAGCTTGTCGGCTATCGCTTGATTGCCGAGCAAATTTTGTATGACGTGAATTTAGACGGGCTTCTGGAATAAGTACTAATGAGATGGTTACTAATCCTACCAATGCTTACGAATCAGATTAGTAGGCATTAGTAGGATTCGTTCATTCGCAGATTGGTACTTACTCTAAGGTTGTCAAGTTTTTCTCCGCTACTTATCCACAGCATTTTGTCCGCGCCGATTTTCGTGTGCCATAAGCGTTTCTGTCTTGGTAGAATCAGCGTTCATCCGCGTATCCATCCGCGCACATCTGCGGCTTTGTCCACTTTTTATGCACAGGATATCAACTTCACGAAAACCGTTTTGTGTGGTTACCCGTATACTGTCGGAAGGTTCACTGATAAACAAGCCTTGTTAATAACAACGTGCACTGATTAAGCCATCCTTCGGGGTGGCATACGGTCACAAATAATTACATTTTATGCGCTTGTGCTTTATCAGGAACGGTGAGTGAAGCCGTCCGCCAGCCCCATGTGGGTGGCGGATTGGCCGTAAAAAAAGCTTTTAGCTGATAGCTTCTAGCTTTTAGGAAATGCAAAACTAGAAGCTAAAACCTAACAGCTGGCAGCTTGTCTCTAGATGTATACGAATCAGGCTCTGATACCCTTTTAATTTTCTTGCCGGTGAAGAGGCTGCGGCTTTCGCACGCGAGAGAGAAAAGAGAGAGCAGGAGAAGGTTTGGTTCGTAGACATCCGGAGAGAAGATTAAAGATTTCGGATTAAAGATTTAAGTAAGAGATAAGGCCGCAGAATGGTAGGACCAGTTTGGTTTGTCTGACAACTTGAATCTTTAATCTTTAATCTGTACAATTAGTACTGGTTACTTGAGATGTTACCTCTATAACAATTTTTTAGGGAGTTCGAATCATTGCGCGCTGTCGAGCCCTTCTAGGATTCGCTTACGCGTAATTGAGAACACCCACCTGGATTCGTTCTAGGGAACATCCGAGTAACCAACAAAAAACTCCCAGGGCGGAGTTTTTTGTTGGAATCCTTAATCTTTTATCTTTAATCCTTTACGCAAGAAGAAAATGCTGTTTTGTTAAGGATGAAGGATTAAGGATTTCCTGTTAAACTGGTATCTATGTCCCGCAATTCGCTTTTATACATCCTTGCCGGCCTCGTTGTCTTGGTTGCCGCGCTTCATGGAAGCGCGATGGCGTTTTCGCTCTACTGGCATCTCTCGTGGTTTGATATTCTCCCGCATACGTTTGGGGGGGTATTCGTATCGCTGCTCTCGGTATGGCTGTGGTACTTCTCCGGCTATCTGGGGAAGCACTCACTACCTCGGCCCGCTCTTTTATTTTGGGTAGCCATACTCTCCGCTCTCGTTATCGGTATTGGTTGGGAAGTCTTTGAGCGAGCACTCGGACATACGTGGAGTCCTGAAGGGTATTGGCTTGATACCTACGGTGACATTATCTCGGACACGGTCGGGGGAATCGTTACCGGATTGTTTGTGGTACGCGCGTCCAGACGCACGTCATCTCATTAATCATATATGCGCGCCACTCTTTCATTCTTTGGCGGGGTTGGGAGCGTTACCGGTTCCAATTTTATGTTGAAGGGGGAGCGGACAACCCTGCTTGTTGATTGCGGTCTCATACAAGGGGAAAAATTCGCCCACGACCTCAACCGTGAACCGTTTGCCTATGACCCCGCTTCTGTAGATTTCTTGCTTATCACCCACGCGCATATTGACCACGTGGGACGTATTCCAAAACTGGTACGTGATGGATTCAAAGGAAAGATTCTAAGCACGCCGGAAACGCTGGACCTCTCGCGCCTCATGCTTCCCGACGCCTTTTCCGTGCTCCGTATGGAAACGCCGGAAGATGCTGAACTGCTCTATGACGAGCAAGATATTGAGAAAGCATTTTCACTCTGGGAAACCGTTCCGTATCACACAAAAAGAGAAGTGGGGGAGTTTGAGATCTTCCTGAAAGACTCGGGGCACATTTTAGGCTCCGCTATGTACGAAATCTCCCTTACTAAAGGGAGCACTGCCGTCTCCGGCAGGAGGGTTGTATCTCCCTTACTAAAGGGAGTCCCTCATTCTGATGAGGGGAGGGTTGTGACAATCCCCTCCCTCGCCGACTCGGGCACCCCCTTTACAGAACAACCCCCCAAGGCGGCCCCCTTTTCTAAGGGGGATGGGGATAGGAAGATTGTCTTTACCGGCGACCTTGGCAATTATCCAACCCCGCTTCTGAAGTCCGCGGAAGATATCACCGACGCCACGTACCTCGTGATGGAAAGCGTCTACGGTGACCGCAATCATGAAGGTGGGGGGCAGCGGAAAGACCGGTTGAAAGAAGTTATACGGGACACCATACAAAGAAAAGGAGTGCTACTCATCCCGTGTTTTTCTCTGGAAAAGACGCAGGTACTGCTCTCCGAAATGGATGAACTCTTTGAGGACAAAAAGCTTTTTGATGTCCCCGTCTTTCTTGACTCACCGCTTGCGATACGAGTAACCGACGTGTATCGGCGATATGCGGACACGCTCAATCCGGAAGCGCAAAAGAGGCTTCAGGGAGGAGACGACATCTTTTCATTCAAGAATCTCCGTCTTACGATGGACCGGCGTGCCGCTTCGGAAATAGAGCGGGAACGAAGTCCAAAAATCATTATCGCCGGTTCCGGTATGTCGGCGGGTGGGCGTATCCTGGAACACGAAAGGCGTTATCTCGGCGACCCGAACAATACGATCCTCTTTATCGGCTATCAGGCCATTGGAGGTCTTGGCCGCCAGATTCAGGAGGGCGTGAAGCACCTCCATATTGAACATGAGGACGTAACGGTACGCGCCCGTATTGAAACCATTACCGGCTACTCGTCGCATATGGACGGCGAGCATCTTCTTGAGTTTGCGGAGAAAGGCGAAGGTTCAACCGAGAAGATTTTTGTCGTCATGGGAGAACCCCGTTCCGCACTCTTTCTCGCCCAGCGTATCAAGGACTATCACGGTATTGATACTTACGTGCCGGTGGCGGGGGAGAGTGTGGAGATTGAACTCTAAGAAGCTTTTAGGAAAAACATAAGATCTGTCATTCCACTGAAAAGTGGAATCCAGTCTTTGTTTTGGACGTTGGGGGAATCGTGGTATAGTATCAGTTATGACTACAGCGCTCAAAAATCAGATACGAGTACTAGCTCGAAACAGTGTCCGAAAGGCGATTGAAGCCGAATTTTCCGGTATTCGCGCCTCGCTTCTTCCCGCTGTCTCAAAAAGAGAGCAAAAGAATATTGAAAGACTCTACAAAAAGCCCTCTCGGCGCTCCGTAAGAACGTTGCGGATTTCTTTGTAACGTATGGAATGGACGATTTCGCTATCACGGCAGGCAGAGAAGTTTCTGGCGCGAAATCATCTTCCCGATACGTTTGTTACGGAACAGATTTCAAAAGCAATTTTGAAGTTTTCAGGTGAGACTATCGCTTTGGATTTGCGCCGGATGACCGGTATATGGTCGGGACATTTTCGAATTCGTACCGGCAAGATACGAATCATTTTTTCCATTGATTTTTACGAAAAGAAAGTTCTGGTTGAGGTGGTTGATTTTCGGGGGAGTGCGTATACATAAAAAAAAGAGGCTCGCAGACCGAAACACCGAAGTTTCGAATCCGCGAGTCCCCACAATTATCCCGACCTATTCTAGACCCCCATAACTTCCAGTGTCCCCATTCCGTTCCCCCTCCATGAATCATCATTGAGGGGGAGAAAAAAGTACCCCTCCCCCGGCTTCGGGCTGATATCTTTCGCGGAGATGACGGGTCCAACCGGAATCCCCCCCCTCGGCCCTTTTGAATTGGACGGTTCCAATTCGCTGAAGCACATACTTCAGCGACGAGTCGCCAAAATCGAAGTGATTTGGTGTGCTACCGACCAGGAAACCTAATTTCATATTTCTAATTTCTGAAACTGACTACCCCTATCGTCCCTGCGGCAGATTTTCCGCAGTAAGCTGATGCTCGTCACTCGTACGAGCAGCAGACAACGCCGAAGCGCACTTTCAGACAACACGGGCAAAATTCCCAAAAGACGAAGTTGTATCGCCTCCTGTGAATCCGCCGGCAGAATTGCAAGCGGAATGCTGGCACCGAACATGTTCAGAGCCACAATTCCGCCTGCAAGATTTGGGTAGAAAGGGAAGGAATAAGGCTGTTTCAAAGGTCCATTTAGCTCCTTATAGTGTAGCATATTATATGGCTATAGTCAAGCATTTGAGCTGAAAAGCCTTGTTTTTAGGGATAATCAAGGGAGAAACACCACCACCCCGGCCTTCGGCCACCCCTCCTCATCTGAGGAGGGGAGGAAATCCCTCCACGCGAAGACGCGGTGCTCCCTTTAAGAAAGGGAGAATTAAGACAAGAAAAAAGCCCCGTCTCTGGGGCTCTTTTTCATACATCATATATCTTGAATCCTAAATCATTCTTTATTTGACCTGCGCAACGACTCGCTCAAATGTCTTCGGTTCGTCCTTGGCGAGCGTGGCGAGAATCTTACGGTCCAGCTTGATGTTCTTCAGTTTTAGCGCGTGGATGAGTTTGCTGTACGAGATGCCGAGCGGTCGAGAGGCGGCATTGATGCGAATGTTCCAGAGCGCGCGGAAATCACCTTTCTTGTCCTTGCGGTGGTTAAACGAATACTTGCCCGCATGCACGTATGCCTCCCATGCGATGCTCTCTTTCTTGGAGCGGCCATGACGATAACCCTTGGTCTTTTTGAGAAGACTTTTGCGGAACTTAAGTGCGTTTACGGCTTTTTTGACTCGGGGCATAGCAATACGAACTTACGAAATAAACTACGAAATACGAAAATAATAATCTGAACGCTCAAACTGGGTGTTTCGTATTTCGTACCCAGTTCGTACGTTCGTATTATGGGAGAAATCTGGCAATATCGCCTTTCTTCATATGCAGTGCGACCATACGTTTTCGGCCGAGCTGAGCGCGTCTTCGCGCTTTGGCGTTGAAATGGTTCTGCCCTTTGCCACGCATCATAAGCTTACCGTTCTTGGTAACTTTGAGGCGTTTGGTGAATGATTTGTTGGTCTTCATATGAATATAATGCGAATGCTGCTAATCCCGAATGCGAATGCTGCGAATTTAAGACGTTCTTATTTGCGGTATTTGCATTATGGACATTATGCTTTCTCAATGATGATGGTGAGTCCTTTCATCCCTTTCTTTACGGGGTCGGCGACTTTGTATTCTACTGGTACCAATTTCAGAATGCGCTGCAACCGTTCCTGTAAAAATTTGAACTCCATATACTTCGCGCGGCCGATGAGGAAGAGGTCTATTTTGACTCGGTTTCCTTCGGAAAGCCATTCGCCAACACGCTTCGCTTTGAGCTCCAAATCGTGCTCACCCGTGCCGATTTTTACCTGTATATTCTTGACCTCTACCGTGTGCACCTTGGCCCTTGCCACTTTCTGTTTCTTGTTTTCAGCGTACTGAAACTTACCATAATCCATGATTTTTGCAACTGGAGGGACGGCATTCGGGGAAATCTCAATCAAATCAAGGCCGACTTCCGTGGCCTTAGTAAGCGCTTCTTGCAGGGTAACGACCCCCACGTTCTCACCCTCGGGTCCGATGACCCGAAGCTGTGGCGCTCGTATTTGATGATTGATTCTGATTCGTGGGGTGCTCAAGGTCGGAAATGATTAGGTATGGCCATATTTTAGCACTCTATGGAGGAAAAGTACACTCTTTCCTGTATGTACCTTGAATGTTCACCGGTAGGGCTATCAATCCATCAGAAACACATCCTCAATCGTATGCTGTTTGAGTGCTTTGGTAATGCGATAGGCGAGTAAGAGGGAAGGGTTGTACCGTCCCTGCTCAAGCGAGATGATGGTCTGGCGGGTCACCTCCACTTTGGCCGCCAGCGCCTCCTGCGTTATGCCAAGTCTTTTCCGGTATTCGGCGATTTTGGTTTTCATAAGTAGATACGCTTAGCGAATAGCGCATGCGAATGGGGGACACCCTGCGCTTAATCTTTTTTATCCAGATAATAATTGGTCGCGGCCTTCGCGATAAGTCCTGCAACAATGGCGATAATGATGACGGGGTCAATGGTCGCGGTTCCGGTTTGCGCGATGCTGACTGCCGTCTGATACCCGATACCTACGGCAAGTACCGTGATGATGACCCAAAGGGCGTTCCGCTCCGCCAGTGCTTCATGCAAGGTTTCGCGCTCGTCCTTTTTCATACGGAACATAATATCTACGGTATCCAAGATAAGCACCGCCGCGACGACTCCCAGTGCGAGCATCCGCGACTTCTCGTCCGTGAACATAAACTGGGTCGCGAATATCACAGCGACAAACACCGCGAGATATACCCATCCCTCTTTCGTGGCAGGGCAGAGACCCCAGCCGCCCCACTTCCTTCTCGTAAACCATTCTGGTTTTCCTAGCATCTTATTTTTAGTTAGCTGCTAATGTAAGATATAGTATACGTAAGAAATATATTACATCAAGAGGTGGGTGTGGATAACTCCGCATGTAGCTTTTGACATGGTAAGTTGTTGACTTAATCTTTACCTAAGATACCATTGCGTCCATGGATGAGATGCAAAAAGTAGAAAATGCAAGGGACACGCGAGATATGTTGCATAAGAACGCGCTTTTTGCAGAGGAACGTTCTGGGGAAGCTGCAAGTGAATTTACGCGGCTGGAAGTCCAGATTGCAACTTTCCTGTTTACTTTTTCTTCATTGTTTCTCGGTTCTTTTATAAAAGGATTGTCCTCGTTTTCCCACGCAGAGGTGTCGGCTATGAAGTGGGCATTTGCCTGCATGTTGTTTTTCTTAATAGTTTCTCTTGTACTGGGATTAGTTCATTTAAAAAGGAAAGAAAGATTTTGGGATGAGATGATACATCAACGTATAAGGCGGTGGGAGAAATGGAATGATGCTTCCAGGAAAAGAGCTACTTTTGAAGAGGCGGAAGCATTTCATGAAGGAGCAGCAAAAGGCAGTGTTTCTGGTGCTTCTCCGATGGTTTTTACTCCAAATTGGACTTGGATATTACAGACTATCTTTTTAGGACTAGGAATAGTATTAATTTTTGCAATTTCTCTGATATTCCTTTTTCAGGGCGGTACTGATATAATTAGTGTATTACCAGAATAACAAAAAATATATGCGTAAATTTATTAAAACTGAAGGAACAAACGGAAATTATTGACGTTCCAAAGAGACCTCACGTGAGGTCTCTTTTTTATACTAGACTGTAACAAATAAACTGGAAACAATTCCTCTCTATCTTGAGGTCGCAAAAACATACCTAGCAAAGCCGCAAACCTATTACCACGTCAAGGGATAAGCGAGGGTAACCCAGACCGGAAATCGTCTCTGGGATTTTTCGCACAACAAAACACCCCCGCCTTGCGGCGGGGGTGTTTTGTTTAGCGAGTTAGGCTCGCTGTACATTGACTGCGTTGAGGCCTTTCGGAGACTCTTCAGTCTCGAAAGAAACCTTATCTCCTTCCTGGAGATCGCTGAATTGTATACCTACGAGGGCCTTGCTGTGAAAGAAGAGATCTTTCTGGAGGCCTTCGCCGGTGATAAATCCAAAACCTTTGTCAGTCAATTTCTTGATTGTTCCTGTCATTGTTTTGCTTGAGTGATAAATACAAAACTTCGTTGTGAATCGACTTGTTCCTAACTCGCTTTGTGTCCGAAGATACTAGCATATATGGGGTTTGGTGTCAATGTATCACGCAATATGCCGATTAGTGAGGAGAAAAAAGCGAAAATTTGCTACTATGTCCGCATGCTTCTCAATAACGCAAAAGCACACTTTAATTATGAATTTTTGGACAAGCTCACTGCCGGTGTTGAGCTTCTTGGGCTTGAAGTGAAGTCGCTCCGCGAGAAGCTTGGGTCGCTTGAAGGCAGCTATGTCATAGTACGGGGAAATGAAGCGTTTATGATGAATTCGTATATTCCCGCCTACCAGCCGAAAAATGCGCCAAGAGGCTACGACGAACGCCGTAATCGTAAACTGCTCCTCACGAAAAAAGAGCTTCATGACCTCTCCGCGGCCGAAGCGAAAAAAGGGTTGACAATCGTGCCAATTTCGGTGTATAATAAAGGACGAAAAATCAAGGTGGAAATCGCCATCGCGCGTGGTAAGAAGAAGTTTGATAAGCGCGAAACGATTAAGAAACGCGAGACGGAACGGGATATCCGCCGCGAACTGAAAGGACATTGAAAACAACTGTCATTCGTCTTTAGTACAGGCTTTAGAGTACATAATCCATAGTACATAGTTCATGTATTAAAGGGGGATGACAGGCATAGACATATGGTCTACTTCTTTCTGCGCATTGTGGAACTCCGGTACTTCCTTAAACTGCCGGAAAAATTAAGTGCAAAAACCTTAATTTCAAAAGCCAAGTCCATCGTCTCGCCGTATTTCGGCGAACGTGAGCTCGCTTTCGCTTACGCTTCGGCGTAAGCGACGCTTATCTTCCCGACGTCCGATAGGGATACGTAAGTGTTATATATTCGGAATCGAGCATGACCACTTCTCGGGTCACGCTTTAACCTAAGAGAATCGGTACCAAGACATTCTGTTACTCTTATAGTCTTGGCGCTTAACGTCCCGCGAGGGACAAAGAGTAACTAGACAATGTAGAACCGGAAAAAAGAATCATGTGCACCCGAGTTCAATTCTCGGCTTCTCCATAGTAAAACAAAAACGCTCGAAAGAGCGTTTTTGTTTTACTATTTTCAACTATCCAAAATCCTAAAACTGCGCTAGAATCCACCTGCAATGACTCCCCTTAAAGACAATATGAAAGAAGTAAAGGAAAGAGGGAAAAAGGCCCTCAAATCCCTTTCGCCAAAGGGTGATAGCCCGAAAAATACTCCGCCGGTTCGGCCGGGGCGGGAGCTCCTCAATAACGCGATGAGCGTGTTGTTCATTTTCCTCGTGCTTATGATGCTCTACTCGTTCATCGCCGAACGGAAGACTCCGGCTTCCAGCGTTCCCATTTCCGAAGTCGCGGCCGATGTGGCACGTGGCGATGTGTCGGAAATCAAAATAGCAGGTGAGGTTCTCACGGTTGTCTATGCGAAAGGAAGTATTGAAAAGAAGTCACAAAAAGAACCCGGCGTAGGACTTTCCGAAACCTTGAAAAATTATGGCGTCCCAACCGATAAACTACAGGCGGTCAAAATCTCGGTGGAGAAGGAAGGTGGGTTTATGTTCTGGTTCCTCAATCTCGCGCCGTTTATCATCCCGATACTCTTTATAGCTGTTTTCATCTGGTTTTTGACTCGCCAAGTAAAAGGAGCGGGTATGCAGGCGTTTACGTTCGGACAATCAAAGCCTCGAATTATCTTTCCGACAGATAAAAAGCAGAAGGTGACGTTTAAAGATGTCGCGGGCGTGAAGGAGGCGAAGCAAGAACTTTCTGAAATTGTGGACTTTCTCAAGAATCCAAAGAAGTTCTTGGACATCGGGGCGCAGATTCCAAAAGGAGTCCTCCTTATGGGCGCGGCGGGAACAGGGAAGACACTGCTTGCCCGCGCGGTGGCGGGGGAGGCGGGCGTGCCGTTCTTCTCCATTTCGGGTTCGGAGTTCGTGGAGATGTTCGTCGGCGTCGGCGCCTCTCGTGTGCGTGACCTCTTCAAGATGGCGAAGCAGGCGGCACCTTCCATTATCTTCATTGATGAAATTGACGCCGTGGGGCGCGTGCGCGGTTCCGGTATGGGCGGAGGCAATGACGAACGCGAGCAGTCACTTAACCAGATACTCGTTGAGATGGACGGGTTTGAACAGCACGACAAAGTGATTGTGATGGCGGCGACGAACCGGAGCGATGTGCTTGATTCGGCACTTATCCGGCCGGGGCGTTTTGACCGGCGTGTAACGGTTGACCTGCCTGACCGTAAAGATAGAGAGGCGATTCTTGCCGTTCATGCGACGAAAAAACAGCTTGCCGAGGATGTGAACTTACGTGTGGTTGCCGAGAGAACTCCCGGATTTTCCGGAGCGGACCTGCATTCCATTGTGAATGAAGCGGCGATTCTCGCGGCTCGCGAGAGCCGTCTTAAGGTCGCGCAGTTTGATTTGATACGTTCTATTGAGAAGGTGATGCGGACCCCGTGCATAAAGTGTCTATCATCTCACGTGGGCGCGCGGCAGGGTACACGCTGAAGCTTCCGCTTGAAGACCGTAAATTGCAGTCACGCAAAGAATTCTTGGACGACATCGCGGTAACACTCGGCGGGTACATCACCGAACTTATGCTCTTTGGAGATATTACGACGGGCCCTTCAAATGATTTGCAGGTCGTCTCCGCGCTTGCGCGCGATATGGTGACGAAATACGGCATGTCGGAGAAGCTCGGTCCTATCGCCTTTGAGACACTTCTTGGACGAATCGGTAATCGCGGTGTCCACGACGAGAAAGAATATTCGCAGAAAGTGGGAGACGCGATTGATATAGAAGTTTCTAAAATCATCAACGAAGCCTACAAACGCGCGGAAGACATCTTGACCAAACACCGCCCTGCGCTTGATGCGATTGCGGCAAAACTGATTGAAGTGGAAACACTGGAGCAGGACGAGTACGAGAAAGTCATCATCGCCCACGGCATTCTGCCGAAAAAGAAAAAAGATATTGAGCATCAAAAGTAAGACACGGAAGCGACCCCAGTAGTAGAAGCTCGAAGACTCGCTTCACTACGGGGCAGGCACGGAACGAAGCCAACACAGAACAGACGCGGAACTTCTTTTTTCTGTCATTCCAGCGAAAGCTGGAATCCAGTCTTTTCCCCTCTTCAGTTGAGGAGGGGTGCCGAAGGCGGGGGAGGTGGTGTCTTATTCTCCCTTTACAAAAGGGAGCAGTGAAATAGTCGTAGACTGACGGAGTCGAGGGATTTTCTCAATTTAGCATGTAAACACGGCCGTGCTTACATGCTAAAATGACCACTTTTGCGAAAGTGGCGTATGTGCGTTACTATACCCGTAAGTCGCCAGGAATATGTACGTATTGAGGTCTGCCGATTGGCAGCCGCTTCTTGACCCCGCGTTCGGGATATAGGGGGAAGACCCTCTTAATCAAGCAATACACTCCGGCCCACCAGCCGTACGTGAGGCCGCACACATTTCCTGGCGGCTTTTCTTTTGCTTAACTCTCGCGTTTGCGTTACGATTTCACTAAACCGCGGATGAACGCAGATGAGACGCTGATGTACGCGGATAAAAGACCCGCCCTTAGCTCAATGGTTAGAGCATCCCGCTTATATCGGGAGGGTTCTAGGTTCGAGTCCTAGAGGGCGGATAGCAGTAGTTTCTTAAGTATGAAAATACCAGAAAGCCCTCAAGATCTCTCAGATATTTTTGAGAAAGAAAGAGCAGAAATTTCTGAATTGCGAGAAAAGATAAGCAATGAACTCAGTCAACATAGCATTGCCACGATAAGAGAAAGAAGGATATTTCTTCAAAATATTGCGCTTGCCTCTGCGACTCTTGTTAGTCTTGCTTCCGTTTTTTCCTCTTTTTCCAAGTCTATATATTTCCCTTATCTAATTTTTGGTTTTTATGCATACCATCAGGTAAAGTAAAATCTCCAAAATCTCTCATTCCTTTCTGATATAATGTCCATAGCGAAGTCCCGGTAACTCCTGTGATATAACCTCTAGGCACTACCTCTACAGGTAAAACTTTACATTTTTTTGCCACGATTACATTCGGGTCAGGAAAATCTAAAACATGATTTTTCACAATATCGCTTGTGTTTTCAAACCAAAAACGACTAACCTGGGTTAAAACTTGCCCTTTGCAAGGGATTAAAGCCAAATTACGGTCAAAAGCCGAATAGCGGTCGCTGGCAATGAGCAGAATTTTATCCTTGAAGGGTATCAAATCACTCCAGAACTACTTGCACGATTAGATGAAAACGTACAGAAGAGTGTAAAAGCAATCTTTTTATATAAGGATGATAAAAAAGATATTGAGGTTGGTATTAAGAAAAATGTAGGTTCAGGAGATTGGCTAATCAAGAATACCAAAGAGGAG
>LCQF01000023.1 GCA_001004005.1 Parcubacteria group bacterium GW2011_GWA2_49_9
ACACAGTAGCTCCCGGGGCCGATGGAGCAGAAGGCGAGGGAGAGGAAAAGGAACTTGACCCGGATATGATTGAGGATACGTTTGACGACGTAGACCCCCTCTAAAAGCGCGGATTCTCGCGGATTAAGACGCGGATAGGCGCTGATGGGAACAAAAAACAAAGCCCCGATACGTTGGGGTTTTTGTTATACTTATCCTTATATGCACTATCTGGTCATTCTCGGCGCGGCGGCAAACATAGTCGGTACAAGTTTCTACATTCGCGACACATTCCGCGGCACAACCAAGCCGAACAGGGTTACGTGGCTCCTGTGGAGCGTTATACCGTTCATCGCTTTTGCCGCAGAACTTGCGGCGGGAGTTCGTTGGGCGACTCTTCCCGTTTTCGCGGCGGGATTTACGCCGTTTATGGTTCTCTGCGCTTCCTTTTTCAATAGAAACTCTTACTGGAAACTGGGTACGCTCGACTATCTGTGCGGCCTCCTTTCCATCATCGCTATCGTACTCTGGCAACTAACCGGCGAGCCTTCGGTCGCTATCGGGTTTGCCATCCTCGCAGACACACTGGCAACAGTTCCCACGTATGTGAAAACATGGAGTTATCCCGAAACTGAATCCTCGGCGACGTACTTTGGCGGAGTGTTCAGCGCGGCAACAGGTATGATTGTCCTTCCCTCTTTCACCTTCAACGGGCTAGCTTTCCTTGTCTATGCGGCAAGCACGTGTCTCATTCTCATCTTCCTTATTTATCGAAAGAGAATCGCTTCGTCCTTTGGGGCTTAACGGAACTCGATAAACCGATGTTTGCCAATGCGGTACTTACCCGCAGGAAATGACAGAGCAAAGTCTTCGCCTACTTTTGTATCTGAATCAAGACAAGTGACTGCTCCAGCGGCAATAAGACGACGAAGTTCGGTTTTTGACGCCACAATTCCTTTTTCTATAAGTGTTCCCATCGGGTTTCCTTCACGCGAAATTTCTACAAAATCAACAGGTTTCCCTTCCGTAAACGCCGCGTCAAATGACGCCCGCGCCTTCGTTGCCTCGTCTCCTCCGTGAAGCAAGGAAACAACCGCCTCCGCAAGTTTCATTTTTTCTTCTTTCGGGTTCCCTCCGGACTCAAGCCGCTTCTTCATTGCCCCTATTTCCTCTTCGGAAAGAAGCGTGCACGATTCGGCGGCGGGGACAATCGCTCCGTCCGGCCAGCTCATAATCTTCCCGAAGCAATCGGCCGGTGTATCTAAGAAACTCACCATATTCCCTTCGGTCTTCCCCATTTTTTTCCCGCTCGGGTCGGCGAGGAGCTTCATGGAAATAACAAACTTCTCTTTGCCTTTCAGTTTTTTCAAGAGGTCGCGCCCTACAAGCATATTAAATGTTTGGTCATTCCCTCCCACCTCCCCATCAACATCCATAGCGACGCTGTCATAGCCCTGCATAAGCGGATAGAGGAATTCGTGCATATAGAGTTCCTTTCCCTCCGCGATGCGTTTCTGGAACATATCGCGCTTTACCATATCGGCGTGCGTAAGGTGGGAGGAGAGCTCTAGCACATCTGCAAAAGAAAGTTTCTCCAGCCATGTTGAATTGTATTTTAGTTCTGCCGGATTACCACCGGAAAAAGAAAGCATTTTGCTTGCCTGTGTTTTGTACAGTTTCGCATTCTCCAGCACCTCTTCATGGGTAAGTTTCTTGCGGGTAGCCGCTTTGTCAGTCGGGTCACCGATCATTCCGGTAAAATCCCCGATAAGAAGAATGACTTTGTGTCCCAGCTCCTGAAACTGCCTAAGCTTAAGTATCGGAATAATATGCCCAAGATGAAGTGAGGGACCTGTCGGGTCAATGCCCAAATAGATAGTCTGCTGTTCCCCGCTTTTGAGTTTCTTTTCCAAAAACTCCGCGCTGGGGTATACCCTCTCAACTCCTCGGGTAAGAAGCTCCTTGATGTTGGCTCCATCACTGGTTATCTGCGGTGTTTTGGCGAAAAATGACATGGTTATTACTTTAGCACAATGGGCGCGAAATCGGAACGAGGTAAATTACCTAATTCACCTAATTGTCTAATTTCTAATAAAAGGCTAAATAATCAAACTTCTGGGCTTTATCTTGCTTGTTTCGGTTTTATTAGGTGAATTAGAAATTAGATATTAGAAATTCTTTCTGCTACCATTCTTTCCATGACTCACCGCCACCACCGCCGTCATATCATACGGAGCTTTCTTCTCCTCTCCCTCTCGCTTGGCTTCTTGGGCGCAGGCCTCCTCATGCTTTGGGTGTCCTCGTGGAAGCTCCCCGACCTGTCGGAGTTCGGCAGCCGTAAAGTAAGTGAATCAACCAAAATCTATGACCGAACCGGTACGATTCTTCTCTACGACCTCCACAAAGGAGCGCGGAGAACTATTGTTCCGTACAGCGAGATGTCGCTTAATGTAAAAAATGCCGCGGTGGCAATAGAAGATAGCGAGTTTTGGCAGCACAGCGGCATACGGATTACGGCAATCTTCCGCGCCGTGTTCACCAATCTCTTTCAAGGAAATCTTCTTGGCGGACAAGGCGGCTCAACTATTACCCAGCAGGTTGTGAAGAATTCCCTCCTCACGAACGAAAAAAAGGTTTCAAGGAAACTAAAGGAGTGGCTTCTCGCACTCCGCATTGAGAAGACGTTGGACAAAGAAACTATTCTTTCTTTGTATTTAAATGAGATTCCGTATGGAGGTACCGTGTACGGTATCGGTGAAGCCTCGCAAACATTTTTCGGAAAAAATCCGCGAGACCTGTCTCTCGCGGAAGCCGCGTATCTTGCAGCGCTTCCGAACGCCCCCACCTACTACTCCCCTTACGGCAATCACCGAGACAAACTTGAGGAACGTAAGAACTTAGTTCTTCGCCGCATGCAAGAAGTCGGCTTTATCACGAAGGAAGAGCATGACGCCGCAAAGAAGGAGGAGGTGACCTTCAAACCAAGCAGCGAAACGGGAATTCTCGCTCCTCATTTTGTCATGTATATACGCCAGTATCTGGAGGAGAAATATGGCCGTGAAGCGCTTGAACAGGAAGGGTTTAAAGTGATTACGACACTTGATTACGACCTGCAGAAACTGGCGGAGGATATCGTCAAAAAGTACGCGTTCTTGAATAAAGAGAAGTTTGACGCCGAAAACGCCGCACTGTCCGCGATTGACCCGAAGACCGGACAGATTCTTGTTATGGTGGGTTCTCGTGATTATTTTGATAAAGAGATAGACGGAAACTTTAACGTGAGCGTAGCCTACCGTCAGCCGGGCTCGGCGTTCAAACCTTTCGTGTACGCCGAAGCGATTAAAAAGGGGTACACACCGGAAACCGTCGTGTTTGACCTCCCTACCGAGTTTTCTACCGAATGCAACCCTGACGGAACGCCGATTCTTCCTCAAAATGAGGATAAGTGTTACAAACCTGAAAACTACGACGGAAACTACCGAGGACCTATATCGCTTCGCGATGCCCTCGCGCAATCGGTCAACGTCCCCGCTATTCAAGTGCTCTATCTTGCCGGCCTTCGCGATTCCCTTCGCCTTGCCAAAGATATGGGGATTACGACACTCGCCGATACCGACCGCTACGGCCTCACCTTGGTGCTTGGAGGCGGCGAGGTAAAGCTTTTGGACCTTACCTCGGCCTATGGTGTCTTCGCCGCGGAAGGAGTCCGCAGAGAGCCCACAGGTGTCCTCCGCATAGAAACAAAAGACGGCAAGATAGTGGAAGGGTGGAAAAACACCTACGAACAGGTGCTGGAACCTGAAATAACCCGCACCATCAGCGATATGCTTTCGGACAACAAAGCGCGGACACCGGCGTTCGGTGCAACCTCTCCGTTATATTTCCCGGGAAGAGATGTCGCGGCAAAAACCGGAACGACCAATGACTTCCGTGATGCTTGGATAGTCGGCTATGCGCCCAACCTTGTCGTGGGGGCATGGGCCGGAAACAACGATAACCGGCAAATGCACAAGGTAGCGGCATATATCGTCGCCCCACTCTGGAATGAATTTATGAAAGAGGCGCTCAAACGTATCCCTGTTGAATCTTTCTCAAAACCCGCCGAGAAGGACACGTCTTCCCTTCCTCCGGTGCTTCGTGGTATCTGGCAGGGAAACCGTACGTATTTCGTAGACAAATGGTCCGGCAAACTCGCGACTGAATTTACCCCTCCGGAATTTCGTGTTGAGCGCGCTGTGCGGGAAATACACTCAATCCTCTATTGGATTGACAAGAGTAACCCGACTGTTCCGCGGATGACCCTTCCGCAAACCGCCCCTCAATTTGAGCGGTGGGAGTATGCCGTACGTACATGGGCAACCGAGCAAGGCTTTGCGGATGAGACGGCCGCGGTAATCCCAGTTGAAACCGATGACCTCCACCGCCCCGAATTCGCCCCCAGTATCTCAATTACCAACCCTCTTCCCGGGTCCATTCTGGATAAAAAAGAGCACGTGGTTCTGCAAGCCGAGATAGCTTCCCGCTTCCCTGTCTCGCAGGTTCATTTTTTCGTCAACACTCTCTTTATCGGTTCAAGTACAAAAGCTCCTTGGCGTCTCTCTTTCTCTCCTGCCGAGTTGGAAACCTTTCTTGGTCAAGACAACGAACTTACGGTCGTGGCGTATGATGCTTTCCAAAACAAAGGACAGGCGACGGTTACGTTTGGGGTTGCGGAGTAGCTTAAGCCTTACACGTTTCGCACTTTATCTGTCATTCCCTCGAAAGAGGGAATCCAGTTTGTAGCCGTTTAATAAGGCTCTGGATTCCCCTCCCCGCCTCCGCGAGGACAAGCTTTCAGGGGAATGACACCGATTGTGTAGGTCCTATAGCTAAAACCGAGCACTTTAGGAAAAGTGCTCGGTCGTGAGAAATATGCTCGCCGAAAACGGCTCGGTATTTCTCAACGATTCATCGGCATCACGAGATACCGGAAACTTGCGTCGCCAACCCCGCCAATAAGCAATGGCTTATTTTCTCCACTGAAACGAAAAGCGACACTGTCCGCACCGAAGGTGTTCAAACAATCCGCGATGTATCGGTGGTTGAAATTACTTGTCAGTATTTCGCCGGTGAGTGCCGCAGGGAGAGCCGAGTCACTTTCCCCAAATTCACCGCTTTTAGCGGAAAGGGAGAACTGCTTCTTTTTCGGGTCAAGCGAGAGGCGTAACTGGTTAAATCGGTCGGAGAAGAGGGTGGTGAGCTTGAGGGCCGAGAGTAGGTCTTCTTTCAGCACCACCGCCTCTGTAGCGAATTCTTTCGGCATAATCTGCCGGTAGTCGGGAAAAGACCCTTCTACGAGCCGTGTGGTGAAGAGAAGCCCTGTTCCTTCAATAGTAAGCTGTCCTTTTCCGAGCGATATCCGGATTTCATCTTTTTCTTCCTCTAACATCCTTATTATTTCTGCAACATTCTTTATGGGTATCAGTACTGGTTGGAACGAAGCGGATGTTTTCTTAAAAGGTATTTTTTTTTCCGCCAAGCGGAACGAGTCTGTCGCGACAAAAACAAGCTCCTCTCCTTCTTGGTAAATATACACACTGGAAAGTTCCGGTTTTAGATTACCCACTGCCCCCGCGTAATGTACCGCGCGAAGACCCTTAAGGAGGAGTTGTGGGTCCATAGAAAAACTACCTCCTTCCGCCCTCGGAATAGTTGGAAAATCATCGCTTGGTGTCCCGTTAATCGTCGCCTTCGCCCCTTGCGCCGAAACAGTAAGTTTCCCCCCATCCTCTTCAAGAAAAACCCCCTTAGCCGCGCCGAGGTTTGACACAAACGAGGTAAAAACAGCTGCGGGGACGGCTATCGTTCCCTCTTTTTCAACCTTAACCGGAATAGTGTATTCAACCCCCATATCAAGATTGGTGGAACGAATGGTAAGCGCCCCTCGTTTTGCTATAAGTAGGAGGTGCGACAAGATAGGAAGAGAGGGGTGTTTTCCCGCGAGCCGTGCCGCTTTGTTTACCACATTCTGCAACTTATCTTTTATAGCTTCTATTTTCATCCCGTAGTGAAATTTCAGGTCGTTCGCCGAGGCGGACTATTCCGAGATTTCGGTTAAAACAAGAACGAGGTTTTTAATAATAAGATGGTGTATACACTTTTTCTATAAACCTGGAATTCTACTACGGGATTCATACCAATATACACAGTCTTAGTAATCTTACATTATTTTTTATATAAGAAAGATATTATTAAAGAGGGTGTGGATACGTGGATAAGGGGTAAAAAGAGGTATGTAACAACGGGTTTTTGATTCGGTATACACATACGTTTGGGTAAAAAGGGTGAACACTGTATTTTTATTTTCCTTCGCTATTGTTTTATCAACTTTTTGTACACACAGTACTAGTCTCTTTCCACACCTTTTTCCACAGGATAGCGCGATGTGAATTACAGCAGTGCTCGAATCTGATTTATTTCCTGAAGGAGGTTTGGGTCCTCCCGAATCTCATTTTTTATCTTGTCGCATGAGTGGATAACGGTCGTATGGTCTCTTCCTCCAAGTTTTTGCCCAATGAGCGGGAAAGAAACATTACAGTCTTCGCGTAAAATGTACATCACAAGCTGTCGTGGCTTCACCACTTCCTTCCTTCTCGTCTTCTCGTAAATATGGTTCTCGTCAATGTTATAAAAGTCAGCTACGACTTTCGTAATATCCTTAATTGACAAGGCTTTTTTGGGCTTACTGGTGTTCTTGAGTATGGATTTAACCTCCAAGACACCAAGGTCGCGTCCCTTTACCTGTGTCTGCATCATAATGGAATTCAGAATACCTTCAAGTTCACGGATATTTCCTTCAAGCGCCGCAGCGATATAGTCGGCCACGTCATCTTGCAGCTGGAATTTCATCATCCGAGCCTTGGTTTTTAAGATAGAAACCCTCGATTCCCTGTCGGGTGGCGGAATATCCACAATCATTCCCGCAGCGAACCGCGACTTCAGGCGTTCCTCCAAATTCTGGATGTAGTTCGGGTGTTTGTCGGAGGAAAAAATAATTTGTTTGTTGTGGGCATATAAATCGTTAAACAAATGGAAGAGCTCTTCCTGACTCTTCTCTTTGTTGGAAAAGAACTGGATGTCGTCCATGATAAGAACGTCATACTGTCGGTATTTTTCCTTAAACTGGCTGATGCGGCTTTGCTGCATCGCGGTGACAAAGTCTTGGGAAAACTTTTCCGACGTAACGTAAAAGACCTTCTGCCCCTGAAAAGCCGCTTTAATGTGATTTCCTACCGCTTGTATAAGGTGTGTCTTGCCGTGCCCCGTAGAGCCGTAGATAAAGAGCGGGTTATACGTAATCCCCGGGGTCTTGATAATCGCAAGCGCGGCTGCGTGTGCCAGCTCGTTAAAGGGACCCACCACAAACGAGTCAAAGGTATAACGAGGGTTAAGATTGCTTTCCTTGTCCACGTAGTAATCTTGTAACGGAAGCTCGTGGGTGAGCGAAGGAGCGGCTCCTTTTGCTCCGGGGAGGTCCCGCTTTCTCGGGTCGTCCTTGCTGACGATATATTCAAGGGCGCGCACATGCTCGGAGAGATTTCGGAGTGAACGGAGGATGAACTTATGGTATTTATTAAGGAGCCAGTCCTTTACGAACGTATTGGGAACGGCAAGATACACCACCCCCTCCTCCACTCGGGAGATAGCCGTGTCCTTAAACCACGTAGTGAAATTCGCCTTTGAGACAGAAAGTTCTATTTCGATAAGAGCACTCTCCCAAAGTTGCTTCGTGTCGCTCATGGTCACGGAACCCATTGTCGCAACGGGATGAGTATATTCTTCGCTAAACGTATCGGACATCGTAATATTGGTTATCTGTTTTTAGATTCGGCGTGAATAAGTAGGTACACGAGTCTGTCGCACTGATAAGCGCCATACTAAAAGCGGTATTAAACCCTTATATTTCGTCTTCGCTCGGACGCCATTAAACTGCAGAAGTTTTCGCGGCGCTCCTCGCTAGCCGAAATAAAGAAGATTTTTGTGGCTTGGCTACTGCGGTCCCATTATCAGTGCGACAGGCTCTAGTATATACTGATAACGAAAATACAAAACTTGTAAAAAAGGCAGTGGTATGTTAATAATGTGTGGATAAATAGTGCATAACTTTTGACCAGTAACCATTGACTCTTAACAAAGAAGTTTTCTTGTCAAAAGTTAAAAGTTAATAGTCAGCGGTACAATCATGAGCTTCACCTATAAACCAAAAAGGAAAAAGCGAGCGCGAACGCACGGATTTCTCTCGCGTATGACGACACCGGGAGGCCGAAGCGCCCTTTCAAGGCGGCGCGCTAAGGGGCGAAAAAAGCTTACCGTGAGCAGGAAGAGAAGCTCTTAGGTTCTAGGTTCTAGCAAGACCTCTCTTTTTCTAGAAGCTCAAAGCTAGTAGCTAAAAGCTTTCCTGTATGCTCCCAAAAGCCAAACGTTTTACCACAGAGGATTTTAAGAAAATGCGGAAAATGCAGACCCTGCACGCTCCGCATTTTTTTATTCGCTACGCTCCGGTTCCGGCTGGAAGCGAAAAAACCGCGGTTATCGTTTCTTCCGGAACGTATAAAAGAGCGGTTGACCGCAACCTTCTTCGGCGCAGGATGTATAGTCTTGCGGCGAAACACAGCACCCACCTTGGCGGGAAGGCCTTGACGGTAACTCTAAAAAAAGGGGCGCTTGATGTGTCGTTTACCGAGTTGGAAAAGGAACTTCTGGCGTTGTTTCCCAAAAAAACGGAGCAAGGCGGGCGACCATAGCGGAGTAAACGGAAAGTTTGTATTTTACCCTCTTTCGTCTACAATGGGGGCATGTTTCCCGTAGTAGTCCGCCTAAGGCGGACAAGTTGCGGGAACTGTTCGCGGAGAGGGCCGCTTTTGCGCCCACCCAAGCCATTATTCGCTAGCCGATTGTTTTTAGTTGTTTCCGCTGGAAACGACTTGAAATTTCACTACGGGATGTTTGCGATGCTGAAAGTGATTTTTTATGTCCCGCTCTACAACGGGCTTATTTTTTTAATCGGGGTCCTTCCCGGGCACTCGGGGGCATAGCGGTCATTCTGTTCACGGTTCTCATTAAACTCCTCCTCTCCCCTCTTTCACATAAAGCGGCGAAATTTCAACTTGAAATGAAGGCGCACGAAGCTGACCTTAACCGCATTAAGGAACAATTCAAAAACGACAAGCAAGCACAGGGCAAGGCAATTATGGATTTTTATAGAGAGAAGAAGATTAATCCGTTCGCGGGAATCGCCCCTCTTTTCATACAAATTCCAATCGTTATCGCCCTCTATTATGTGTTTTATGGCGGAGGTCTTCCGGTAATAGACACAGCTCTTTTATACTCATTTGTCCCTGTGCCAACTCCCGATATGCATCTGTTTGGTGTGAATATACTGGAAAAGAGTCTCGTTCTCGCCATCCTTGCCGGTGTCGCCCAGTTTTTTCAAGCGCACTTCGCTATGCCCCCCGCTCCGCCGAAGACCAGTACCCCTTCTATTGGCAACGACCTCGCCCGAGGGATGCATATGCAAATGAAGTATTTCCTACCGGTATTTATGGCGTTTGTCGCCTACGCCGTGAGTGGAGCAGTTGCACTTTATTTTATAACCAGTAGTCTGTTTACCATCGCTCAAGAAGTCCTTGTCCGGAGGTCACTTGCGAAGGGGCACAACCATAATGCAAATACCGCGAATTAAGAATGCAAATACCGCGAATCAGAAGGTTCGTATTGGCAGTATTCGCATTCCCTATCCGAAGTATTCGCATTAACTATTATGGATTCAGAACACATTAAACAACTTATTGAAGGACTCTTGAAGCATATGCAGGTCTCGGTGCAGAGCATAGACGTATCCGAGTCGGATGGCCGACAGCGCTTTTCCGTTGTTACTCCCGACTCGCACATTCTTATCGGAACTAAAGGGGCGCACCTTTCCGCTCTTAACCATCTCATTAAGAAGATGGTTGCGACCAAAGAAAACGCAAAGAAAGACCCTTCCGCTTCCCCGCTCTCGTCCGGAGAGGGAGAACGGGAGAAGACGTTTTTCGTTGATGTAAACGGCTATCAAGAAGCCGCGCTTGAGAGTGTCAAAAATGTAGCCAAAATTATGGGTGACCGCGCCCGTTCGTTCAAGACAAGCGTTGAGCTTGACCCGATGTCTTCATACGAACGAATGGTCATCCACTCTTTCTTTCAGGACGCAAAAGACGTCAAGACGGAATCGGTTGGAGAAGGAGAGCGGCGCCGAGTGGTCATAAAATACACAGGAGAAGGTTCTAGTTTTTAGGTTCTAGCTTCTAGTTTGGAGATAAGGGAATAGAGCATCTTCATTACTTCAGTGAGCAACGACTCCACTGCTCCATATGAAAGCTTTGCGGTTTTTGATATTCGTTTTGCAATTTCTATTTGCGTCTCCAGTTCCGCGGCTGACCCGAGTGCGATGTGGAGAAAGTGGCAAAAATCCTTTTTGGTGCTGCGACAACGACCTTCCGCGATGTTTGATGGTATGGAAACAACGGCTCGGCGCATCTGTGAGGTGAGCGCGTATCGTTCTTCATTCGGGAACCCCTCGGTGAGTTCATAAACGAGCACTGAGAGGTCTATTCCCTTCTGCCACACAATTAAGTCTTTATACGATTTGGCGACAGGCGCATTCATAATCATTTCCCTCTTACTAAAAGCTAGAACCTAAAACCTAGAAGCTATTCTTTCATCTGCAAACTCCACAACGTCTCGCTTCCCTTGTCTATAAAAACAAGAAATTTTTCATCGGAGCTAACCATCGGACGAACAAGGTCAATCGGGGAACCGCGTTTCCCGCTGATGTCGGAGATGCGTTCTGTCGTACCCGAGGAAAGAGTGATGCTCCACACCTCGTCGGTAAACGGGATGACTCCTTGATACCACGAATCGGGATAACTCCCCTGCGGAATAACTTTGGGGACTCCGCAATAAACACGGTCGCCACTCTTCGCGAAAGCGCATTTTTCCGGAAAGGTTGTGACGGACAGGTCACGCGGTTGTCCGTTCGCGTTGTTAAACAAATGTAAGCTCAATGTGGAATCGGGGCTGGCGGAATACAAGATTTCCGTCTTAACCGGACTCATTAAGGCGGTAAGTCCCGGGATACCCCGCAGAAGAATAGAGGTTCCTCCCTGTATCGGGTCAAGCAGAAGGAGCATTCCGTCGGCAAAGGCGGAAGGTTTAGAGAGTAAGAGAATCTTGTTCTCCGATGGCCAAGAAACAAGCCATTCCTTCATCGGAGACCCCCAGAGTTTTACCCTGTTTCCTCCCGCAAGGTCACTTCGTATGCCTCCAATACCGTCACTTTCTTCCTGAAGGTAAAAGAGTGAATTTCCCGCGGGGGAAACGGTCATATCGGGAAGTCCGCGAGGCAAAAAAGTCCCCAGAAGCTGTCCATCTCCCTCCGTTGCGCTTGGTTTAATTTCTGCCGAGAAAGATTCTATGGTTTCCCCTCCCTCTCTCACATAACGGGAAACAAGAGCTGTTCCGGATTTACTCCAGAGGGCTTCATATACTTTTGAAACCGTGGTATTGGTGAGGCGAATCTCTTCGTCCCCCGCCGCCCCAATCTCATACACATTGCCGACAGACCGTTCCTGATATCGGACAATCGCTTCCCCGCTCTTGGTCCCGAGTACCGCACCGGCCACCGGCACCTTTGATAACTGGCGGAGAATCGGCTCAAATGCCCCCGAGCTTGAAGGAGGAAGGATGGTCGGTGGTTCTGTCGTTGGCGGCAACTCTTCACCCGGGGGCGGAAACTCCCCATCTCCCCCCGAAGGAAGGGGTGTTGGGCGGAAAAAGAAGTACAGAACAATACCGAGCGCCGTGAGTATGAGCACAAGACCGAGCGCTATGAGGATTTTGGTTCTTCGGGACATATAAAACTATGGGGGACAGGCTGTGGAAGGATTTTCATACCCCCTTCCCGCCGCATAGGTAGCTTTCGTCTGTGGGCATCGTTTATAAAACTCCGCTTCTGTTTGTATGGTTTGCATCCGCTTTTCCAAATCCGCAGCTTCCTCCAAGAGGCCGCTTGCCCGAAGCTTAAGCGCATCTTCCGCAACCTTGCCTTTGGCGGCCTCGATCATCCTCGTGACCACAGCATTGTTTTCCGTCTGATTTTTATTAGCTACCGTTGCTTGAGCGGCAGGCAATCCACCACTCCAAGTCCACTTAAGCGGGTTTACTAGGTCTGTCACTCCGGAAGGAAGCGAACAAGCTCCCACCCCCTGCACGCATTGCCGTATCTGCGTTCTCATATTTGTGGAGAGATAATCAACCGCCCCTTCATAACTTCTCACGGTTGTTTCCGCTACCCTTAACTTATTTATTGATTCATTGATTTGTCCCGCCTCCGCCGCGTCTTTATAGTCCCCTTCCTCCATCCGCTTTTCAAGCTGTTCAATAGTGTCTTTTATACTCACCGCTTTTTGACTGATAGTTTGGGCGCGTTTCAAGGCATCATCCAAAAACTTATTGTATGCTTCCTCATTCGACAATGCGGGAACCACCGTCAGCCCCCTCCCCGTCAGCGCCTTCGGCACACGCTCAAACGCGAGGGAGAGGTCCAAATCCCGCCCGAGCGACGGACTGATTTGGTTCATAAAGATATAGGACGCATACACAATCACCAGCCCCCCCATCGCGCGGAGAATCATCGCCTTTCCCTCGCTATGTCCTAATATAGAGTCGGTAAAAAGGAGGGTAAATCCGCCGTTGACGATGGAGAAGACAGCGAACAGGCCGGCAAGAGCGACCCCGACATTGTAAATCGTGCGGAGATAGCGCGGGAAGCAGGTAGGAGCTCTACAAGAGGAGAATGTACCGCCCTGAAAGTCCGGTGAGGTAAATTCAGAACCCCTCACGTCTATGGGAGCAAGCGGGACATAGTCAATACCCGTCGCCATAACGGGAGTGGCCGAAAAAGCCCAACCGGAAAAAATGATGACGGTTATGCAAAGGCTGTAGAGGGTTCGTGTGAGCATGTGAGTGATTTCTTATTCCTCCTTTCCTAAAGGAGGTGCCGAGGTCTTCCGAGGCGGAGGATTTAAACACCCCCCCTAGCCCCCTTTATTAAGGGGGATAAATCCCTCCCCCTAACGGGTACTCCCTTTATGAAAGGGAGAATTCCGACTAATCGCGTATGTCCCAATTATACTATTATTGCGCGGCTCCCGCTTCCCCGGAGTTAAAGTCATTCTTCGCGGGGAACTCTATGGTTAATTTTCGCTCCGCGGCTTGGAACGACTTATTCTCGTCGGTGCTGTGCGTTTCCAAAAACAAGTCCGAAAAACCCGCGTCGTTTGTGGAGCGGCGAAGCGTTACCACCGAGGTGCTCTGCCCCGAAAGTGGAGCATAGTTTAATTGCCAGTCATACACGAGGTCTTTAGTTGTTTTGGTGTCCGTCTCAAAATAGTATGGAATCGCGCTGATGCGCAATTCATCGCCGGAAAGAGTGAAGCCGCCCAGAAGCGCTTTTCCGAACAGAATACCGTAGAGAGGATGTTCTTCATAAAACATAAGCCGCGGAGAAACAGGAACGACGGTAATCGTGGCATCCGCGCTCATCGTGTGGTCCGGACTTTCAACGGTGACCGAGATTGTTTTTATGTTGACGGGAATTTCACCGCGGAAGACAAACAGATTCTTCCCTTTTCCCGAAGAGTCACCAACAACATTGTCCCCCTCTTTCCATGTGTAAATAAGGGAGCTTGCGGGCATAACTGACGCACCTGTTGTAAATGAAGGAATGGCGGCGACAAGAACAGTTCCCTGATACGGCATCAGCGCCTTTCCCTTGTAGAAGGGAGGAGTATAGCTCCCCGCTTGCCAGAGAAGATTTACTTCAGCGGGGCGAAGAGTCAAGCCTGTGGAGTAGGTATTTCCGTTTTCACCAAGAGCAATCACGCGGACATCCATTCGCTCTCCGCCCTTTCCCGCGACGACGGTAATTTTCTTTTCCCCGACACCTCGCTTTACCACGTTATCATTCACAAACCACGTCACGTCGGAACGATTGAGGTCAATGTTATAGCTTTCCACTGAAATCACCGTCTGTTCCCCCGGGCGAGGGTGTTCGGGGAAAATAGCCATAGAAAGTTCGGTGCCGACAGAGCCGGATTGAGCAAAAAGGTCACTGGGGGACACAACGAACAGAAGCGTTAGGAAAAAGGTTACGGTAAGGATTCTGCGCATACTCACATTATATAGCAAAACCAACCTATCGGCTGTGCACAGGAAGGAAATGGAGAAGTTTCGTCTTATCTCCCTTACCAAAGGGAGCACTGCGTTCTGACGCAGGAGGGTTGTCTGCCACCGTTTGGGCGAGAGGGGAAACAACCCCCGCCGTATCAGAATACGGCACCCCCTTTGCTAAGGGGGATAAAATCCATCGGCATCCATGTTTGTTTCGAGTGATAAGAAATGCTATGCTACGAACTATGACCATCATCACGATACCCAAACATTTGGCACATAAAGACCTTGTGCTTATTCCGCGGGCGGAATATGAGGAAATGAAGCGAGGATACACCCCACGCGTTTTCAAAGAAGTTGCGATGACCAAAACGCAAAAACGCGAGCTTGATGTCGCGCGGCGGGATTATGCGCGCGGCGACGTAGTTACCCTTGATGTATTACGACGGGATTTGGAGCGTAGAAATTCGCGGTAAAGCGCGTAAAGTGTTGAAGAAAATCCCGGCAAAGAACGCCGAGACCATTTTTGACGTAATTGAAAGTTTCAAAACCGATCCATTTAGCGGCGACATTGAGAAACTCGGAGGAGAAGTCAACGTATGGAGACGGCGCGTAGGCCCCTATCGGATTTTTTACGAAATCTATCAGCACACGCATTCTGTGTACGTGTATTGGATTGAACGTCGTGGTTCAAACACCTATTAGGGAACGCTGCTGAATTACAAGGTCGGACCTTGTAGACTTTGTATAGTGGTCACAGAATCTGTTCTCCCCTTTTTGCCATATCCTCTTCCATTTCCTTTTGTCGCTCCGCCTTTGCCTCCGCCCGCTTCCTCTGCCCCTCCTCTGTCTTCGGAAGCGTATCTTTTCCTTCCATTGGTTGCGCAAAACCATGCTCTTTCCTGTACTCATCCCGAACTTCCTTCTGGCGTTTCGCTTTTTCTTCGGGGGTACGCTCACGCGAACCTTCCATAGGTCGCCCAAAACCCTGTTGTTTCATATGGTCATCCAAAACCTCCTTTTGCCGTTGTTGGAACGCCGGATGTACACCCCCACCTTGTTTCTGTGTATTCTGTGTCTGCGGAGTCTGGCGGAATACCGGTTGCGCCCCGATATCCCCTTCCGGTTTCCTGGTGTTTTGCGTCCCAGCTGGTGGAGTCCCTGCCCCGCCTGAAGGTGTCTGTGCGGTAGGCGAACCTTGCCCAAGTTGTCTTTGGGCGACGGTCCCTTCCCCTGTGTCCACCCCTGCCCCCAACGGGCTTTGTTCCTCCTTCCCTTTGGCTTGCTCTGTTTTTTCCTTTTGCAGTCGTTCTTGCGCTTCCCTCGCCCCCTGCTCCACTTCTTTCGCTTTTTCCGCAACCTCCTTCATTTTTTGCTTATCAGCCCCCAACTTTCCGGCTACGTTAGCCGCCTTCCCGACCACCTTGGCGCCAAGTTCAGTTTTGGTGAGGAGGTCTTCCGCGCGGACGTTAAGAAAGATAAAGACAACCGCCGCCGTCCATGCGGGCAATGCTCCGAGAAACGGAACAAGTTTAATGAAAAACGCGACCGGGAAGGTTAGGAGGCGTTTCGGGCTCTTTATGAATGTTACACCGTGGCGTTGGAACCAAAACCAAAAGGTTAAATAGGCGAAGACCGACACAAGAGCGCTTGCAATAAGCGAGGCGGCGTTGCCGATGGCCGGAATCATATCCAGAAATTTCGCGGCCGCAATGCCCCCATCAAACAAAAGAGCCACGGCAACCATAAGCGCGAGGGTCACAAACGTGAGGGAAGGTTTTTTTGTTGCGGAAGGCATGGAAAGGAGGAAGCTTCTAGCTATTAGGTTTTAGGTTCTAGGACAGGCAAATCAAACGCGAGGACACTTCTTACTAGAAGCTAGCACCTAGAAGCTGAAAGCTACTGTTTGCCTTCCGCCGCCTTCAATTCTTCTTTTGCCGCTTTGATGGAGAGCAGTTGCGACGGGTCGGAGGTAATAATTTGGTCTTCCGTATACGAGGCGATAACCTTTATGGCGACATGTTTTAGTCCCACGAAGAATAGTCCCTCCCCCACGTCGGATTCCAAAAGAAGATATTTTTCTTCATCAGTCAGGTTGAAAATGGTCTGAAGCTTGTCTACCACCGTGGGCGATTGCTTCAAGAGCATTTGCATAGAGGAGTTGGTGAGAATCGGGAGCCCATATTGGGACTTAAGGAAGTCATCTACGTCTTGTGTGATGGTGGAAAGACCGAGATAGTATTTACGGCCGCGTTTCGCGAGGCCAAGGAGGAACGAGGCCGTATCATCCGACTTCATCATCCACCATGCTTCATCAATGACCATCAGACGTTTTTTGAGCTCCTTCCTGATGGAGTTCCAGATAAAGTGCATCACGATATACATCGCCGCCGATTTCAGTTCGTCCTCCATATCGCGCAAGGAAAAGACGATAAAGTTCGCGTTGATGTCCACATTGGACGGCTGGTTGATGAAACCAGACCACGTGCCATGCGTGTATTTTGAAAGGCGTTGCACCAGACTCTCCCCTCCCTGCATACCGGCAAGGACCAGCTCAAAGTCGGAAAGAAGCGGCGGTTCAATTTTGGAGAAATCGGAATCGGGAGTGATGTCCTTCAGCGCGTAGGTTTCGGTTATCGCGCGGTCTATAATCCCGTCTTCCTCGGCAGTGAGTCCGCCGAGGAGAATTCGGAACAGCCCCACCAAGTTGATAATGTTGGAGCGAAGCACGTCCGCGGACGATTCGTCTTCCCGAGGAGCCGCGAGTTCAAACGGATTGATATGATGCTCGGAATTAAGTGAGATATTGAAATACTTTCCTCCTGTGGCCTCGGCAAGAAATTCATATTCCCGCTCGGGGTCAATAACGATAACTTCGGTTCCGAACATAAGAGAGCGCAAAATCTCAAGCTTCGTCATATACGATTTTCCCGAGCCACTTTTAGCGAGCGTAATTGAGTTATAGTTCTCTAGACTGAAACGGTCAAACAAGACAAGGGAAGAGTTATGGCGGTTGACCCCGTACAAAATACCCTTGTTAGAGGTGAGGTCAAACGAGATAAACGGAAACACGCTTGAAAGCGGCGATGAATTGAGCTTGTTGTGTACCATAAGCTCGTCGTTCCCCAAAGGCGACGTGCTTCGAAAACCTTGTTCTTGCTGAAACAGCGCAGGTTTGATGATAACCAGTTTACTTTCCAAAATGGATTTGATTTCATTTTCCGTCTTGTCCAGCTCTTCTTCGGTTGCGGCATAGATAGTGAGATAAATCCCGACATCAAACAGCTTTTCCTGCGCCTGCAGGAGGTCGTCGCGAAGCCGCTCCAAGTCCTGGTAGGCCGTTTCAAGCATTGGGTCGCGCACCAGCCCTTTTTTCTCGCGGTCGGCCATCTGGCTCTGCACCTCGGCGACTTTTTTCTGAAATTGCTTCAGCACTTTCGCGGTGTCCACCGGGTGTACGAAAATACTGATATCAAACACCTTATCCAGATTGATAATGGGAGCAAACCAACCCTCGGTAAGGTAGCGGGGATATGAAATGACGAAAAAGGTACGAGTGAACTTCCCGCTGACATTTAAAGATTTTGGCGCGACCTTAAGCGCCGCGGGAGCGATGACGTCCTGCAGTTCAAGCTGACCCGACTGATAAATCTCCTGCGGCAAGAATTCCGACAAGTCCTTGTCGTTTTTTTTGGGTTTTAGGAAATCAAATAGCCCCATAATAAAGTACCAATCAACTAATCAGAACTAATCTACTAATACCTACGAATCAGACCAGACGATTTTGCATTAAAGTTCTCTATCCGCACTATGCGATGAGAACGAACGTAAGTACTACCAAAATTAACCAGAATACCCAGTTTAATTCCTGTGGCCTGAAGATACCTCTGGGTTTGGACAAAGTCACCACTTGGAATAAAACGCTTGGCTTTCAGTTCAAGGATAATCTTGTCCTCTATAAGAAAGTCAACAATGTTATTTGTATCCCCAATCCTGTACTCTCTCTTGTAAATAATGCCCGCCTCCTTTAACTTTTGTTCGAGTAGGTCGGCATATTGTTTTTCCCTTGCAAATTTTCCCACCTCATTATGGACTTTATAGCAAAGGCCGACTACATCAAACGAAAGGTCAGGATACAGTAGTCCCACCTCTTTTTTCTTATTTGCAGGTATTTGTAGATTAGTATTCATTTGCAGATTAGTTTTAACTTTCTTGCACGGTCTTCTCGGTTTCCCCCGGGTTGAACAATTGATAAAAGACATCAACAACCTCTTCGGTTCCAAGTTGCGCCACCCGAACACCGGTCCGGATGAGTCCTTGTTCCACGACGCTGACGCGCTGTTCAAGCTGGGTGCGGTTTTCCTCAAAGCCCTTCGGCCCCTTTTCGGGAGAAGTATTCTTTGCGCCAAATCCCTCTTTTAGTTTCATCGCCACCCCTCCCCCACTTGCGGAAAGTTGGACGATGGCGGGAGAATACGGAACGACGATAAAGAATGTTTTATTCATAATATTCGTTCCCTCCGTAAATTTTGTGACGAAGCCGATATATTCACGCGTCTGGAGCTTCAGTAATTCATTTTTCTGATTCTTCGCGCGTTCTTCCAGAATCGCGATGTATGGTTTGATATCAAACCGTCTGGACTGCACAATAATTTCCACGGAGAAATCAAGCGAATTGAGGAAGTTTTGAAACTGCGAAATAATCGCCGCCTGGTTATCCTCGGATTTCAAGGCGAAATTTATGGACGACGCCATAAGTATGGCGCGTAATCCGCCGTCTTTCAGGATGACAATGCCATCCCGTATTTCACGGATTTTGACGAACTCCTGCGAAGCCTTTGATGCTATGGCCATATCATTCGAACGCTACAACTGTTTATAACTCATAATGCGAATGCCGCAAATACTGAATGCAAATACTGCGAATTAAGAAACACGTGAATTCAATACCCGTTTTGGATAGAGATTTTGTTGTTGAAAGTTTACGATAAGACCAAGTTTGAGATTGAGAACCGAAAGGTATCGTTGCATCTGATAGTAATCCTCTCGAGTGACGTGATGTTTGGCCTTTAAGTCAACAACTATTATACCTTCAATAACGAAATCAGGCACATTGCGCCACGCTTTTTCCCCTACAAACGATGGGGGAAGGCGTACTTCACGCGTATACGATAAGTTTGCTTTTTTTAGTCCCTCTTCAAAGGCATCGGCGTAGGATTGTTCCGTTCGAAAACGGCCCAAGTCATTGTGGACTTTAAAACAGAGTCCGTTGATTTTGTACGATAGTTCTGGATACACCACGCCGTCGTTATTTGCAGCATTCGCATTCTTCATTTGCAGTATTTGCATTATATTTATCTTTTGACGTTTTGATTTATATCCAGTGCCCACGTTAGGTCAAACGATTGGAAAGGACATAGGCAATCGCGGCCTGCATCATAAAGATGAAAGGTTTTCCGTTCGGTTTGTAGAATGCCAGTGCGGCCGCGAGGCCGGCAATAGGGGCGATAATGAGTACCGCGAGATAAAAAGGCAGGAAATTATACGCGATATATCCCATGCCTATTCCACCCACGATATACACAAATTGCTTGATGCTGAACGGCCCAAGTATCTTGTCCTCTATGTTGATGAATTGTGGAACCTGGAACCTCATATATATAATGCGAATACTACTAATACCGAATGCGAATACCACGAATGAAACTCCCCAAAAGAGACTTTCTGATTTGCAGTATTCGCATTTTCCATTCGCGGTATTTGCATTATGGTTACTGCAAGGGTTCGCGGTACGGGTCAGTTGAGTAACGCTTTTCTTCCCTCGGAAGCGACATAGGAGCCTGTAGTTTTTGGTCAAGGAAATCCTCTTCCTCTTCCCCGTTCATTTGAGGGGAGTCCGCCGGCTGGCGGAGAGGTGGGGTATTTGATTCGCTCTGCGGTCGGGTTTTATCCCCATCCCCATCCCCCTTAGCAAAGGGGGCTGCCTTGGGGGGTTGTCTGGTAAAGGGGGTGCTCCCGTCTGCGGGAGCGGGGGTTGTAATACCCCTCCTGCCGGAGACGGCAGTGCTCCCCTTATTAGGGGAGATAGCCTTCCCTTCGGGGGGTGGAATGTTTGGAATTGCCGGCTCAAGTTTATTAATCGGATATTTCGGAAGAGGCGAAGACGACGACCCGATAGTGTTTATGGAAGGCTTCCATCCGGTAGGCCCTATGGGGGAAGCTTTTGACTGATAGCCTTTAGCTGTTAGAGAAGAGCTTGGGAGAGTGGGGGCTGCGATTCTCGGCACAGGGACGATACCTTTAGGATTTTCAATATCCCGAAGTACGTCCGCTCGGCTTAAGGGTTCTTCTTCTCCCCCTCCCCTATCCCCCTTACCAAAGGGGGTGCCTCCGTCCGCGGAGGCGGGGGTTGTTTTTCCCATACCAAAGGGGGTGCCAGACAACCCTCCTGCCGAAGACGGCAGTGCTCCCTTTAGTAAGGGAGATGCGGCGAGACCGGGGGTTGTCCCCACTTGTTTTTTCAGGATATTCTCCCCCATATTCCACTTCGCTCCGGCGGAGTACGGAGTAGAAGAAGCTGATAGTGGAATAGTCGTAGACTGCTTATAGCTTTTAGCTTCTAGTTTATTCTGACTAGAACCTAAAACCTGAAACCTAGCACCTGTTTCTGGGCTAGAACCTTGAACCTGAAAGCTAGAAGCTGGCTTCGGCACCACGCTCGGTTTCGGAATTGAAAATGAAGTTCCCGCTTCCAGCCGTGGACCAACTCCTACCGGAGGAGGCTGCACCACTTCCGCATGCATGCTGCGGAGCGATTCGCGCACCTTCACGAGAATCTGCGAACTCACATCGCGGGCGATTTCTCTCGCTCGCTCCTCGGGAACGCGGAGGCGGTCGGCAAGGTTCTTGATGAAGTCGGCAGGGTGCGTGAGTCCGAGGAGGACAAGCCCCGTCTCGCTCGCGAGCGCGGCCATCTGGTCCACGTGCAAGAGGTACTTCTTGGCGATGGCTTGAATGGCATTCGCGGTATCTACCGAAGAAACCGATTGACGGAGGCCCATCGGCAGGTCTTCAAACGCATTCCGGAGTTCTTCCTCCGAGTACTTTGTTCCCGCGGCGATACGAATAAGCGCCCGTATGTGATTAGGTTCTAGCTTCAAGCTGTTAGCTTCTAGTTTATTCTGACTAGAGCCTTGAACCTGAAACCTAGCACCTGTCTCTTGGCTAGAACCTGAAACCTGAAAGCTAGAAGCTGGTTTTATCGGCTCCGGCACTCTACCCTCTTTAATCGGATACCCCGCCTGTTTCAAAATCGGAAGAACCGGGTCAAATAGTTTCGTTTGGAGTTCGTAGGCAATCGTGGGGATTTTCGGCACATTGTCTTCCTCAATGTTTTTGTCTTGTTGTATGAACGCGACGAGCGTATCCGGTGAGGCCTCCCCTTTCAGAACACGAAGTACTCCTTCACAGAGCGCTCCGGTTTCAGCGAAGACAAACCCCTGTTCGGCGGCAATAGTCGTTGGGAGAATATGTATTTCCGCCACCCCTTTATCAAGGAGCGCGCTGAATACTTTCTCCGGAAGCGATTCCAGAAAGAGTGATAGTCTTTCTCTTGCGTCTTGAGGATTCATACCTGTTTAAGCGACGATACCATAACGTCCGAACGGCTGGGTCTTCTCGGTCATTGGGGGAAGACCCTTCTCCGCGCGATATTTGTTAATCTTCTTCATTACTGGAGCCTCCATTGGGTCTTTACCTTTTGCCTCTGCGGCGCCTGGGCCCGAACCCCCGTATTCGCGCAGACGGCCGTAGATGGAGGGGTGCGAACGAGCGTCAGTACGTCCCACGATAGCTTTGATGATTTCATACCAATCCTGCAATTCAGGGCTTATTTCGTTGAATGGAATAAAACTTCCACCTGCCATATTTACGAACCAAGAGAAAATGTTCGCGTTCTTTTTGGTCATATCCCGTTTACCGAGAACGTCGTTCTTAAATTCCCGTATAAAAAACTCCACCATCGGTATTTTCACATCCAAGTCGCGTTTACTGTAGAACTGAAGTTGGTTGACGTCCAAGTTTCGCATCACTACCCAGAAATTTCTGAACATTCCCGACATTCCCGTGAACTCGTCGTCGGCAAGGTTTTGAGACACTTGGTCGTACATCTTCAGACCGGCCTTAAAGCGGATATTATAGGCCTCGTTTTTGTCTACGGTATCGTAGATTGGTTCGTCTTTCGGGTCGGCAAATTTCGTTCTGTGTGTTTCTATGAGGTCTTGGTACCTCTGTGAGATGCTTTTGTCACTGTCCTTTCCATACGACTCACCATCGTCATCCTTCCACTTCCCCGGCCAGTCCCATGTCGCGAAGAACTCCTTCTCCCCCTGTTTCTTCAGCCGCTCGTTGGCATCCTTCCGCAACTTGTCCATAGCCTCTTTCTGGTGTTTCGCGATTTCTTTACACACGTCCGGATTAAAGCCCCACGTCAGGTCGGCGCTATCAAGCACGTACTCGCGTTTCTTGGTACGCGCGACGTCCTCCTTAAACCGCATATCAAATTTGTCGCTATTACGGACCCGTTTCCACGCCCCATACATCGTTGTTTGGGTAACCGTTTCAACGTCAAAGATGTCCTGTGCGTACCGGTACCAGCTTTCAATTTCCGTGATGTCCTCCCCCATCGCGCGCAGGGTTTTACGAAGTCCGGGAGCAACTTCACCAAGCCCCGCTTGTTTTGGCACCTCTATCCTGTCCCACTCACCAGACGCATATCTCCTTTCACGCTCCTCCCGCTTAGCAGCCTCTATTTCCTCTTTTGTTTTCGCAATTTTTTTCTGCAAGCCGCGGACCTCCTCCTGGATTTCTTGTATCCGTTTCGTCTTTTCTTCTTCCTGTGTGGGAACTTTAATTGTTTCGGTTGCCATACGAGTTATTTTATAGTGCTAATGCGGTTACGACCAGACTAGTCTTCTTTGAGCACCTTCTCCAGTCTTCTAAATAGCTCTTCCAGTGTGGACGTTTGATCTCCAAGCACCTTTTGAAGCGCGGGCGCGATGTTCTCAAGTGCCGCAGTCTGTTTGTTTTCTAGCTTTTGATACGTAAGCATGTTCTTGCGGTACCGCTCGTTTCTATCGTCAACAAGAAGACCTTTCTGCTTCAGTCGGTGTGTTCTGTTGTGGAAGAACTCGTGCTTCTCTTCTTCGGTTAAGGCGTGTTCATCATCTCGTATGGCCACCGCGTGGCTTGTCGGCATATATTCGTAATCCACCATCGCTCTGTTGTTGAGGAAGTCATTTTTGGGCGTCAGTTCGGCGGCTTCTTTCGGAGTGATGTGCGCCCACGCGTGCGAAATGATTTGCGCGAGCTCGCTCATCTCCGTACTGTGGTCTTTGTTGAATGTCGCGAGTAGTTTTTCCGCCTTTGATAACTCTTCTTCCGCCGCCGCCAGCTTCTTGTATTCAGGAGAAAGGGCTTCTTTTGCCTTAGCGGCCTTTTCTTGCAGGGCGGTGTCGGCCGGGTTCTTGGCAACCTCTTTCTGTACGGCTCGGAACGTTTTCCAGTCTTCGTCCTTCTTTTTTTGCTCGGGCGTCGGCCCTTTTGCGTCAGAGAGTTTCTTTTCCTCCTCGGTCTTGGAGCGCGCCCCCTGGGTCTTCCTTTGCCTTTCTAATCTTTTCCTCCAACGCGGGGGCATTGGCCATCTTGACCAAGTCTTTAGAAGCTTTCGCAGCCTCCAGCTCTTTCTCCATCGCCTCAATATCTTTCCCCACTTTCTCAAGATTTTTCTGCGCTTCGTCAACATTTTTCTGGTCGGCTGGGTCTGGTTTTTTCGCCTTCTCTGCTTCCAGCTTTGTTTGTGCCAACGTCACCGCGTCTTCTGCCAGCTTTATGGCATTTCGCTGGTCCTGCGTAAGACCCGCTGTCTTGGCGGTCTTCAGCTCATCTTCCGCAGTCTTAATGCGTGCTTGGTGGTCAGGTTTGATTTCTTCCACCTCCGTAAGCTCTTCCTTTTTCGTCTTGAGCTCTTCCTGCAAGTCCGTCACTTTTTGGGTATTTTCCGGTGTCGGATTATTTTTTGCGTCCGCCTCCGCTTTCTCAAGGGATTTCTGGCTCTGTGCCACGGCTGCTTTTTTCTCCTCAATCTTTTTCTGCTGGTCCGGCGGGAAAGCCTTCGCCTCGGCAAGCGCTTTCTCCTTTTCTCGCACGGTCTTCTGTTGTTCAGGCGTTAATCCAGCCTTCGCGCCCTCAATCGCCTCTTTTTGTTTCGCCACCTCCTTCGTCGCATCTTCCTTTCCCGTTTCAAGATGTTCTTCCTTCTCGTGAAGCGGGTCAAGTTTCGCTCCCGCTTGCCGCGCTTTTGTTATATTACCGATGACATGACGTTTCGATGCCCTTTCTTCGTCCTCCTCATAAGCCTCCTCAAGCGACTTCCCTCCGATATTTGCGTGCGCGAGTGCTCCCGTCGTTACTCCACGCACCGCCTGCCCGATAAAGGTGTTTCCAAGTTTTGTCTGTCCAAGTCGTTCTTCCATATAGCGAGGGTCCATAAACTGACCTACGGTGCGCACGGCAGTGAGTTTTTCCTGCGTCTTCTCTCCCGCAGCGTTTATCCCCTTTCCAATTCTCGTATCCTTAAAATTTCCAAAGACTTTGTTATTGAGTAGTCTTGAATTCACCAGTTTCTGCATCCCTTTTCCGATATTTCCTCCACCCTCCACTGCTGTTGATGGCAGTTTGATAAGACCCCGTGCGCCGGCGCTCGCAACACCAATGGCGCCGCCTTTTATCTTCTCCCAGCCAGCCATTGCCATATCGCTTCCTTTCGCGCCGAGGGATTCGGCGACGACAAGACATCCGACCATCAAGCAAATCAGAATGACGAAATTAAATATTATAGCGATGCTATTCGTCCCCGTGCCGGTAATAGCGGAGGCAAAACCTGCCGTGTTAAAACTCTCTTGAAACGCGGGAGCGTTGATGGTTTTGACGACGACATAGGCGAGCGCGAGATACAGCGGGGCGAAAAACGCCTGGCTCCAGAGCTTGCTCCACCATTGGTGCGCCATACCCGACGCCCCCGGCAAAATGAGCCCGACGAAGGCAAGTGGCGAAAGCATCATCAGCATAATGAGCGTAATCGCGCGATAGATAAACATAATCGCCGCGGCGAAAAACACCCACGCCGTCACGATGATAAAGAGCGAGCCGAAGAGGCCGATGAGAATGATGTTCGTGAACGAGAGAGGCGTCTTGGTTGCTCCGGAGGCGGCCGCACTCTGGAGATAATTGTCAGTGTCAAGCCCCGTCTGCGTCCGGTCATTTGTGTTATAGAGGGTTGAAAGTTTGAGACCATACAGGAACGATTCGGAAAGGCCACTATCGTAATCCCCTTCTTTCCCCGGCTCCACAATCAGCGAATAGAAGTGGAGCGCGGCGACGTTGGACACATCCACCACCGCTTTGGTGATGAAGAGCGAAAAGTTCATAAAGAGCGCGACAAGCACCATCTGTGCGAGAAGCCCCCACGCTTTTTTGCCGTTATCGCCGATACCGAGGGTGATGGACATACCGCACCAGAGCGCGACGAAGATAAAGACGATATTGGCGAGGTCACGCAGAACTTTCCACCCGATGTCCACGACAGGGAGCCTTTCCAAAAGAGTATTGAGGTTCAGCGTATAGTGGAGCGTCATATTAAGGAGCACGCCGGCAATCCACAGGGTGCGAGCCGACACCCACATCGCGAAGTTCATCACCTGTGCGACGCATCCGTTGAAGTTGAAACGAAGCCCTGTCATTCCGCCAAAACAGGTCATTTGAGCCGCTTGGTCATCTTTCAGTTGATTCGCCGCCACGGTTGCCGCGCTTTCTTCCGTTGCGATTGGCTGGCTTCCCGGAGCTCCTCCGGGAGTAGCGGGAGCAAATACCCCCGACGGGTCATACCCTAAATCGCTCGGCTTATCCGCGGCAGCGGGTAGCGTTGCTGGACCGCCATAGTTACCAGTTTCGGGGTTAAATTCATATGGGTCAGTAGGAGGATTAAAGGTCGTTGCCTGAAGGATGGCCGGTCCCACCAGCATCCACGCGAACCCTCCGATGAAGACGGAGATGAAGAGCGTCGCGATATGAAGTTTTTTGGTTCGGAGGAAGTGCATAGTTTCTACTTTTTTGCTTTTGTCTTAATCCCCCTTAGCAAAGGGGGTGGCCGAGTCCGCGAGGCCGGGGGTTGTTCTTATTCTCCTAGTCTACGACTACAAGCTTTAGTAAAGGGGGTGCCCGAGTCGGCGAGGGCGGGGGTTGTTTTTTATCTCCCTCATTACCACACCCCTCCTGCCGAAGACGGCACAGTCTGCGACTATTCCAGTGCTCCCCTTACTAGGGGAGATGGGGAGAAGTAAGATTGCGCACATTTTCGTTTTATCTTTCATATCATTGTACCGTGAACTCGGCCGTTGTCGTCCCGACCACTTTTTCTGTGGCTGTCCCCGCGTCGGTAACCGCGTTAATAACAATCTTGAACGGAAGGTTAGTCGTTGGCGTTCCCTTCACCATCAGCTGTATCGGACGGGTATTTCGCAGTACCAAGTCCTCCGCGAACAGAAGCTCGGCCAGAGGCTCGGCAGGCGTGGCGTTTAGCGTGGCGTTCAGAGCACGCGCGTCGGCGGTGTAGTCTATGCCCTTTTCCGCATCAAACTCAATCATCGTCTCGGCTTTGGACGTGCCGTCAATAGCATAGGTAAAGGTGAGACTGCTAAAGTTACTGAAGAAATCGGTAGGCGTTTTGTCATACGGCGTCTTGGTGCCTTCTATGTCATTGCAAGCGGTAAACTGTTGTGTGCACCTAAAATACCTCGCGAGGAAGGAAACCTTGTCCTGCGCCTTATTCGGGAGGAAGGAAATGTTATCCCACGTGAAGGTGTCTCCTTCATATCCGATGGTTAAGGCTGTACTTCTTGCCGTCCAGTCACGTGGCTGGCTCATAGTTTTCTGCGCGGGAGATACGGTGAACGAGAACGGTACAACCTGTGTCGGAGTGTTGCCCGACGTATCTAAACGCGTCGCCTTGCCGATAACCTCCACTTCGGCGATGGCAAGAGTCATTGATGCAGGGTCCCCTGTTTGGGAAATTCTAAGGAAACGTCCTTTGACTGTAGGTGCGGGAAGGGGGACTTTGAAAACGGATTCCAGTACTCGTCCCCTGTATAGGACGAGAGGGGTTCCACTATCGGCGACAAGCGTTACTTCCACGTTTCCGTCTCGGAGCGAATTGCGATACTCCGATTGAGTCGCATCCCCCCTTGCCCAGTCTCCACTAAGGCGGTATATATTTATTTCGCGTATTTCATTGACAATCCACTCTCTCTTTTTCGTCACCCTCTCTGTCTCTAAATCAACCTCCCACCACTCGGATGTGCCCGCTTTGGTACAGGAAAAAGTGCCATAATGGATGCTTCCCGATGACGGATTTCCATCCACGGCTTGTTGTGGGAACGAATCAACGGACCTTACTGCTGGCATCCCGCACTCTCCTTGCGATTGTGTGGCAAATTTCCCGGTTGAAATATTTCCTTCACTACTTTGAGGTTGAGGCGGTGGCGGCGCACCTGCCCCGGGCGTTACCGGTGTCCCATCGCCCAACACCCCGCGCCCGCCCGCGGCGGCATCGTCAATCAGCTTATTCCACGCGTTTGCGCACCCCGCCTTGACTGCGGCGAAATAGGCATTCCACGTCGTAAAACCGTCTCTCGTCACGGGAACAAGGTCAGCCACGCCGACTTTTCTGTACATTGCCGGCACAAACGGGCTGGTATCTCCCTTAACAACACCAGCCGTTTTACCCACACCAAGGTTGTCCGTCCATACCTGCATACTTGTCCAGTTTGGGGGAGCGGGTATGCTGTCGTCCGGCTCATAAAATCCGCTTTTTTCAGGCTTTTCTACGGTCGCCGGATAATACCGCAGATGGCAGTCAATTCCCTCTGGAGTCTTGGCGTCAACGGCGCCGACTCCCTTAGTCGGGTCGGTGAAAAGCGCGTCTGTGGCACTCTGTCCGCTGTCCGTAATGCTCCCTTTGCTCGCGCCGAGAAGTCCGCCAACACCGGTCATTGCCTTCACCAAAAGCTGGTTAATGAGTGCGCCGACCACCTCGTCAATCTCGCTCGCGAGTTCCAATTCGTGGAAGGTGGTGGCGAGTGCGCCGGTCGTCTGGCCTTCAATAATGCTTCCGGGAGTTTTAATCGGACCTTCTTTGATGCAGGGGCCTTTTCGTATCACCTTGTTATTTGCGCCTTTGATATCCGGCCCCCACTTTTCACAGCTCCGCCACGATTTGAATCCTTTTCCCCAATCCAAAAGCTTGATTTGTTGGCCGGTCGCCGTCGTAATACTCGCGCTCATAATACTCGTTGCTCCGATGTAGGCCCCGTATGGATTGTTTGATTGTGTACCGGCGATATGCACCCACCTACTCAAGTTTCCCGAGCCTACGGTACCCGACACGAAGCTATCATACGCGCCCTGCACGTTGGCAATGACGTCCGAAAGACGGCAGGTAACCGTCTCTCGGGTACGGAGCGACATATTGAGGCCGAGCGCGAATTTGATGTTGAGCTTAAACGGAGCGCACAAAAGCGGGGAAATGTCCTGAATGATTTTGCCGATAGTCTGGTCGGCGACATCCGAGAAGAATCCTTCGGGGTTGGTGATAAATGAGGGCGAGCCTTCAAACCCGGTGTTAATCCAGTTGACGATTGATTGCGTGAAGGTATGTAAAAGGGTCTTCGCGATAATCTTCGTCAGCGACTTCATAAAACAAGCCGACCACTCGTTGCTTGCCGCCGAACCCGCACCCTGCGTATTAATGATATTACCGCCCGCGCTGTTCGTACCCACTGATATAACTGCGTTGACTGCGTTGGCAGTTGTCCCGATGCCCGTTGTTACGGCTTTCGCCGAGAAACATTGCGCAAGCGAAACCAACGCTTCAGCTTTTTCGGGACGCGCGAAAAGAAGCGCAGGTATAACTAGCGTTATAGCCAAAAACCCGAGGAGCATCTTTTTAGTCGCCTCTCTCACGTCCACGTTAGTATAGCAGAGGAATGGGGATAATCGGTGGAAAAACAGTGGATAGTGCTTTCTTTTTTATCTCCCTTACTAAAGGGAGTCACGAATTCTGATTCGGGGAGGGTTGTTATCCCCCTTAGTAAAGTGAAATAGTCGTAGACTAGGGGTGACCAGCCGTAGTTTGCGGCAAACTACGGCTGGTCGGGGGTTGTTTACACCCCTCCTCCGACGTGACGTCGGAGTGCTCCCTTTGCTAAGGGAGATTCGGCGGAGGCGGGTGTTGTATCTCCCTTACTAAATGGAGTCCCCGAGTCTGCGAGGGGGAGGGTTGTTATCCCCCTAGTCTACAGTCTACGACTGCAGGCTGACTACTTCGTTACAAAGGGGGTGACCAGCCGTAGTTTGCGGCAAACTACGGCTGGTCGGGGGTTGTATCTCCCTTAGAAAAGGGAGTACCGCCGTCTTCGGTGGGGAGGGTTGTTCTTTTCTTTATCCACAACTCAATCTCTCGCAACACACTGTCCAAATTATTTCTTACCTCGCCTTCCGTAAACCGAAGAACAGTAACCCCCAGCTTTTCCAATAGTTGTTGTCGCCTTACGTCCTTTTCAATTTTTGCATCATGCGTTATGCCATCTATTTCAATAGCAAGGTTGAGCGGGGCGCAATAAAAATCAACGATATAAGATAGAATCGGCTTTTGCCGCGAGAACGGATAGCCAATCTTTTTACCCTTTAGTTCTTTCCACAGCAAGACCTCTCCGAGAGTGCCATTTTTTCGGAGGCCTTGAGATAATTTCTTGAGCTCTTGGTTGTAGTATATTTTCATAGGGTTATCTCCCCTAGTAAGGGGAGCACTGCCGTCTTCGGCAGGAGGGGTGTGGCAAAGGGAGAGGTTAAGACAACCCCCGCCGTATCAGAATACGGCACCCCCTTTATTAAGGGGGATACAACCCCCGACCAGCCGTAGTTTGCGGCAAACTACGGCTGGGCAACCCCTTTTCTAAGGGAGATACAACCCCCCCTCGCCGACGAGAGCACCTCATTTGCTGAACAACCCCCCAAGGCAGCCCCCTTTGTTAAGGGGGATAACCGCCATCGCACTTTACTGCGTCAGTATGTACCCCGCTTCCCCTTTCGCAAACAGTATGTTCTTCATCACAAGGTAATCTGAAATATCAGTAAAGGCGCGTACCAACTTTTCCACCGCGGCGGGATACGCGGTAGCGGTTGAGAGTGTTTGCACCGGGTCAGTCATAGCCTCGTAGCGCTTTATTCTGTCATCAAGATTGGCAAGGTCTATCCCATCCTCGTTCTCCAACGCGCGCTCAAAGATGATAAGTTCGCTCTCCCCGCCTTCTTTATGGGCGATAACGACGGCGCCTACGGCGTTCCCATACGCCCAGAGCGAGACATCGGTATCTTCGTCGGCAAAGACGAGCTCACTCTCGGTATATACCTTACTCGGCTTCGCCTCGGGATAACGCTGGATAAAGTCCTCAAGAAGTTTTTGCTCTTCTTCCGCGGTAAACGGCTGGCCGGACTGTTTGAGTGCCAGATATTTGGCGAACAATTCTCGGGAAAGGCGGTCGGTTTCGGTCCAATCACCCCCGCCCGGAACGATTTTTTGTTCAATCGTGCCTTTATCCAGCTCGTCTTCCGGCCCCTCCTTGGTAGGATTTCGGCCAAGCTTTATCTCTTCCCCATCTGTTGTGGTATCGCCATCGGTATCGGGATTGAGGACATCGGTATGCCACAGTTCTTCCTCCCAATCTTTCAAACCATCGTTATCTTGGTCGCGCGAAAGGACGGCCACCGCTTTTGAAGCCTGTTCGGGGGTCACGCGGCTGAATGTAATTTCCGAACGGCCGCTGTACATAAACCAAACACCGCCCCCGATAAGGGCGAGGAGGATGATGCCGATACTAATTTTTGTGCGGAAGGTCATAGTTTTTCTGATTCTCCCTTTCTTAAAGGGAGCACTTGAGTCTTCGAAAGGAGGGATTTTTCTAAATCCTCCGCCTCGCCGACTCGGCACCTCCTTAGTCTACGACTACAGGTTAACAGGAGGAATTAAGACCAGTATACCAAATTCTTCTCCTTACCGCGGAAACGAGAAAATACTTCCCGGTTCGCCTTGGCTGAAGCCCACACCTTCGTTGTATAAGAAGTCGGAAACGGCCACAAACGCCTTGGCAAGGGCAAGAGAACTCTCACTGTACTCGGTTATATCGGGACCGGAAAGATAAGCTCCTGCTTTTGTGCCCGAAATAGTCTGAATACTTCTCGCGTAATTTTGATAGGCACGAACAAGTGCCGAATGTACCGAAGAAGCCTTTTCTGGCGACACCACCGCCGCAATGTCCAGAGCAATCTGGTCGTACTTTTTCGCGAGTTTTCCGAAGCCTTGAAGTAGAGCCTCGGTCATTTTCGTATTTCCCGACGCACTGTTCCAAAAAGCAAGCTCGGCGTCCGAGTCGGTCGCGGCCGTTTGTATGGGGGCACCGAGCGCGTTCCCGAAACTATGCAGAGGATTTTCAGCCTGTGCCTGTTCCCTCCCCTCCGTTTCTAAGGAGGGGACTTGAGGGGTGGTGGTGTCCCCCTTAGAAAAGGGGGTGCCTCCGTCTGCGGAGGCGGGGGTTGTAGGAGTTGTAGTTTCTTGTGTTAAAAGGGGAACAACCCTCCCCGCCGAAGACGGCGGTACTCCCTTTAGTAAGGGAGTAACAACCCCCGTCCTCGCCGACTCGGACACCCCCTTTTCTAAGGGGGATTGCAGAACCATTACGGGAGTTTCCAGAGAATCATTCGGTCCTCCCTTTCTCGGATTTCTATGTGCCACCACTTCCGCTCCATCCGGCGTTCCGTCGCTGTCGGTGTCGGGTTTTTCGGGGTCCGTACCCCAAAGGGCTTCTTCCCAATCCGGAAGTCCATCGCTGTCTATGTCAAACGTGGAAAACGCTGGTTGTATCCCCCTTAGTAAAGTGGAATAGTCGTAGACTAGGGGTGCCGTATTCCGATACGGCGGGGGTTGTTCGGTTCGACTCTTTGACAAAAACCAAATACCGAGTGCGACAAGAAAAAGGATTCCAATGAGAAGCATAACCTCGGTTATGAGAGTACCGATAGATTTTTTCATGTGTTACCATTGTAGTATATGTGCGCCTCTTTCGGAAAGAAATTACTAATTTTTTTGGCGATATGTTTACTCGCCACTCCTCTTTCCGCATCCGCGATTTTTGACTTTGGCGGGCGGGTGACCAACTTTCCAGGGCTTCCCGGAGGCATTATGAGCGCGTTCGCGCTTCCCGCGTTTCCACCTCCGGGGGTGTTTAGTTTCTGGTATCCGGTGGGGCCGGGCTGTCTCAACGGCGTACAAGAAGTAAATCAGATACAGGCGGTCGGCGTGCCACAGCCCCCCATTCTCCTTCAGTTTGTAGGGCAATATACCTTTATGATGGGCCCCGCGATGCATCCGGGCCAGCAGATTCTCGGGAAATATGCTCCTATACCGATGGTGTGCATGGCAAACTTCGTCTCTTGGATATATGTCGGATTCTCTCTGGTACCCGTGGTTATCCCGCTCCCGTTCTTCTTCGCCCCGCTCATCATCTACAACGGGTCAACCATTTGAGATGAATATACGAAAATATGTATCCCGTAGTGAGAAATTCTGATTTCTCTACTACTGGGACGAATTATACAAATATACGAATGGCTACGAATAAGAAAGAAACAAGAAGAGGTGTTTCCAATCCGCGAGAGACAGATTTTCCGGACGCGCTTTCTCCGCGATGTTGCACTCTTTGAGCGTTGCGGAAGTAACCCCTACATTTGACGCGAGAAGTTTCCTCGGATGAGCGAATCCTTTTTTGAGGAAAGCAAAGAACTCCTGTTCGTTCATTCTCCCTTTCCTAAAGGGAGTACCGCCTTCCGAGGCGGGGAGGGATTTAAATCCTCCGGCCTCGCCGACTCGGCCACCTCCTTTTGCAAAGGAGGAATAAGAGTCGGTGCCCGTAAAAAATTCTTTTGAGATATGCTCAATCGCGATAATCGCGGAATCCACGTTCGGTGGCGGAGAAAAGGCTCCCGCCTTTACGGTACCGATATACTTCGGCGTCCCGTAGGCTTTGACACTTATGGAGAGAATGCTTTCTTTTTTATCGCTGGCGACTATTCTCCGTGCCACTTCTTTTTGTAAGAGCAGGACCATTGTGTGTGGCGGACACTCTGTCCCTTGGAGAAATTTCCGCAAAAATTGTCCCGTAATGTAATACGGCAAATTCGCCACGATTTTGTAGGGCTTCTTTGAAAATTGAAAATTGAAAATTGAAAATTCCAATATGTCGGCATGGATGAGCTCAAACTCTCCTGAAGCGATTTCGGCTGCAAACTTCTGTTCCAACACGGGAATAAGCCGGTCGTCTTTTTCAACCGCGATGACTTTTCCCGCTTGCTTGAGCAGTAATTCCGTAAGGACTCCCTCCCCCGGGCCTACCTCAAGCACGGTGTCGGCAGGCAGAAGCTGTGCCGCCCCCACTATTTTCTGGAGCGCGCCTGCGGAGCGAAGAAAATGTTGACCGAGCGTTTTTTTAGCAAAAACCATAATGCGAATCTACGAATAGCTATGCGAATACTGCGAATGCCGATGAAGTCGGAATCTTATTCGTGGTATTCGCATTCTTCATTTGCGGTATTCGCATTATGTTAATCAAAAAAGATTATCTTCCCTCCCCCTTCCAGGTAATTTTCAGCCTGCAGGAATTCTTCGTCAATGTCAAAGATGAATTCCGACGGCACCGTTACTTGTCGTGAGCCGAAAATGGTTCGGACCCCGGCGTATGTCAGGAAGACTTTCTTCTTTGCTCTGGTGACTGCCACATAAAACAGGCGGCGCTCCTCCTCGGCCGCCCCTTCGTCAAGCGTTTCTCCCATACGTTCGTGCGGGAACAGCCCTTCTTCAAGGCCGGAAATAAATACATAGGTAAATTCAAGTCCTTTTGACGCATGCACCGTCATAAGCCGTACCGCGGGTTTCTCCTCTTGGAGCTCGTCCTGGTCGCTCTGAAGCGCTACGTCGGAAAGGAATTGATCTACTGCCGCAGTTCTGTCATTCCCCTGCTCCCGCCCCTCTCCCTTTCGGGAGCTCCCCTCAAGCAGGGGAGCTGGGGAATCCAGTTCTTTTTGAGTCCCACTCTGGCCCCCCGCATAGTCTACGACTACTCCGCTCTGCTCCGTCGCGAGGATGACAGACGGCGTGGTTTCAGGGGTCACTGCGTCGTACCTCGTCGCGAAGGTTACGAGTTCCTTGATATTTTCCAGACGTTCCTCGTCTTCCGAACCTCCTTTTTTGAGCTCCGCCTCAAGTCCGCTCGCGCTCACAATCCACTTAATAGCCTCCGAAAGCGGCAGACTGGAAAGTCTTTGGCGGAATTCCGCTAGCAGTTTTTTAAACGTAGCAAGTTTTTCGCGCATGGCGGGCGGAAGCTCCTTTTCTTTCCCCGCAAAGATTTTGAGAAGCGTCACCTTGCCAATACCACGCGGAGGAACGTTGATAATCCGTCGCACGTCACCGATACTCTCGGGGTTTTCAGCGGCACGGACATAGGAAAGGACATCTTTCACCTCTCTGCGTTCAAAAAAGCGCACTCCAAGAACCTGATACGGCACTTCCTCTCGGAGAAAAGCTTCTTCAAGCGCGCGGCTTTGGAAGTTCGCCCTGAACAGGACGGCAATAGCGGAGGGGGATGCGCCCTCGGCGATAAGCTGTTTGGAACGCTGTGCGATAAAGGAGGCTTCCTGCACTTCGTCATAGGCGGTAAACAGTCCCACCTTCTCCCCCTCCCCGTTTTTCGTGAAGAGCGTCTTCTCTCTCCGCATTTTATTTTTCTCAATAATGCGGTTTGCTACCGTGAGAATGGTCTGGGTAGAGCGGTAATTTTCTTCAAGCAGTACTATCTTTGACTTCGGATAGTCCTTTTCAAAATTCAGAATGTTTTTGATACTCGCTCCCCGCCAGCTGTAGATGTTCTGGTCAATGTCGCCGACTACCGCGATATTCTTCTCCGCGTCGGCAAGCGATTTCGCGATGATGTATTGCACGTGATTCGTGTCCTGATACTCGTCAATATGGATATAGCGCCAGCGTTTCTGATAGTGCGCACGCACCATCTCATCTTTCTGCAATAAGACGGCCGTTTTTAACAAAAGGTCGTCAAAATCAAGCGCCTTTTCTTTGCGGAGAATCGCCTCATACTTTTCCCAGATATCCGCGACTATCGCCGGATAGTAGTCTCCTTCGGAGCGCGCCTTAAACTCTTCGCAGGTCACCATCTTCCCTTTCTCACGGCTAATTGACCCGAGAATTTTCCCCGGCTCAAACTGTTTCGGGTCAAGGTCCGTTTCCCTAATCGCCTCTTTGAGGGCACGTATAGAATCACTACGGTCAAAAATAGTAAACCGTTTGGAAAGACCGAGCCGCTGGCTGTTTTCTCGCAGAATATATACGCCAAGCGAGTGAAACGTACCGAGCCAAGGGAAGCTGATAGCTTTTAGGTTCTGACTTCTAGGATGTTCCATTCCCTCGGTTTGGCCTAGAAGCTGAAAGCTAGAACCTAAAAGCTGGCGGACTCTCTCGCGCATCTCCTTCGCCGCTTTATTCGTAAAAGTGATGGCAAGTATTGACTCTGGAGCGACCCCCTGCTTAATGAGGTGAAGAATTCGGTGCGTGATTACCCGTGTCTTGCCCGCTCCCGCTCCGGCGACAATAAGAAGGGGGCCCTCGGTATGCTCCACGGCTTCCCGTTGCCGCGCATTGAGTCCGAGAAGATAGTCCATAGTTGCACCACTATAACAGAAAGAAAAATCCGAAGCACGAACTTGTGAAAAGCACGAAGCACGAAGCACGAAATCCTAAAGAATTAACATTTCTTAATGTCATCCTCGTGAAAACGGGGGACCAGAGTTTTCTGGATTCCCGCCTTCGCGGGAACGACAGAAGACTGTCGTTTGTTTCGGATTTCGATATTCGGATTTCGAATTTAGATTGAGTTTTTACTCAATCTCCGCTATCCACAGGGTACCGGTTTTCCTTTGACATTACACCCCCGTTCACCTATAGTATAAGGGTCCTGGCAGACTGGGCGATTGATAAAGATGGCCTTGTAAGGCCGTTTTTAACGGAAGGAACGGCAAGAGTGACTACCGAGAGCAGAGCTTTTAAGCAATCTAATCAGTGCGTACATCATCTTTTCGGGAACCCATGTAATAGCTCGTAGGGTTTTCGCGTTTTTGATAGCACGGTTGGTTTCGGGAAAGTTCTCCTTTCGGCCTTTCTTTTATAGCGACACTCCCTCACAATTCATTACAACGAACCCATCTCACCTCAGAGGTTCGAAGCGCCACGGCTCACTATATACGCCCTGTAGTAGTGTGGCTTTTTGTGTGTTTGGTAGCCTTGGCCCCTTGGGGTGCGCATGCGGGAGTTCTTTCGTTTATCGGAAACCTTTTCGCGAAAGAAGCCGAGGCTGAAGTCACGTTTTCGCCCGTTAACTCCCAGACTATCGGGCTTCTCGCGCCGGCGCTCAACCCGGACCCGAACCCTGCCAAAGGAGGCGGAGATATCACGGTAGTTGGAGGAGTCGCGCTTCTTTCTGAAACCGGACCCGCAGGGACGCTTGCAGATATTGAAGAAAACCAGAGTGGTGTTATCAGCATTTACGTGGTTCGTGAAGGCGACACGCTTAGTGCTATCGCTAAGATGTTTGGTGTTACCGTGAGTACGATTGCGTGGGCGAACGATATCTCTAGAAGCGTCATCCGACCGGGACAGACGCTTATTATTTTACCGATTTCCGGCGTCCGGCACACCGTGGTCAAGGGTGACACCATACAGAGTATTGCCAAAAAATATAAGGCTGACTTGACTGAAATCACGCAATACAATCATTTTGGCGAAAATACGAAGCTCGCCATAGGCGATATTGTACTTGTACCCGATGGTGAAATCGCTCCTCCGCCTTCAAATGTGGCCAGTCGTCCGGCAATCCTCCGTGGCGCGGGCGGTCCGAGCTATGACGGCTACTATCTTCGCCCCCTTATTGGCGGACGAAAGACGCAGGGTCTTCACGGTTACAATGGTGTGGATATTGCAAGCTATCTTGGCGCCCCGATTCTCGCTTCAGCAGCCGGCACTGTCATTATTGCCAGAACATCAGGTTGGAATGGAGGATATGGAAACTATATCGTCATTGCGCACCCGAACGGTACGCAAACGCTCTACAGCCACCTTTCAAGCCTCGCCGTCACGGCGGGTGAATCGGTTACCCGCGGCGAAATCATCGGCTATATGGGTTCTACGGGACGTTCTACTGGCACACACCTCCACTTTGAAGTCCGCGGAGCTAAAAACCCCTTTTAGCCTCACATGCCCCCCTCCCCCTTTCTAAGGGGGAGAATTGAAGAGGGGGTTGTGACTCTCAATGGAGCAGACCGCGGAAACGCGGTTTTTTCGTTCTCGCTCTTCCTCCCCTCCTCAGTTGAGGTGAGAAGCGAATACGTGAAGCTTCGCAAGACCTTGAGCGCTCCGTCTTCGGAGAGAGCGAAAGGTGTATAGTTTCTGTAAGAAAGGGAATTAAAAGGGGTGGTGGTGTTATCCCCCTTAGTAAAGGGGGTGCCGCATTCGATGTGGCGGGGGTTGTTTCTTTTTCTTTCAAGGCGCTACGCAGTCCTATATACAGAGGACTTACGCATTTCGTGCGTTTTTGTCATTCCAGCGACGGAGCAGTAGCGGAGTAGTCGTAGACTAAGCTGGAATCCAGTATAGGGCTGTTTTTTAGGCTCTGGATTCCACTTTTCAGTGGAATGACACTGATTGCGTATGTCCTAATACAAAAAACCGAGGTCTGCACCAGCGCAGACCCCATAACACATTTCGACAGTCGCTTCACTCCCCTACGCGAGTGAACCAACCCCTCCTCCCCGCTCTCCCGAGGCTATCTAGCATACAGCCGATTTTCTTTCGGACCGTTTTTACTAGTTCACCATTTTCGTGAGAAGCGTTTCGGCATTGCCACCGTTCGTCAACGCGTAATTCCTTTCCCCCTTTTTTTGTTCGGGGTGGAGTGTAATCAAGGCGGTCAACGCGGAGCCTGCGTTTATTATGCACGACGCGGAAATGACAGTGTTTTTCTTTAGTTGGGGCAGAAGTGCGTTTGGTCCCGAACGGAATTTCTCGGAAGACAAACAGTTCTCTGCCGACGCGGAAACTTTTGCCGTCCAGTTTGCCTACAGTGCACCCGAACACGCCGATTCTAATTTCAGTTTTTTTGTTCTTCACCGACTCCTCCTTGGTTGGTTGTGAGCTGTTGTTTGCAAGTAGCATACTCCTTTTTTCCGATATGCAAACCGGAAGGCACGACTTTTCGCAAGAAACTTGACATACAATCAATTGCCGCGGCCCTAAAAGCTGTGGCGATTTTCTTTGTAAATGCGAAAACCTATTTTACTTGAGGGGGTTGTTGGAGGGGTAAGTAGTCTTTTGATGGCATCAAACACGATTTTAAACTGCTGGTCGTATTTATTTTCCATTTTCTCAATTTTTATGCGCAGTTCTCGGTTAGAGGCGATAAGTTCTCGGAGCTTGGTGAAAGTTCTAATGATTTGGATGTTAACCTGAACCGCTCGCTTGCTGTTCAGGACACTTGAAAGCATCGCGACGCCTTGCTCGGTGAAGGCATAAGGTAGTTTTCTTCGCCCACCATAACTTGAAGTCGCAATTTGCGACTTCAAGTTATGTCTATTCAAGGTCGCAATTTGCGACCTTGAAAAAGCATCTGATTCAAATTTAGTAAGAGCCTATCCACTATCTAATGCCTAGGCGAAATGTTCAAAATTCGTTGCGAAAATTGAGGATTTTGAGGAAGCATATCGAGATATGCTGACGAAATGCGGTTAGATAGTGGATAGGCTCTAAGTTGAAACATAAAATCAATCGGAAATCTTTCGCTGTTTCTTCGCACAGCTTCATTGAGCCTTCGCGTCTCCACTCCATATAATTCCGCCAAGTCGCGGTCCAACATGACTTTCTTCCCACGGATAAAAAATATCTTGCTCTCTATCTTGTCTGGTATCACAGTCAGCATTTGTATGCGATTCATTTTCTTTTCTGTAAGCTAACAGCTAGAACCTAAAAGCTATAAGCTATTCCCCAACTGCTTCGGCCGATACTGCAACGCTTCCATTAGGTCGCCGGTCTGTACATCGTCGTGCCCCTCAAGGTCGGCGACGGTGCGGGCAAGCTTGATAAGGCGATGGTAGGAACGGGCAGAAAGGTCGTGCTTCTTGGCGGCGAGATTGAGAGCTTGTTTAACATCATCGGAAAGAGGAATTGCGACAGCGATGTCCCGCGGGCCAACATCACTGTTGGTTTTGAACGGCAGTTTTAATTTTTTATACCGTTCCTCGGCTCGCGCACGAGCGACCGATACTTTTTTGCGTACCGCTTCACTTGTTTCTTCACTTCCCCGCCCCTCGGTGAGCTTCTCATGCTCTACGATGGACACTTCGGTCCACAAGTCAATGCGGTCTACAATCGGGCCGGAAATTTTTCGCTTGTAGCGGTCAATCTGGTGCTGTCCGCAACTGCACACTTTTCCTTTCACCCCGTTATTCCCGCAGGGACAGGGATTCATGGCGGTAATCAATGTGAAATGCGCGGGAAATTGCGCCGAACCTTTGACGCGAGCGACGGAAACAACACGGTCTTCAAGCGGTTGGCGGAGTGCGTCAATCACCCTTCGTTCAAATTCGGGAAATTCATCCAAGAAAAGCACTCCTCGGTGCGCGAGGGTGATTTCTCCCGGCTTGGGAATGGAACCACCACCCACAAGCGCGATATATGAGGCAGTATGATGCGGCGCGCGAAATGGCGGATAGGTGATAAGAGGTTCTTGAAGTGCTCCCGCGACCGAATGAATGCCGGTCACTTCAAGAGCCTGTTCAATATCCAGCGGGGGCAATATGGAAATAAAAGCTTTGGCGAGAAGTGTCTTCCCTGTGCCCGGTGGTCCCCACATCGCGATGTTATGTCCACCCGCCGCGGCGATTTCAAGTCCGCGTTTCGCCGTTCTCTGTCCCTTCACGTCGGCAAAATCCACCTGATACTCCCGCGTTCCCACTTCAAATGTGGTTAGTGGAACCGGTTTCATTTTCCGCTTCTGAATAAACGGGCGCTCATCATCGGGGAGGATATCCTTCTCTGTAAGGTGTGCGGAGAGGTCCCAAAGATTTTTCACTCCATAGACGTCAATACCATCAATAAGCGCCGCCTCTTTCGCGTTTTCAAGCGGGACATACACTTCTTTAAAACCGGAACGTTTCGCTTCGCGGACAATCGGCAAGACTCCATCTATTCCCTGCACCATACCGTCAAGTGAAAGTTCTCCGACAAACAATTTTCCCTTCACGTCCGCGGGAAGGCATTTGGAGGCGATTAAGTAGCCGACCGCCATCGGAAGGTCAAAGCTCGGCCCCTCTTTCTTCGTGTCCGCGGGAGCGAGCGAAATGACGATTTTGTGATTTTTCTGTTTCGGCGACTTAAATCCGGTATTTTTTATCGCCGCGCTGATGCGGTCTTTCGCTTCTTCCACCGCTTTGTCGGGGAGGCCCACTATGGAAAACGCGTTGAGGCCCTTAGAGAGGTCAACCTCAACGCGTACCAGAGAAGTCTTCAGGAGATGGACTTGAGCGGAACTGACAGTTGCGAAACTCATATAGAAAGTACTAATCAACTAATTTGGGTACTAATCTACAAATGCTTACTAATCCGAAGAGTCTTATTCGTAAGCATTAGCAGATTCGTCTCATTCGCAGATTGGTACTTACTTTCCCATATGCGCCTTGCATGTCGTCGCCGCGGGATTTGCCGAAAGTCGGTCAGCTTCAATTTCTTTCTCGCAGACGGCGCAGTGCCCGTAGCTTCCGTTTTCTACGCGCTCAAGAGCGTCTTTTACCTCACCGAGACGTGATTCCAGCTGGCGCACGATCGCGGTGTTTTCTTCAAACGATTCAATCTTTTCCGCCGCTTCATCCCTGTCGGGTGAAGCACTGTCGCGGTCGGAGGCAACCGGCTCCCAATCACCGACTGTACCGGGGCTTCGCCTTCCCACGGTGCCGAGCTCTTTCTCAACAAGGTCTTTCTCCGTAAGGAGTTTCTTTTTGAATGTAGTGGTGTCTAGGGTCATAACGACATGATACCATACGGTATCAAAATACGAAATTCTAATATCGAAATCCGAAACAAATTCCAATTTCTAAATTTCAAGATCTGAAACAAGGCTCGTTTACGTTTTCTTATTTGAGATTTAGATATTGTCTAGAATCTCGGATTTCGTGCTTCGGATTTATTTCAACCGTCCTCCCCCTGCTTTGCCAATAAGGGTTTTCAGTGTTTCCTCATTCGTCGTGAGGACAAGCGTTTGTTTATCAATAAATGAATAGAGAAAGACAATCGCATCTTGCGGTCCAAACGCGGCACGCGCGTCTTTGTTTCGTATCACGACGTCTTTGAAGATAAGTTGGTTTTGGAGCGCCTCGGCAGTTGTGCTTCCCACATTCGCCAGAAGTTCACGTGGATTCACCCCAAACAGCGGGCCAATATCATCCAAGAGCGTTGTTTCAAAGGAAAGCATCGCAGGAAACGCGTTATCGTATGAAGAAACGCTAAAGAGGAGAAACGGTTGCCCTCCTTGGAACCCGTGGAGACCAAACACAGGAGTGTTTCCTAGCGCTCTCGTAAGTGCGGATGGAGCAGTCGCTTGAAGCAAGCTAAACAAATTCGGTGTCGTTAGGGTGGCTCCGCCGATTGTCACGGGAATCGCGCGCAGCTCATTTTGTGGAACCGAAATTGCCTCTATGCTTTTACGCAAGAGGGTTATAGCTCCCGCCCTCGTTTCTTTTCCTTGGAGCGCAATCGCGGTTGTCGCTTTGGGAGTTACTTGCGTGACGGGTGCTGTTATGGGAGGCGGCGTAGTCCGGAAAAAGAAATAAGCCCCGATTCCGATTCCGACGCCGATTCCGACGACGACAAAAAGAATAAGCCGCCAGTTCCAATGAGCTTGAATCGGGAGAGCATTTCCAATACTGAATATTTTGGTCGGAGAAGAGGATTCAACCTGTTCCTCTTGTTGCCTCGCCCGCTCACCTTCAGCGAGCGCGATGGTGGTTTTTGAGACATGCTGTTTCTGCATCATTTCTTCCACGTCGCTCTGGTACGTCCGAATACGCGGAAGTTCATCCGAAGTGTTCGGCTGTGGAGGAAGTTCATTGTTTGGGTCCGATGCCGGTTGTCGAAATTGTTCTGGAGGCATATCTGTATTGTCGCAATAAATACATCTCGAATCAAACTCTCGTTCAAATACGAATCATCCCGAAACTAATTCGGGATGATTCGGGCGACTATTCTGGACTAACTGGCTCTTAGACCTTTGGTGTCGGCTTCTTGATGAAGTTCGGGTCGGCGTCCTTGATGGAGAGCTTGATGCGGCCACGTTCCTTGTCAATTTCTTTGACGACGACTGGCACCTTGTCCCCCACTTTGAGTACGGACTCTACTCGGTCAATACGGAATGGGGCGATTTCGGAAACGTGTACCATTCCATCGGTGTTATCATTCAGTTCCACGAAAGCTCCGAACTCGGCGATTTTCACCACGGTGCCCGTGAGACGGTCACCCGGGGAGAATTCGTGCGTAAGCTCTTCTATCATCTTCGCCGCTTTGCCCGCGCTCCCTTCTTTGCCGGAAATAAATATCGTGCCATCCTCTTCAATATCAATCGCGTCAACGCCGGTCTTCTCCTTGATACCGTTAATCGTCTTGCCTCCCCCGCCGATCACGAGGCCAATCTGGTCTTTCTTTACCTTGATGATGATAATTTTCGGAGCAAGCGGAGAAATATCAGGCCGAGGTGAAGCGATTTCACGCGTAATTACTTCCAGAATCTTGTACCGTGCCTGCTTCGCTTTCTCAAACGCTTCAGTGAGAATCGGAAGTGGAATGCCGTTTACCTTCACGTCCATCTGCACGGCGGTCACTCCCGCTTTCGTTCCGGCGACTTTGAAGTCCATATCGCCATGATGGTCTTCCGGCCCCTGAATGTCGGTCAGCACTTTGTATTCCTTCGAATTTCGCATCATCAGTCCCGACGCTATTCCAGCAACCGGCGCGGTAATCGGTACCCCGCCGTCCATAAGAGCAAGTGTTGAGCCACAAACCGAACCCATTGAGGTGGAACCGTTTGAGGCGAGAGCTTCAGACACAAGACGAATCGTGTAGGGGAATTTCTCCATAGCGGGGATAACCGGAAGAAGGGCTTTCTCCGCGAGCGCGCCGTGGCCAATCATACGGCGGTTGGTTGAGCCGATGCGTCCTGTCTCGCCCGTTGAGAACGGTGGGAAGTTGTAGTGGTGCAAAAATCGCTTCTTGGAGTCGTGGATTTCCATGTTGTCGATAATTTGCGCGTCACCCGGACCTCCGAGTGTGAGTACCGACAGTACGTGTGTCTGTCCGCGGTAGAAAATACCGGAACCGTGAAGCATTTTTGAAACACCTCCCGCTTTTGCGTAGAGAGTACGCACTTCGTCCATACCGCGCCCGTCCGGACGGCGGTTATTATCAATCGCTTCATCGTGAATGAGATTGTTGACCTCGTCCTCATAGAGGTTGTCAAAGACACTCGGCTTCGTGTCGGGGAATCGTTCTTTTGCGATAGCCATCCACTCACCTTTCAGTTCATAGATACGTGCGTTTCCCGCTTGGCCGAAAACGTACTCCTTCATCCGAGTTGCGATTTTTTCCGCAAAAAGTTCCTTGAGGGTTACCGGTGTTTCAGGAAGCGCGACAGTCTGCTTCTTCTTACCGATTTCGGAAACAATCTGTTTCTGCCACGTCTGGATTTTTTCAATTTCTCCCGATGCCTCCTCAAGTCCGGCGACAATGACTCCTTCCTGAACCTCCTTCCCTCCCACTTCTATCATATTCACGAGGCCGTCTTTCCCACAGGCCACCAGGTCCATTTCAAATTCGGGATTTTCGGCACGGTCTTTGTAAGCAGGATTAATAATGAAGAATTTTTTTCCATCTGCGTTTATCTGCGTTTCTTCATATCCGCGTTTATCCGCGAGTAGCCCGATACGGACTGCGGAAACAGGGCCGTTCCACGGAATGTCAGACACTCCGAGTGCGAGACTGGCTCCGATAACGGCGAGAATATCCGGGTCATCTTCGGCAATAGAAAGAATCGTAATCACCACCTGCACGTCGCGACGCATCCGCTGGTCAAACAGCGGGCGGATGGTACGGTCTACGATGCGTCCAGAAAGTACCGCCTCATCGGTCGGACGTCCTTCACGGCGGATAAAGCGTGAGCCGAGGATTTCTCCCGCGGCGTAGAAGCGTTCTTCGTAATCAACCGTGAGCGGGAAGAAGTCCATATCCTTCTCTCCTTTGGACATCGTCGCGGTCACAAGTGCCGTCGTGTCGCCGTACTTCATAATCACCGAGCCGTTCGCCTGTTCGGCAAGGTCGGTAAACTCGGCGGTCAATTTCTTTCCGCCGACTTCTATAGAAAACTCTTTCTTTTGCATAAAAGACCACGGAAGCGACACGGAAGGAAGAACACGGAAGCGACACGGAACCTTCCTATTCCCCCTTTATAAAAGGGAGCACTGCCGTCTTCGGCAGGAGGGATTTAGTTCCGATTCTGTTCCGCGTTGCTTTGGTTCTGTGTCAGTTCTGCGTATTGAGGCTGACCTCTAGATTGGAGACTTGAACGCACTGTTCAGGTCTGTGTATCCAGAGACCAACCGTTACTGATAATTGACGTCAGTCTAGCACAGTTTTCCCCCTTGTAATATTTGACAACGTCGCCATCTACTTGTAATTTAAACAATGGAGTCGGACACTTCTGACATCCTCGACAACAACAATCAGCGAGAAAATAGTATGATTCATCCAAAAAAGACTTCCAGCGAAGTAACTTTGCTGGATATTGGAGCAACCGTCCTTACTGCTGGCGTGTTCGCCTTAGTCGCAGTGGGAATTGCGGGGATAGCAGGTGCTGTCCTGTCTGGCGGACGGGAGAGAGAAGGAGAAGACCCTATCAATCCTTCCGACTCTAAAATCCCAGAGCCGGAAAGCCAACCCATACAACCACCACCAGGAAAACCCGTCCGGGTTGCGGGCATTGTGAGCTTTGCCACCCGCGGAATGGTGATTTTTGTCCGGAGTGCGGTTACGATAACGACTAAGGTCAGACGGCCTTAGCCATACGCAATTTTTTTAGAGCGGTACACCTCGTGTATCGCTTTTTCTTACCTAAAAGCTAGAACCTAAAAGCTAAAAGCCGTTTTTTTACCTCCTGCTCCCCAAGAGATACTTCCTCGGATTTTCGTCCAAGTCCAAAAAGTCGTCGCAGACTTCAAGAAGTTTGCCTGATGTTGATTTGCCAAACGCGGCAACTTCCACCTGACACCCCTGCATCTTGAGATATTCCACAAGCGGGACAAAGTCTCCGTCGCCGGCAACAATAATCACGACATCTAGTTTTGGTGCAAGTTTTACCGCGTCAATCGCGATTCCGACGTCCCAATCGGCCTTTTTTGCTCCACTACCGAAGATTTGAAGCGGCTTTGACTTCGTTTCAATACCGACTTTCTCCAAAGCTTCAAAAAACCCTTTCTCTTCGCCACTTTCCGTCGTAATGAGGTATGCGATTGCGCGGACCAGAATACGGTCCCCCACCACATCCTTGAGGACTTGGCCGAAGTTTACGTTTGCGTGATAAAGATTCTTCGCGCTGTGATACAAATTTTGCGTGTCAATAAAAACACCGACTCGCTGCTCTACATGTTTGATAACTGCCATGGCTGATTTGTAAGGAGCATAGCGACTATACAAATCGCCATCCAGCCGTAGTTTTTTCACAGAATGTGAATCCTAAGACTGAACATCTCCCGACGATTAAACGTATTAAAAAATAGAACTAACTTATTAAAAACTACGGCTGGATAATGTTTGGCGGTGATATTTTATAGAGCTTCGCTCATAACATATCAGCCAAGCCATTACTTCTTTAAATCCATCTTCTTCAAGATGGCGTTGTAACGACGGGTATTCTTCTTCTGAAGATAGCGGAGGTGTGATTGTCTATCTGCAACCATTGAGAGAAGACCGCGTCGCGAATGCGTGTCCTTCTTGTGCTCTTTAAGGTGTTTGGAGAGTTCGTCAATGCGTTTTGTGAGCACAGCAATCTGAACTTCCGGTGACCCCGTATCCTTATCGTGAATGGCTACTTCCTTTATGATTTTTTGCTTGCGGTTTTTCGTTAACATGGTGCAATGAGAATAGCATAAAAGGCTTTATATTGCAAGCTGTTTAGCTTTATTGCTGGGTAAAATGACTCAAAACAGCAACAATAACCTCCTCAAATAAGCTGAAACAAGCGTATAAAGGACAGTTATCCACATGGTGTCCTTTACGCTGTCCTTTATAAAGAGCTATACTAGTGGCAGTCGGGGGAATGTGTAGATTGCATTGCCCTGAAACGCGGTTCTTTGAAAGAGGATTCAACTCTCTCTTATCGGAAGAAAAATTCCAAAAGCTAGATTCTTGGGAAATGTTTTCACATTTTTCTTAATTCGGGAACCACTTTCCCGGGCTGGCTATCATCAGTCTTTTCTTTCCGATTCTCCTAGGTCGGTTCGACGATTGTCGGACTTAGGCCTTTGCCAAATCTCACACCGTGAGATTCGGCACAAGCCGTCCCTACAGGTTAAACCTTCTTTCAAGAAACCAAAGAAGGCCGCCCTGTTCGGGCGGCTTTTCTTATCAGTTGTTAGATTTAGGATTAAAGATTTAAGTAAGACAACACTGGGGCTTCGGCTTCTCTCCTCTTCCTAAAACCTAGAAGCTAACAGCTAAAACCTTCTTCAAGATACCCAATGCTTCTTTCGTATCTCTTTTAGGGTCATTTCCTCCTCTTTTTCCTTGGTTTGCTTCGCCTTTTCTCCTACCGCCGCAAGCTCACTTTCCGGTAAGGCGGCAAGCTCCAAGGCTCTTTTTTCAAGATATTCCTCGGTATTCCTCGTTGGGTCATCCAAAACCTCCTCTAGCAGTACATGCAGTATGTTCCCTATCGAAGGCCCGGGGACTAGTTTGGTAATCTCTAGGATTCTTCCACCGTTTATCTTCAGCATCCCGACGGAGAGCGGGTCCCTCATTACCTCATCAACCATAGAATGATATTTACGGAGCCTATAGGGGCTTTCTTTCGGTCTTCCGGTACCGATACGGTCGCATGTCCTAACATCCATCAGGTCCCAGATATGTTCCTTTCCCACCCGTGTGACGATTCTTCGTACCGCAGAATGTGTAATTTGCTCGGTATCGGAAAAGAACATATGCCACCTCACCAGTGTTGTTACGGTTTCAATCATTTTCTTCGGAAAAGCGAGGCGAGCCATAATTTTCGCCGCCATTTTTGCCCCCATCATATCGTGGCCATAGAACGTCCAGTCCTTTTTCTCTTCCGACCAGCGTCTTGTAGCCGGTTTCCCTATGTCATGAAAGAGGGCCGCGAGGCGTGTTTCAAGTGAAAAGCCCTTTTTCGCGGCGTGTTCAACTGTTCGCAGTGTATGCTCAAACACATCAAACGAATGTGCCTTGTTCTGCGCAACCCCGATACCCTCTTCAAGCTCCGGAGCAATATGCTTCAGAATTCCTAATTTCTGGCTTAAGATAAGGCCAATCTGTGGTCGTGGAGACATGACAATTCGTATGAATTCCTCACGAATTCGCTCCCCCGCCATCAGTTTAATGTGTTTTGCGTTCGTGGCGATGGCATTCTGGGTCGCAGGGTCAATCGTAAAATCAAGTTCCACGGCTATTCGTATCGCCCGTAGCATTCGGAGCGCATCCTCATTAAATCGTGCTTCCGGCTCCCCTACCGTACGGATAGTTTTCTTTTTTAGGTCAGTCTGTCCGTCAAAGAGGTCCACAATCTTTCCCGAAAGCGTTAAGGCGATGGCGTTAATCGTGAAATCACGACGCTTGAGGTCATCTTCGAGCTTGGAGCTCCACACGACCGAATCAGGCCGCCGCTTGTCCGTATATCCCCCCTCAAGGCGGTATGGGGTTACCTCCACGACTTTCAAGGTCTCGTCCTCTACTCCATCGTTCACTACTCCCACAGTGCCATATTCATTCTCATAGAAGGTATTGGTAAACAATGTGGCGATTTGTTCAGGTGTGGCGTTGGTTGTGATATCCCAATCCTTCGGTTTCCGAGAAATAAGCAGGTCCCGTACGCATCCCCCGATAAGATACGCTTCAAAACCCTTGTTTTCCAAGGTTTTTGCAACTTGAGCGATTTCTTTGGGAATAAGAATTTTTTCAATCCTCATAAACTTTTTTTGCGCCCGGCAGGACTCGAACCTGCAACCCCTTGGTTCGAAGCCAAGTACTCTATCCTTTGAGCTACGGGCGCGCAGATTAATCATAATCTATTTGGTCAAAAATTGTTAGTTTTCCACACCGAACCCGCAATTTGTACTGTACAATTAGTATTATGCGGTTTGATAAAGAAAAAGCCTTTGAGTTGAGGCGAGCCGGAAAGAGCTACAAGGCGATAAAGGCAGAATTAGGTATGTCGCTAGCAACTCTTTCGGATTGGTTTAGAAATGAGGAATGGTCGAAAGATATCAAATCCAGGCTTTCTTCCGAATCTTCAACTAAGAACTCTTATAAGTTAGATTTGATGCGTAGGGCCAGAAGAAAACAACTCGATTTACTTTATGAAAGGGCTCAAAAAGAAGCCTTTGAAGAGTATCAGACACATCAAAATAACCCCGTTTTTATCGCCGGACTTATGATTTATTGGGGCGAAGGGGACAAACTATCTAAATATCGCTCGGGGATAGCGAACACAGAACCCCTTATGATCAAGGTATTTTTGCGTTTTTTGCTGGAAATCTGCCGGATCCAAAAGGAAAAGATACGAATATGGCTACTACTTTACCCTGATTTAGACGAATTACTTTGCAAAAAGTACTGGATGCAGTACACAGGACTGCAAGATGACAATTTCTTCCAGAGTATTCGGATAGAAGGCAAAAGTCGAGTACGCAGGTTGAACTATGGAGTCTGTAATGTGAGCATCAGCAATAGATATTTCAAAGAGAAGATGCTAATATGGCTCACGTTAGCGTCAAAGCATTTTGCCAATTCTGAAGCGGGTATAGTTTAATGGCAGGACGGCTCCTTGCCAAGGAGCAGGCGGGAGTTCGATTCTCCCTACCCGCACAGCAGTCTTTTAACAAAAAAGCGAGAATACTCTTTGAACGGGGCTTGCGAACGCGACGGCGGAGCACTTGAGGAGTTTTTCAGCAGAAAAACTCCGTACCCGTTCAAAGAGTATTTGAGCGGCCACCTGTGGATAAGACAGGGGATATGTGTATAAAGGACACACTCACGGTTCACATGAAATGAGTGAAAACGGCTAATAACAAGACTTAATTGAAAAAGACAGGTCAAACAAAGTCTTTTAATGTTTCACATGAAACATATATAATTTGAGAATTAAAAATGGAAAAGTCAATAGTTTTACAAGTAGGAGTTAAGATTTTTCTAAAGAATGAATTTGGCAAGTATTTGCTTTTGAAAAGGTCACCTGTCCGTTATCCGAATATAAAAAATTTCTGGGACATCCCAGGCGGAAGAATCTTCCCAGGGACACCACTTTTGGAAAATATAAAAAGGGAAGTCTTTGAGGAGACAAAACTTTCAGTTGCTGGCGACCTGAAATTAATAGGCGCACAGGACATTATCCGGTTACCCGAGAAACATATCGTGCGTTTAACTTTTTCGGCGGCAACCTCCGGTGAACCTGTCCTTAATGAGGAGCATTTGGAATTCAAATGGCTGACATTGGAGGAAATGAAAAACATAAAAGAGCTTGATGAGTTTACGCGTGAAATTTTAGAGAAGAATCTTATTTGATAAAAATATTTGTCCGCCCGAGGTAGACAAATATTTTTTGCTTTACAAAAGTGGGGAAGACACAGAAAACTGGTTCGCTCGGTGAAGAACTTGTAACAATGTTTCTTATGAAACGAGGGTACACGATTCTTCATCGGAATTATAGAAGGCCGTGGGGTGAGTTGGATGTCGTTGCTGTGAAGAAAAATAAAATTCACTTTGTTGAGGTGAAAGCGATGTCACGGGGGTTTGTTTCAGATGAAACCCGCTTGCCCCGTAGTGAACCGAGTCCGCGAGGTTCTACTACTGGGGTTTCATCAGAAACATCCGGTCGTGAAAAGGCGTTGGCATACGTGCACTCTGGGATAAAGAAAGATCGCTTCAGGGCGGAGGATAATGTGAATGCTGTAAAAATGAAGCGATTAGGCCGTATAATACAGACCTATTTGGGTGCGGAACATGTTTCATCTGAAACAAACTGGCAGTTTGATGTGGCAACGGTATATATAGACGGTACACAGAAGAAAGCAAAAATAAATTTTATGGAGGACCTCATTTTGTGAATTCATAAAGGACATAGCATATTTGATATGTCCTTTATGAATGTCCTTTAGAAAAATAGTGAGGGTCGTGTTAGTATCAAAGAGTTTTAATCGGGGTATGGTGTAACGGTAGCATACTTGCTTTGGGAGCAAGCAGTCCCAGTTCAAATCTGGGTACCCCGAATTGGTAATTGAGTCCGACGCGCCCCGTAGTGAATCGAGTCTTCAAGATTCTACTACTGGGGTTCTCGGCTCCCCGAAAATATTTCTTTTTGAGCTATGAGAAAAAAAATTGTCTACAATCAACCGCTGGAAAAACAGATTGGTTTTTCACGAGCTGTGCGGGTAGGAAATATCATCGCGGTTAGTGGAACGGCTCCGATTGCCGTTGATGGTTCTGTGACAACCCCGGGGGATGTGTATGGACAAACGAAACGTTGTTTGGAGATTATCAAAGATGTGATTGAGAAAACGGGCGGGAACATTACAGACGTGATTCGCACCCGGATTTTCCTTACCGACATTGAAGAGTGGAAAAAGGCTGCAGAAGCGCACGGGGAATATTTCTCTGAAACCCAGCCAGCCTGTACCTTCGTGGAGGTATCGCGTTTTATACATCCAGAGTGGCTTATAGAGATTGAGGCTGATGCGGTAATCAGTCCCGACAATGAAGATCATCATTAACAACCTGGCGGTTGAGTATGAAGACGCCGGCAAAGGACCGGTGATGCTCCTTTTACACGGTTGGATGACCAGTTTGCATACCTTTGATGGGGTAACCCCGCTTCTTTCAGGTACTTTCCGGATGGTACGGCTTGATTTGCCGGGGTTTGGTGGGAGTGAAGCGCCGAAAGAGTCTTGGGGGGTGGGGGACTATGTTCAGTTTGTAAAGTCTTTCTGCGGCAAACTCGGTATTCAGCCCGACGTACTGGTCGGTCATTCATTCGGAGGACGCGTGATTCTGAAAGGAGTATCGGAGGGGGCACTTACCGCACAAAAACTGGTGCTTATTGCATCAGCGGGACTGAAAACGCACAAGAGTAAGGCGAAATTGTTTTTGGTAGCCTCAAAAATAGGGAAAATGGGTCTCGTCTTCTTACCCAACGGTATTCAAGAGCGGCTTCGCCGGAAGCTGTATGGGATGGCTGGGAGTACCGATTATCTGGATATTTCCTCGCCGGTCATGAAAGAAACCTTTCTCCGGTCTACGAAAGAGGATTTAGCTGACTCGGCACAGAGGATACAGTCCCCGACCCTGCTTATCTGGGGGCGAAACGACATAGTTACTCCGCTTTCAGATGGAAAACGCTTGCAAGCATTGATTTTCGGTTCCAAACTTGAGGTTATAGACGATGCGGCGCACTTTGTGCATGAGGAAAATCCGGAGGAAGTGGCAGATTTAATTAAAAAGTTCATTCTTAGGTAAGTCTGTCATCCTCGCGAACGCGGGGATCCAGGAGAACTGGATTCCAATTTTCATTGGAATGACACAACTACATGCAGACCACCCTCAAAAATTTCATTTCTCGCTACCACCCGCGCTCTATCCGCTCGCTCGTCTATATGGCACAGCAGAGCGAATACCACCCGCGGGAATTTTTGAAGTGGCTCTGGCGCACCGGCGATTTTCTGCGTGTTGAACAGCGCAAAACGCTCGTCAAGACGCCAAAAGCACTACTCTTTCTCGCCGCCCTCTATCTTTTCGCGATTCTTTGGTTTGCGTTCACTCTTTGGGTGCTTTTGGTGGGAGTGGTATGGTGGAAGTATCTTGTCTTTCTTCTCATACTAGCACCAATACAAGATACAACAATGTTACTTATCACATTAGGAATACTCTTTGCTCTTAATCACACTTACTCATTCATAAAAAATTCTGTTGAAGATGGTTATATGAGTGCTAAAGCTGAAAAGGAATATTACCATATCATTGAAGAAACTGCTGATGGTCTTGGTAGAAATCCTAGGCGTTCAGTAAGGTGGTTAGAAAGATTAATTGTTCACTTTGATACTACCCCTGAAATTCAACATCAAAGACAAATAGAAAGAGGAGATTCATTAGAAAAAGTAATTCCTATAAAATATCTTACTGCATTAAATAAACTTAATGAAAATTATGTTTTTGCAACTGATTCAGCGTATAATGATCGTGGTGAGCTTTTGCCTAAATCAGAAAGAATTGATGTGTATAAAGAATTTAATTTAATACCTCCAGCAGTTATGAGATTGCCTAGTGGTGTTCATTTTGGTGATTCGCCTA